>URRZ01000087.1 GCA_900550385.1 uncultured Coriobacteriaceae bacterium | reverse complement strand
GCCCCGCGAATATCCGCCGTATGGAGGTTCCCAGTGTGCTGTTGTCGGGCGACCATGGCAAGGTCGATGCGTGGCGTCGCCAGCAATCGCTCATTCGCACGGCACGCTTGCGTCCCGATTTGTTGGAGAGTGCCAATGTTTCGCAAGCCGAGCGGGCTTTTTTGCTATCATTGCGCGATGGCACAATCGAAGGCGCCTAACGGGGCGCCTTTTTATTTGAGAGGATGCACGTTTCATGGCTTATGGCCAGCATGGCTCAAGCGCCGGTGGGGGTTTGCGCAAAGCGCTCTCGTGGGTGTTCTACATCGTTTTTGTAATCGGTCTGGTGTGGCTGCTCCAAAACTTCGTGGTATGCCCGTACACGATTCCCTCGGGCTCTATGGAAGACACCATTGAAGTGGGCGACAACGTGTGGTCCGAGAAAATCACCTATTACACGCACGAGCCGCAGGCCGGCGACATCGTGACGTTCGAAGACCCTGAAATTGCGGGTCGCACGCTTATCAAGCGCGTTATTGCCACGGGCGGCCAAACGGTCGACCTCATCGATGGTACCGTGTATATCGACGGCGTGGCGCAAAACGAGCCCTATACCGAAGGCAAGCCCTCCGAGCCGCTGAAAACTGCGGCGAATGTTTCTATAAGCTATCCCTATACCATTCCCGAAGGCTATCTTTGGGTAATGGGAGATAATCGAACCGATTCTGCGGATTCCCGTTATTTCGGACCCATCGACAGCAAAACCGTCACCGGCCGCGCTGTCGCGATCTATTGGCCCCTCAACCATATAGGAGTGCTGTAAATGAGCAAAGCTCCCAGGCCCGAGGCGCCCACGTTCCAGGAGATCATCCTGCGACTGCAGCGCTACTGGGCAGACAACGGCTGCGTTGTTATGCAACCTTACGACAACGAAGTAGGCGCGGGCACGTTCCACACGGCCACCACGCTGCGCTCGCTGGGCCCCGACGCCTGGCGTTCGTGCTATGTGCAGCCGTGCCGCCGACCGGCTGACGGCCGCTATGGCGAAAACCCGAACCGCATGCAGCACTACTACCAGTTCCAGGTGCTGCTGAAGCCCTCCCCGGACAACGTGCAGGATCTGTACCTGGAAAGCCTGCGCGCCATCGGCATCGATGTGGAGCAGCATGACGTGCGCTTCGTCGAGGACGACTGGGAGAGCCCGACGCTGGGTGCCTGGGGCCTGGGCTGGGAGGTCTGGATCGACGGCATGGAGGTGACGCAGTTCACCTACTTCCAGCAGGTGGGCGGCTTCGAATGCGATCCGGTGCCCGCCGAGATCACCTACGGCTTGGAGCGCCTGACGATGTACATCCAGGGCGTCGACTCCGTCTACGACATCGTGTGGAGCCGCGGGGCCGACGGCACCGTGTTCACCTACGGCGACGTGTTCCTGGAGAACGAGCGCGAGTTCAGTGCCTACAATTTCGAGGTGGCCGACACCGAGCTGCTGTTCGGGGAGTTCGATCGCTACGAGGCGGAGTGCAACCGCGTGCTGGCCGCCGGGCTGCCGCTGCCCGCCTACGACTACGTTCTGAAGTGCAGCCACGCGTTCAACCTGCTGGATGCGCGCGGCGTGATCTCCGCCACCGAGCGCATGGGCTACATCCTGCGCGTGCGCACCATCGCCAAGGCGTGCTGCGCCAGCTACCTGGAGACGGTCGCCGCCGAGGGGGCAACCGGCTACCAGCGCGACGCCGCGCCCGCTTCCGAGGAAGGGAAGGAGGCCGACGATGGCGAATAAGACGCTCGCTTTCGAGATCGGCACCGAGGAGCTGCCCGCGTTCGACCTCCATGCCGCCACGACCAAGCTGGGCGGCTTGATGGAGGGGGCGCTCTCCGACGCCCGCATCTCCTTCGACGAGGTTTCCACGTTCACCACGCCCCGCCGCCTGATCGTCGTCGTTGAGGGCCTGCCGGAGTCGACCGAGGAGTCCGTCGAGGAGTTCCGCGGCCCGTCCGCCAAGATCGCCTTCGACGCCGACGGCAACCCCACCAAGGCCGCGCTGGGCTTCGCGCGCGGCAAGGGCGTCGACGCCGCCGACCTGGAGCGTCGTGACGAAAACGGCACGGAGTACGTGTGGGCCGTCAAGCGCAATCCCGCGCAGGCGGTGGCGGATCTTCTGCCCGCCATCCTGACGGACCTCATCACGGCCATCCCGTGGCCCAAGACCCAGCGCTGGGGCAGCCGCCGCGAGCAGTTCAGCCGCCCCGTCCGCTGGCTTTTGGCGCTGCTGGACGACGAGGTGGTGCCCGTGGCGTTCGCCGGCCTGGAATCCGGCCGCACCACGCGCGGCCATCGCTTCCTGGCGCCCGGCCCACACGAGGTCGCGTCCGCCGACCAGCTCATCGACGTGCTGCGCGGCGCCAAGGTCGTTCCCAGCGAGGCGGAGCGCGAGGCGTCCATCCGCGAGCAGGTCGCCCGCATCGAGAAGGAGACCGGCCTGGTGGCCGAGCTTCCCGCCAAGACGATGGAGGAGGTCGTCAACCTCACCGAGTTCCCGACCGTCATGGTGGGCTCCTTCGACGAGCTGTTCCTGGCGGTTCCCAAGGAGATCACGGTCGACGCGATGCTGATGCACCAGCGCTACTTCCCGCTGTTCAACGCTGATGGCTCGCTCACCAACAAGTTCCTGATCACCTCCAACGGCGACCCCGCCTTCGAGGCCAACATCGTCGACGGCAACCAGCGCGTCGTGGCGGCCCGTCTCTACGATGCGAAGTTCTTCTACGACGAGGATCTGCGCCGTCCGCTCGAGGATTACGTCGAGCGCTTGGATGCCGTCGTGTTCCAAGAGCAGCTGGGCACCGTGCGCGCCAAGACCGCCCGCATCGAGAAGCTGGCGGGCCACCTTGCCGCGCAGGCCGGGCTTGCAACGCAGGATGCCGCTGACGCCGTGCGCGCCGCGCACCTGTGCAAGGCCGACCTGGTGACCGGCGCCGTGGTGGAGTTCACCAGCGTCCAGGGCATCATGGGCAGCTACTATGCGGCCGCTGCGGGCGAGACCGCCCAGGTGGCCCAGGCGATCGCCGATCACTATCGCCCGCGCTTCGCCGGCGACGAGCTGCCGGAATCCGCGGTTGGCAAGGTCGTCGCGATGGCCGACAAGCTCGACACCATCTGCGGCCTGTTCGCGGTCGATCAGGGGCCCACGGGCTCGTCCGACCCGTTCGCCCTGCGCCGCGCCGCCTTGGGCATCATCGCCATCTTAGAGGCCGGGCTTCCCGTGTCGCTGATGGACGCCATCGACTGCGCCCTCGACTCGTTCGAGGCCGACGGCATCTCCTTCGATCGCGAAGCCGTGCGCGCTGCGGTGACCGACTTCTTCGTCACGCGCACCCGCGTCATGCTGCGCGATTCCGGTTGCGAGGCGGATGCCATCGACGCCGTGCTGGCGGTTGGCGTGGACGAGCCCGCCGAGATCCTGCGCCGCGTGCGCGCTTTGGAGGATGCCCGCAAGAACGCGCCCGAGACGTTCGACGATCTGGCGACCGCCTACGCGCGCGCCAACAACCTGCGCGACGCCTCGCTCGGCACCGACGTCGACGAGGGCCTCATCAACGAGGTGGAGCACGCGCTGTTCTGCGCCGTCGTCCAGGCCGAGGGCCGCGTCGCTCGCGCTTTGGAAGGCGACGATTACCGCGAGGCGCTCGCCGAGCTCGCCGGCCTGCGCAAGCCGGTCGACCTGTTCTTCGAGCGCATCATGGTCATGGACGAGGACCAGAAGCTCCGCGAGAACCGCCTGCGCCTGCTCAACCGCTTCGTCGGCGTCTTCCAAGGCGTCGCCGACTTCGGCAAAATGGCGCGATAGGAGGTTCCGCCGGTCTGCCGACCGGCGGAACTTGCCGACGCTGCGCGCGGTTCTGGCGGCGCAGCTGACGTTCAAGCCCGCTGCGATGGACCGAAGTCCAATCGCAGCGGGCTTTCACGTCATCTGCACCCGCCAGAACCGCGCTCGCTGACTTTCCCATCTCCGCACCTCACTACCGCCGAAACCGCTTACAGCCTATAATTCCTCCCATGTTGGAAAAAGGAGAAGGGTAAGCCCATGGATCAGGACCTGCAGGCGGGGGAGAGCATCACCAACCCGCTTCCCACCATCTACGTGATCAGCGACTCGGTCGGCGTGACGGCGCAGGCCGTCGCCCGTGCGGCCGCGGCGCAGTTCGGCGAGACAAACCCGAGGCTGGAGGTCATGTCCAAGGCCAAGCGCTTCGCCGACATCAAGGCCTTCATCGACATGCACAAGGCGGTCCAGTTCGAGCGCACCGGCGATTCCCGTCTGCTGGTGTTCTTCACGTTGGTGGACCGCAAGCTGCGAAACCTCCTCATCGAATACGCCCAAGATGACGACGACCTGTTCATCGTGGATCTGATGACCGATGCGGTCGAGGCGATATCGGAGCTGTCCGGCCGCTGCCCGGCGGGGCTTCCCGGAAGCCTCCACACGGTCGACAGCCACTACTTCCAGCGCGTCGAGGCGCTGGAGTTCACCATCGCCCACGACGACGGGCGCAACCCGCAGGACCTCACCCGCGCCGACATCGTGCTTCTGGGCGTCTCCCGCTCCTCGAAGACGCCGGTGTCCATCTACCTTTCCCAGCAGGGCTACAAGGTCGCCAACATCCCGCTGGACCCCTCCACCGAGCCGCCGCGCGAGGTGTACGACGTCGATCGGACGCGCCTGTTCGGTCTCATGACGACGCCCGACGTGCTGGTGGGCATCCGCCGCCGCCGCTTGGGCAACGCCACCGGCGTCGCCTCGACCTACGCCGATCCCGAATACGTCTACCAGGATCTCGAACGCGCCCGCGCGCTCATGCGCAAACTGGGCTGCATCGTGGTGCACACCGAAAATAAGGCCCTTGAGGAAACCGCTCAGGAGATTTTGCGTTACTATGTGCGCGTGCATCCGTCATCAGGCGTAATGCAATAAATGCCCAACGGGCTGGTCGCTCGGCGGGCGCAGGGCAGTCGCGTTTTAAGGAGAAAATGTGGTGACCGAAGAAGTCAAGCGTGTTTACGCGTTCGGCAAAGACGCCCAGGGCAACAACGTTACCGAGGGCAACACCAACATGAAGGCGATCCTTGGCGGCAAGGGCGCGAACCTCGCGGAGATGGCCAACATCGGCCTCCCCGTGCCTCCCGGCTTCACGATCTCGTGCCAGACGTGCATGGAGTACGCCAACGCCGGCAACGTGTGGCCCGACGGCGCTCTCGACACCATCCACGAGTACCGCCTCGACCTCGAACGCCGCATGGGCAAGAAGATCGGCGACGCGGAGGATCCGCTGCTGGTCTCCGTCCGCTCCGGCGCGCCGATGTCCATGCCGGGCATGATGGACACCGTGCTCAACCTCGGTTTGAACGACCAGTCCATCAACGGCCTGATCAAGCAGACCGGCAACCCCCGTTTCGCATGGGATAGCTACCGCCGCTTCATCCAGATGTTCTCCAACGTGGTGATGGGCCTTGACGGCGACCTGTTCGAGAACGCCATCACCGCCATGAAGAACGTGCGCGGCGCGGCATCCGACACCGACCTTTCCGCCGAGGACCTGCAGGAGCTGGTCCGCGAGTTCAAGGGCATCTTCTCCGAGAACGTCTCGGCCGACGAGCACCCCGAGCTGGTGGTCGACGGCGCCATCGAGTTCCCGCAGGATCCGATGGCGCAGCTGAAGCTGGCTATCGAGGCCGTGTTTGGCAGCTGGAACAACCCGCGCGCGACGCTGTACCGCAAGCAGAACAAGATCTCCGACGATCTGGGCACCGCCGTCAACGTGCAGTCCATGGTCTTCGGCAACAAGGGCAACACCTCCGCCACCGGCGTCGCGTTCACGCGCAACCCCGCCAACGGCGAGAAGGAGTTCTACGGCGACTACCTGGTGAACGCGCAGGGCGAGGACGTCGTCGCCGGCATCCGCAACACCAGCCCCATCGCCGACCTGAAGAACGTCGAGGGCCTGGAAGAGGCCGGCCGCGAGCTCGAGGAAGTGTTCGTGACGCTGGAGAACCACTTCCGCGACATGTGCGACATCGAGTTCACCATCGAGCAGGGCAAGCTGTGGATGCTGCAGACCCGCGTGGGCAAGCGCACCGCCGCCGCCGCGCTGCACATCGCCATCGAGATGGTGAAGGAGGGCCTCATCAGCAAGGAAGAGGCCGTCATGCGCGTCAACCCCGAGCAGCTCGACCAGCTGCTGCATCCGCAGTTCGACAAGGACGCCGAATACGACGTCATCGCGCGCGGCCTGAACGCCAGCCCCGGCGCCGCCGTGGGCGAGGCCGTGTTCTCGGCCGCCGACGCCGTCGAAGCTGCCGAGGCGGGGCGTAAGTGCGTGCTGGTGCGCTGGGAGACCACGCCCGACGACCTGGCCGGCATGATCGCCGCCGAGGGCATCCTCACCAGCCATGGCGGCAAGACCTCCCACGCTGCGGTCATCGCGCGCGGCATGGGCGCTCCGTGCGTGTGCGGCGCCGAGGCGCTCAAGATCGACGCCGAGAAGAAGCAGGCGGCGGTCGCCGGCACCGACGTGGTCATCCACGAAGGCGACATGATCTCCATCGACGGCACGCAGGGCATCGTGGTGCTGGGTGCGGTCGACCTGGTCATGCCCGAGCTCACCGGCGATTTGGACACGATCCTGGAGTGGGCGGACGAGTTCCGCACGCTGGGCGTGCGCGCCAACGCCGACAACCCCGAGGACGCGGAGCTCTCGCGCAGCTTCGGCGCCGAGGGCATCGGCCTGTGCCGCACCGAGCACATGTTCCTGGGCGATCGCAAGCAGATCATCCAGACCTTCATCCTCAACGACGACGAGGACATCCGCGAGCACGCCGTGGCGGATCTGTTCACGGCCCAGACGGGCGACTTCTACGGCATGTTCAAGGCGATGGACGGCTTGCCGGTCATCGTGCGCCTGCTCGACCCGCCGCTGCACGAGTTCCTGGAGAGCCCGCGCGCCCTTGACGTCGAGATCGCCAAGCTGGAGGCCACCGGCGGGGATCGCGCCGTCATCGCCGAGAAGACGCGCCTGATGGAGCAGATCGACTCCATGAGCGAAGCCAACCCGATGCTGGGCCTGCGCGGCTGCCGCTTGGGCATCGTCTACCCCATCCTGCCGGTGATGCAGGTGCGCGCCATCGCCACCGCGGCCGCTCGCCTGAAGAAGGAGGGCCTCGACCCGAAGCCCGAGGTCATGATCCCGCTGGTGTCGGTGAAGGCGGAGCTGGAGAAGCTGCGCGCCGTCGCCGAGCAGGCAATCGAGGAAGTCGCCGCCGCCGAGGGCGTCGAGCTGGACATCCCCGTGGGCACCATGATCGAGCTGCCGCGCGCCGCCGTGACGGCCGACGAGATCGCCACGCAGGCCGACTTCTTCAGCTTCGGCACCAACGACCTCACTCAGACCACGTTCGGCTTCAGCCGCGACGACGTCGAGGCCGAGTTCATCCCGCAGTACCTCGAGCAGCACCTGCTGCCGCGCAACCCCTTCGCCACCATCGACGAGGGCGTCGCCAAGCTGGTGGAGATGGGCGTGAAGCTGGGCCATCAGGGCAACCCCGACATCACCTGCGGCGTGTGCGGCGAGCATGGCGGCGACCCCGAGTCCATCCACACCTTCGATAAGATCGGGCTGGACTACGTCAGCTGCTCGCCCTACCGCGTGCCGGTCGCCCGCTTGGCAGCCGGACAGGCCGCGCTGGTCGACAAGACCGACATGAAGCGGATCAAGTACCTGATTCAGGACTAATTAGAGGAGGACGTTAGAACATGCCAAGAGTAAAAGTCGGCGTGACTGCACATAGACGTCATAAGAAGATCCTGAAGCTCGCAAAGGGCTACAAGGGTTCCAAGAGCAAACAGTTCAAGAAAGCAAACGAGACCGTCATGAAGGCGCTCTACTACGCGCGTCGTGACCGCCGTGCGAAGAAGGGCAACTTCCGTCGCCTCTAGATCGCTCGTATCAATGCTGCTGCACGTACGAACGGTATCTCCTACAGCAAGCTCATCAACGGCCTGACGAAGGCTGGCGTTGAAGTCAACCGCAAGATGCTGGCTGACCTCGCCATCTCCGATGAGAAGGCATTTGCTCAGCTCGTAGCTGTTGCAAAAGAGAATCAGTAATTCGTGAATTCTTGATTCTATGGCCCGACGGGCAGCACGAAGGTGCTCCCGCCGGGCTTTTCGTTTAAGCGTTTTCAGTCTTT
>URRZ01000086.1 GCA_900550385.1 uncultured Coriobacteriaceae bacterium | reverse complement strand
GGTCACCGCTTCCACCTCAAAGTTGGCCTTCTGCAGCAGATCCTTGAGCATTTCACGGATCAGGGTGGAATCATCGGCCACCAGCGCGCGATAGCACTCCTCGCTGCCCCAGTCGATGGCGGTATCCAGCCTCAACCCGAGGGAAGGATTCAGCTTGGCCACCACATTTTCCAGATCCAGCAGGAAAATGATGCGGTTCTCCATCTTGACCACGCCGGTGATATTGCTTTTGGACACCATGGCCACATACTTGCTGGGCGGCTCGACCTCTTCCCAGCTGATGCGGTGGCTGCGGTTGACCCCCGCCACCTGAAACGCCGTGGTGACGCTGTTGAACTCCGTCACAATAACTTTGGGAGCTTCCCTGTGCTCGACCGGAGCCTTGCCCAGCCAGAGGGAAAGATCCACCAGGGGAATGATATGGGAACGCAGATTGAACGCGCCAAGAACGGAAGGGTCCTGAACCTCGGGCAGACTCGTGATCTTGGGCATCTGAATGATTTCCAGCACCTTGGCCACATTGACGCCGTAATAGCCCCGGTAGGGCTTGCCGTCGTCTCCCGGCTCGTCAAGGAAAAATTCGACGATTTCCAGCTCGTTGGTGCCGGCCTCCAGCAAAATATTCGTCTGCGACATGTTGCCTCCGCGAGGTATTCTCTCAGAACTCGGACAACCGTTTTTCAACGGCATTAACAAGTCTTTTCGGCGTAGATGCTCCGGCCGTTAGACCTATGACGGAAAATCCCGCAAATTTTTCCGGTTCCAGCTCTTCCGCCGTTTCCACGAGAAAGGCGGGCACCCGGCGCGCCGCCAGCTCCGCCAGCCTGCGGGTATTTCCGCTGCTGCGGCCGCCCACCACGACCATGGCGTCCACCCGGTCCGACAGTTCCTGAGCCTCCTCCTGCCGCTGGCGCGTGGCATCGCAAATGGTATCCAGTACCCGGACACTCGTATCCATATGCTGATCCAGTTCGGCGCGCAAGGTCTCGAACTGGCGGCGATCCTGCGTGGTCTGCGCGGCCAGGACGATGTCCGTTCCCTGTTCCAGTCCGGCAAGGGAACGGGCAAGCTCCTCCACATTGCCGAATACATGCCGATGCCCGTGCGCGTAGGAAAGCAGCCCCTTGACCTCCGGATGTTCCGCCTCTCCATACAGCAGCAGCGGCAGCCCCCCCGCCGTGGCTTCGGCAATGGCCAGTTGGGCGGCCTTCACGCGCGGACAGGTGGCGTCAATCACGATGACCCCCCGTGAACGCAAAGCGGCCTCCGTATCGCGGGGAACGCCATGCGCGCGGATCAGCACGACCTGTCCGGGCAGAGCCTCCTCCGGCGAACGCAGGCAGGAGACACCCCGCGCGGCATACTCTTCCAGCACCTGAGGGTTATGGATAATCTCGCCAAGGGTCGCCACCCTGCCGCACGGGCGGGCGTCCACCGCCTCGTCAAGCTTGCGCAGCGCCATGGCTACCCCCATGCAGAAACCAGCCTTGCGGGCGCGTATGACCTGGAGCACTTTTCACCTCCTCCGGCCGGCGGATACGGCCAGGCGCATCATGTCACTTTTTCCGCAGACGGCGCAGCAGAGGGCCGGCCACAATATGCAGATATTCCGGCGCGAAAAGGCGCGCCGCCAGCCCCCAGCCGGCGACGCCGCAGCCTGCGACGGCGAGCGCGCCGCAGAGGGCGAAGGGCAGATGGGCGGCGTAGCCCATCTTGTCGTAATGCCCCGCCGGCTCGGATCCGGCGGGCTCGCCCGGCTGCTCCGACGCCTTCGGCGCGCGGACGGCAAGCAGGCTTTGCCCGGAATCGTCCAGGTCCTTGTGCTCGGCGACCAGCCTGCCGTCGCAGAGGAGCTCCTCGAACACGACCAGGCCGAGATCCCCGGATTCCGCCTGGTCGGATGGCGCGGGAGCAGTCCCGTCCTCGGCCGGGGAGGCGGCCGCCCCCGCCTCCATAGACGACGCTCCCGCGTATTACGCCTCATTCGTCTCCGTAGCCGGGGTTTCCGCCGCCGCCGGCGATCCGCCCGCCGCATCTGCCGCGGACGGCGGGATCTCCGCCTCGAGCGTCACTTCGACCGAGCCGTTCGGGGAAGATGGCGTGAAGGACGCCTCCGCCGTGACGGGCCCGTTCCCGAAATCCGCAGGCTCTCCCGTGCTCTTGTCCATGAGGACGCCGGATGCCGTGTATTCGCGCCCCGGCACGAGCCCCGAATACAGCACGCGGTCGACGATGCGGATGCGGCCTTCCGCCGCCAGCACGTGGTCGCCGTCGGATCCGTCGCGGGCCTCGGTCCCGATCGACGCCCGGGGGTCGTCGATGGTTCCCAGATCGACGGTCGCGCCATCCCGCGTGACGGCGATCCCGCGCTGGGCCACCAGCTGCCTGCCTTCGTTCGCCGCGCACGGCAGCTCCTCTATCGTGTAGGTGTCGTAGGGGAGCGCCCCGCGCCCGTCGTCGACGGGCGCGCCCGTGGAGCCGTCCGTTCCGGAGAACCAGATCCCCGCGGCCTCGTCGAAGCCTTCTTCCCCCTCCGCATCGTTCGCGTTGGTGCGGACGCTGTGCCTGTTCCATTCCGACGAGGTCGAGGCGTAGCCGTTCGCGTCGGTCACCAGGATGTGCGCCTCGCCGGTGGTTTCCGAGGAGATGCGGAACGGCACGCCGCCCAGCACGGTGCCGGTCGCCTGGTCCTTCTTCCGGAACTCCAGATCGCCCCGCTTCACGCTGTCGGCGTAGGAGCCTCCCTCCTCGAAGCGGACCACCTGGCCGTCCTCCTCGATGGAGAACCCGAGCACCTCGTCGGAGCCGAGGTAGCCTCCCGGCGCCCCGATCTCCTCGATGGAGTACGAGCCGTAGGGGAGCAGGTCCGCGCGCGTCTCGAAGGCGCCGTCGGCGGTCGTGAAATCGGCTATCGGCTCGCCGGGCGCCACCGTCTCGCCGTTCGCGACGACGGCATGATCCGACCGGTTGACGATGCGGAACACCGCGCCGTCGAGCGTTGCCGCTCCTTGGGCGGCGCCGTCGGGGGTTTCCGCATCCACCTTGCGCAGCGCCGCCCCGCCGCGGATGGGGTTCTCCTCGTTGACGGGCGCTTCGAAGGAGCTCACCGTCTCCGCCGCGCCTTGGGCATCGATCGCGCGGATGTGGACGGGGTTCGGGTCGGGGAGCAGGTACCCTTCGGGCGCGGCGACCTCCTGGATGAGGACGGTTCCCAAAGGCAGCGTCGGGTTTCCCGCGCTGTCGAGGTAGAGCGCGTCCCCTTCCGCGAGGTGCCCGGCGTCCAGCCGCGCCTCGCCGTGCTCGTCGGTGGACACGGTCCAGCTTCTTTCGGCCGCCCCCGACGCTTCGGCCTCCTCCGCCGTGCGGAACGATCCGTCGTAGTAGCGCACGAGGAAGATGGCTCCCCCGAGCGTCGCCGACCCCTGCGGGGACGCCTCGCCGGTCTCCCCGTCGACCTTCGCCGCCACGATTTCGACGGGGTTGCTCTGCGGGATCTCGTCGAGCCGGAGGACGGCGGTCTTCCCGCCTTCCACCTCCGCTTCATGGACCTTCCCGTCGACGGCGTAACCGGGCGAGGCCTTCCCTTCCCGCACGTAGTAGGTTCCGGGCGGCAGCTCATCGGAGGTCGCGGAGCCTTCCGCGTCGGTGGCGAGCGTCGCGAGCGCGCCCTCGCCGGCCTGCGCAGCCTCGCGCGTGCCGTAGATCCCGTACTCTGCCCCTTCGAGGGAGTAGCACGCGTTCCCGTCGGTCGTCTGCGGCAGCGCGCTGCTCTTCTCCACCCGCACCTTCCCGTAGACCTGCCATTCGGCCCAAACGTAGGAGCCGCCTATCGTCGCCTGGTCCCATACGCCGTGCTCGTGGCCGTTGTCCACCAGCAGGGCGAAGCAGCCGTGGTAGACGCCGGCCTCGTCGTCCCACCACGACTCCTCCTCGACGAGGATGAGCCGCGCGTCGCGTTCGTCGGGTATGGTCGTGTCGTTGGTCGATTGGGCGCACCAGCCCCAGTCGGGCAGCTCGGAAAAGACGATGCCCCGGTCGTTGCGGACGACCGAGACGCTGCCGTAGTCGAATGTGGACACGCCCCATCCCGGGAAGTTCCCGCCGCCGATGCCCTGCTGGCTCAGCTCGTATGCGCGCGAGAGGCAATCGGGGTAGGGGAACGGCCCGGCGTTTCCCGGACGGCCGGATTCCCAGATGTCGCCCACGCGGATGCCCATGCCGGCGATCCGGTACGTCTGCGTGTTGCCGTCCCAGGTGAAGTCGCCGTTCTCGAACGGATCGCCGCTGTTGACGGCGCTGGAGGCGAGGCCGGCAGGCGGCTTCGGGGCGACTGCCAGCAGGAGCGCGCATGCGAGCAGCAGCGCGACGATGCCGATGATCCCGATGGCCCGTGCGGGCCCGATTCCCTTCGCAAGGAGCCGACGCATGGATCCCCCTCCTTCTCGCGGCGGGCGCATCGGCCCGCCGCTGCGGATTCCTGGCGCCGTGGGATGCCGCCCGACGTTGCGCGCGCCCCCGTCCGACTCGGATGCGCCGCCCCGCCTCTGGATGCCCCTGCGGCATCCCCGACGGGAATCATGCTAGCGCCATGGGCTTTCGCGCCGACCGTTCGCATCTTTCGCGTATCTGATGGGTTCGGATCTCACGTCTCCTTCGGATGCCGCCTGCCCTTCACGCCCATCCGCCGCAGATTCCCCGCGGTTTCGGCGCGGGATGGTTACGGCGGGGTAACCGTTGGCGGAAGGGACCTGATCGGGCGGGTATACTCGTGGTGTCGGAGCCGCCGCCGAAGGCGCCACGTCCCCGTCCGCGAAGGAGGAACCCCGATGAAATGCCCCATTTGCAACGTCGACCTGCTGATGAGCGAGAGGCAGGGCATCGAGATCGACTATTGCCCGCAATGCCGGGGCGTCTGGCTCGATAGAGGCGAGCTGGACAAGATCATCGAGCGCTCGACGCCCGCTGCGGCAGCGCCCTCCCGGGACGATCTCGGCTGGGATGATCGCGGCCGCGGCAAGGAAAAGGGCCGCGATCGCGGCTATGACTATGACCGCGAGTACGACCGCTACCGCGATGACTACAAGAAGAAGAAAAAGAAGAAGCCTGGCAGCTTCCTGGAGGATCTGTTCGAGTTCGGAGACTGATCCCGCGCCCTCCCGAGGCCGCTGCCGCGGCTCGACGGAGGGCGCAGCCCGCATCGCGATCCAGCGTGTGCTCGAGCGTCCATGGAGTCGACGGGGGCTGATCGCCCTCGCTTCCGGGCGCCTAGCGCCCCTTCCGGATGAGCACGAGGAAGAACCCCTCGAACAGCTCCGTCGGGCGGACCACCGCCGCGCCCGGCAGGCGGCAGGGCAGCGTCGGCACGCCGTCCAGCAGGCCGTCGGGCAGCGGCTCGATTTCCAGCTCGGCCTTGCACGCGGCGCCCTTGCCCTTGCGCGGTTTCGCCGCCTTGCCGCTCCAACCGTCCAGCACGCGCTCGACCAGGCGCTCGTTCTCGTCCTCCAAGATGGAGCACGTGGCGTAGGCCAGAAGGCCGCCCGGCTTCAGGATGGCGAGCGCCTTCTCCAGAAGCGCCCGCTGCGCCTTCACGCTGCGGGCGAGCAGCTCGTCGGAGAAGCCGGTCTTGCAGGAGCCGCCCGAGGCCTGCACGGTGCCCGAGCCGCTGCAGGGGGCGTCCAACAGGATCTTGTCGAAGCTGAAGAACTCGTCCAGCTTGCGCGCGTCGCATTCCATCACGCTGACGCGCGAGGCGCCCTGCTTGGCCAGGTTGTAGCGCAGCCGCTCGGCGCGCACGTGGTTCTTCTCGCAGGCGGTGATGAGCGCCCCGCCGCCTGAGAGCGCCGCCATGTGGCATGTCTTGCCGCCGGGCGCCGCCGCCATGTCCAGGATGTTCTCGCCGGGTTTCGGGTCGAGCGCGATGGCGGGCAGCATGGCGGAGAGGCTTTGCAGGTACAGCTCGCCCGCGTCATAGGCGGGGAGGGCGCGGACGGCGTCCTCGCGCGCGCCGCGGATGACGAAGGCGTCGGCGAGGGCCGGTGCGGGGGAGGGCTCCCATGCGATGCCGGCCTCATCGAGCTGCCGCGCGACGGCGCCCCGATCGGCCTTCAGCGCGTTCGCCCGCAACGTCACGGCGCGCTGGGCGGCGAAGCCCTCCAGGATGCCTGGGGCCTCCTCGTCGCCGTACTGGGCGGCGATCCTGCACAGCAGGCTCTCGGGGATCGGGCGGTGCTTCGGTTCGCGGGGGCTGTCTGCCATGGCGCCTTCCTCGCGGCCGCGCCGGATGCGCCCGGCGCGGCCGATCTTCCTCGGTTTCTTCACGATGATCCGTATTGTAGCGCCGGCCGAGCGGCTATACTGCGTTGCATGGATACTTCGAAACCATCACAGACCCCGGCTGCGGCCCCGCAAGCGGCGGCGCCGGAGCCCATCGCCCTGCCCGAAGCGGCGGCGGACCTCTCCATCAACGTCCCCGACGTCGCCCTCATCATCGAAGGCGGCGGCATGCGCGCCAGCTACACCGCCGGCGCGATGGCGACGCTGCTCGAGCGCGGGCTGAACTTCCCGCGCGTGTACGGCATCTCCGCCGGGTCGAGCCATACCGTCAACTACCTCTCGCGCGACATCCCGCGCACCAAGGCGTCGTTCGTCGATCTGGTGGACGACCCGCAGTTCGGCGGCATCGGCACGCTGCTGGCCGGCCGCGGCTACTTCAACGCGGCGCACCTGTACGAGGGGCTGGCGGAGGAGCTTTTGGGCACCGACGACGTCATGGCGTTCAAATGGGACGTGTTCCGCGCCAACCCCGCCGACCTGCACATCGAGGCCTTCGACTGGGATACGGGCGAGACCGTGGCGTGGACGAAGGCCGACATGCCCACGCCGCGCGACATGGGGCTGCGCGTGCGCGCGTCGTCCACCATGCCGTTCTTCATGCCGCCCACGCCGATCGACGGGCGCACCTACATGGACGGCGGGATGGGCACCAGCTGGGGCATCTGCCTGGAGGCGGCGCGCCGCGACGGGTTCGAGCGCTTCTTCATCGTGCGCACCCGCCCGCGCAGGTACCGCAAGAAGCCGCTATCCGGCGCCCTGGCCCAGGCGCTGAAGCTGATGTTCCGCAAGCACCCGCTGGTCGCGCAGCGCACCATCGAGCGCTGGCAGCCCTACAACGAGCTGTGCGACGAGGTGGAGCGCTTGGAGAAGGCGGGCGCCGCCTGCGTGTTCTACCCCGAGTCGATGGATGTGTCGAACAAGGAGACCGACCGCGCCAAGCTCGAGGCCAGCTTCGCGCGCGGGTTCGCGCAGGCGCAGCGCGAGGCGGATGCGTGGGAGGCGTTCCTGCGATGAGCGGCGAAGCGGCAGGGGCCGCGCGTCCCGCGGTGCTGGAGCCCGCCGACGCCGCGCCCGCTTCGGAGGGGGCAGCCACCGAGAAGCTGACGCTGGTGATGGGGCGCGACGGCATGGAGCGGCTGGCTGCGGCGCACGTTGTCGTGCTGGGCTTGGGCGGCGTGGGGTCGAACTGCGTCGAGGCGCTCGCGCGCGGCGGGGTGGGGCGCCTGTTCCTGGTGGATCGCGACATCGTGCAGGCGAGCAACATCAACCGACAGGCCATCGCCTTTCACAGCACGCTGGGTCGGCGCAAGGTGGATGCCATGCGCGCCATGGTGGCCGACATCAACCCCTTGGTCGCCGTGGAGACGCGCCATATGCTGGTGCTGCGCGAGAACTTGGAGAGACTGCTGGACGAGGCGCGCGCCTGGGCGCGGGCGGACGGCGGGCAGCTGGACTATGTGGTGGACGCCATCGACTCGGTATCGGTGAAGCTGGCGCTGGCCGAGCTTGCCCAGCAGCAAGGGTTCCGCCTGATCAGCAGCATGGGAGCGGCGAACAAGCTGCATCCGGAGTGTCTGCGCCTCGCCGATGTGTACGACACGGTGAACTGCCCGCTGTGCCGCATCATGCGCAAGGAGGGCCGCAAGCGCGGCATCCGCGGACTGCGCGTGCTGTACTCGTGCGAGGAGCCCGTGCGTGTGCCTGCACGCGAGGGGGCAGAGCGCAGCGAGCGGTCGAACTTGGGCACCGCGTCGTACATGCCCCCCATCATGGGACAGATGATCGCCGGCGCCGTGATATGCGAGATCGCCGGCGTGGGCTGATGCGGGAGGCGGGAAAAGCCGACCCCTTTCGCGCCGCCAGCGCGCCATGGCAGAACAAGTCCGCGACCAAAACGCGCGCGAA
>URRZ01000085.1 GCA_900550385.1 uncultured Coriobacteriaceae bacterium | reverse complement strand
CCCCCCGCGCCGCCAACGCCCCCGCTGCGAACGCACCCCCCGCAGCGGCGCGGGGGCCGCTGCCCGGCGGGGGGGCTGGGGGGGCGGCGGCGGGCCGCGCGGCGGCCCCGGCCGCGGCCGCGTCCGGCCCGTCATCCTCGAAGGGGTCGTCCACGTCGATTCCGCCCGCCCCCTGAACAGGGGAAGGGGCGCCGTTCGCTTCGCGATGCGGCGCGGCATCGGCGGATGGAGCGGGAGCAGATGCAGATGCAGGAGGATTCTCGCCGGGAACGGCGGCGGATGCGGGGGCGCCCGCCGCGTCGGCCGCAACGGCTTTCGCGGCGAGGGGGCCGTCCGCCTCCCAGTGCGCGCGAGCGGGCGCCGCGGCCTGCGAGGGCGCGGAGGCTCTGCCTTCGGCTCCGGGCGCGGGACGCTGCCCCTTCCCCCGATCCTGCAGCTCGGCGGCGGCAGCGGTCTGGGAAAGGGGGGTTCTCGCCTTGCGCGGGGTGGGTTTACGCTTGCGGACCAATGACCTCAACGCCGCCCATGTAGGGAACCAGCACGTCGGGCACGCGGATGGTGCCGTCGGGCTGCTGGAAGTTCTCGATGATGGCGGCCATCGTGCGACCCGCGGGCAGGCCGCTGCCGTTCAGCGTGTGCAGGAAGCGCGAGCCCTTGAAGTTCTCGGGATCGCGGTACTTGATGTTGGCGCGGCGCGCCTGGAAATCGCCGCAGTTGGAGCACGACGAGATCTCCTTGTAGTCGTTGTAGCTGGGCAGCCAGACTTCGATGTCGTAGGTCTGCTGGGCGGAAAAGCCCAAATCGCCCGTGCACAGCGCGATGACGCGGTACGGCAGGCCCAGCTGCTGGAGCAGGTACTCCGCCTCGGCGGTCATGCTCTCCAGCTCCTCGTCGGACTGCTCGGGCGTGGCGAACTTCACCATCTCGACCTTGTCGAACTCGTGCTGGCGGATGATGCCGCGCGTGTCGCGGCCGGCGCTGCCCGCCTCCTCGCGGAAGCACGGGGTGAACGCGGTGTAGCGCAGCGGCAGGTCGGCGACGTCGAGCACCTCGCCGGCGTGCAGGTTGGTGAGCGTCACCTCGGCGGTGGGGATCAGGAACATGTCGCCGCTCACATGGTAGGCGTCGTCCTCGAACTTGGGCAGCTGGCCCGTGCCGAACATGGTCTGGCGTTTCACCACCACCGGCGGCCACCATTCCTTGAAGCCGCGCGAGGCGTGCGTGTCGACGAAGAAGTTGATGAGCGCGCGCTCCAGACGGGCGCCCAAGCCGCCCAGCACGGTGAAGCGGCTGCCCGACAGCTTGTTGCCGCGCTCGAAGTCCAGGATGTTCAGATCGGTGCCCAGATCCCAGTGCGGTTTGGCCTCGAAGCCCTCCGCCTCGAAATCGCGCGGGGTGCCCCAGCGGCGGATCTCGGGGTTCTCGGTTTCATCCTTGCCGACGGGCGTCTTTTCGTTGGGGAGGTTGGGCGTGTGGGCGATGAGGTCGTTGAGCTTGCCCTCGACCTCGTCGCGGCGGGCGTCGAGCTCGGAGATCTGGTCGTTGATGGCGCGCACGCGCTCCTTGGCGGCCTCGGCCTCGTCCTTTCTGCCCTCCGCCATCATCTTGCCGATGGACTTGGACGCGCTGTTGCGCTCCTGCTGCAGCGCCTCGACCTCGGCGATGGCGGCGCGGCGGGCCTCATCGAGCTCGCTGAAGAGCGCGGAGTCCCAAGAGGCGTTGCGATTCCTCATCGCCTGGGCGACTTCCTCTTGGTGCTCGCGGACATAACGGATGTCTAGCATGATCGCGCTCCTTATCTGATGCTTTTCGATGGCGTCTGTTCGACAGCGCCCGAACGCCGCAGGTCGGCGCGGCGGACGCGGTGCCCTAGTATAGCGCAGCGCCTCGAGGCGATTCGAGGCGCCGCGCCATTCCGCACGCCATCGCCACGAAGATCGCGGCGGAGGGCGCCGTAGCGGAAGCCGGATGCCTTAAACGATCCTTAACAACGGGTTTATCATTGAAGGAAAAGCACGATTCCAAAAGAGGTGAGCCGTTGCGCCCCAGCCAGCTGAAGTATCTTGCCGCAGCTATCAGGGAAGGCAGCTTCGCCGCTGCGGCGAGGAAAATGTACGTCTCGCCCCAAGCGGTGTCCAAGGCGATACGCAGCCTCGAGGCGGAGCTTTCTGCGCCTTTGTTCGTGAAAACGGGAAGGGAGGCGCGGCCCACTCCTTTCGCCGTCGAGCTCGCGCTTCAGGCGGAGGAGGCGCTGCAGGCTCTCGACGACCTGTCATCGCTCGCCGCAAGCCGGCGGGCGGCGCAAACGCCCGAAGGGCCGTTCTCCCTCTGCGTCGCCGCGACGCCCTATCGTTGCACGATCTTCCACGAAGGCGATTTCGCCCGATTCGAAGAAGACAACCCCGGCTTGAAGCTGAGGCTGCACTTCCATCCCAACGATGCTTGCGCATCTGCCGTGAAGAACGGGCTCGTCGACGCCGCCGTCGTTCACGGCAGGATCGAGAAGCCGGGGATCGAATGCCGCCGTATCGCATCCCAGAGGATCCACGCCGCGGTGTCCAAAGCCGACCCGCTGGCGCACAGGGACTCCCTCGCCCTAGCGGACCTCGACGGCAGGCTGGTGGCGCGCCCTCTCGACATCCGCTGCGCCATGTCGCTGCTGATGGAGCGCTGCGCGGCGCTCGGCGTCAGGCCGCGCTTCGCCGAGGCGGGGATCGACATCCAGTCGTGCATCCGGTTCATGCAGGCCGGCGGGATCATCCTCGTGGCAGGCGGATCGTACCTGCGGACCGCCCCTCCCTGCGGGCTTTCGATCCCGTTCCGAAGGGAGGATCGCCTCTGCGTGCCGGTCTACCTCGCCAGTCCCGCGCCGCGCACGCCCGAGTCGGACGCGATGCACGCCTACCTCGTCCACACGGCGAAGCGGAACAGGAGGCGATTCTAGGATGCATGCGCCGAAGATGCCGGCGGCAAGCGCGCCGTGCGGGCGTTCGGCGGACCTGGTTCTTTACCTTACAGTCGAGAAGAACTCCGCCGGAGAAACGTCCAAGCCTTTGAGGATCTTGTCGAGCGTGCTGGACTTCAGGTCTATCCGCCCGCGCTCGATGCTGGACAGATGGCTTTTATCGAGATCCGTCATCAGGGCGAACTGGCGCAAGGACAGGCCCTTCTCCACACGAAGGGCGCGAATGCGCGATCCGATGTCGTAGGCGAGCTTCCCCATGCGGTTCAGCCTATTGACATTTGCGCGCAGGGTGTACGCACGCAGCCGTACACTCCCGAGATAAGGAGAGAAAATGCTGAAAATGACTGCGGGCCTGCTCGAAGACCTCGCGCTGCTCCAGAAGGTGGCCGGCCGCATCCTCGCATCGTGCGAGACCGAGGGCGACATCCGCGAAATCGAGCGGCTCCTCTGCCAGGAAGTGTGCGGTTGCGCCGAATCGGCGCAACGCGAACGCGCAACATCGGCGTCGGTGCAGTATACTTCCCCTGATGCGCCCTAGGCGCGAAGACACGCCACCGCGAACGAAGAGGGTCCATGGACTTCGATCAGATATACCACTTTCTCTTCCAGACGTTTCCGGGGATCGGCTGCCTGGTGGGCGCCGGCCTGGTCATCTGCCTGATCGCCTGCATCATCATGGAGCGCAGGACCCGCAAGATCTTCGTCGACCGCCCCAAGGGCGAGGACGACTGGTCGATTTTCGACGACGATGAAGAGGATTCCGGGAAATAAGCCGCCGGGAAACCCGACCGCAACAAATCGCGCCTATACCTTCTAAGCAGCAAACGCATCGAGCGCGCGGCATGCGTCGCGGCGCGCCCGGCATCATCGGCATTTCGGGGGAAGGACCATCGTCATGAACGAAGCCACCGAAGCGAAAGCGGGATCCGCCGCGCTCTACACGCGGGAAGGCGACTACATCCCCCGCATCGCCGCCGTCCACGACCTGTGCGGCTACGGGAAATGCTCGCTGGGGGTCGCCATCCCCGTGCTTTCCGCCGCCGGATGCGACGTGTGCCCCGTCCCCACGGGGCTGTTCTCCAGCCACACGGCGTTCCCCGGCTGGTACATGCACGACACGACCGGCATCCTGCCCGACTACCTGAACGCATGGAAGGGCATCGACGTCGACATCGACGCCGTCTACTCCGGCTTCCTGGGCGCGCCCGAGCAGGTGGACATCATCCGGGGAATCTACGAAACCTACCCGAAGGCGCTTCGCGTGGTCGACCCCGTGATGGCCGACCACGGCAAGGTCTACCCCACTTACACGCCCGAGCTGTGCGACGCGATGGCCCAGCTGGCGGCGGATGCCGACATCCTCACGCCCAACCTCACCGAAGCCGCCATCATCCTCGGCGAGCCCATCGGCGACGCATGGGGCGGCGTCGACATCGACGATGCGGAGGCGGGCAGGCTGGTCGAGGCGTTGCTGGCGAAAGGCGCCAAGAACGTGGTCCTGAAGGGGATCCAGCGCTCCGGCGAGAACGTCATCCGAAACTTCGTCGGCGGCGCCGACTGCAACCTGACCGAGGTGCACAACGAGTACCTGCCCTACATGCTGCACGGAACGGGCGACCTGTACTGCTCGGCGCTGATGGCCGCTGTCATGTGCGGGCGCAGCTTGACCGAAGCCGCGGAGTTCGCGGGCGATCTGGTGCACGACGCCATGATCGTGAGCGCCAAGCAGCCCCATTTCCAAGAGCGCGGCGTGAGCTTCGAGCCGCTGCTGGGGAAGGTGTGCGGCCTGCTGGAGCGGGCGTAAGGCGGAAAACGGCAGGGTCGGGGCCTACCGCGCCCCCTCGCCTGCGGGGGCGTCGGCGCGCTCGATTCCGGGATCGGGAGGGAAAACGACCGCGAACAGCGCCGTTGCAGCCGAGCAGCACAGGATGGGGACGAGCAGCCCGGCCGAAGGCGACCAGGTCGCGCCCCCCGACGCGAACCAAGCCGCGAGGCAGCCCGCCGCGATGAGCGCCGCTGCGGCGGCGGCGATCCCCATCAGGGAGAACGGGCGCGTCCTCCGAAGCCGGAAGAGGGCGAGCGCGCCGGCGGCGGCGAGCCATCCCGCGGCCATGCACCATGTCTCCGGGCGCGCGGCGAGCGAGAGCAGCGACGCTTGGACGTCGCGCCCGGCGAAATCCCAGTAGGCAAGCGCATCCCATCCGATGAGGTTGCCGGATCCCAACGACGCCAGCACCGCGGCGACGACCGCCGAGAAACCGGCGGTCGCAAGCGCCTGGACAGGCCGCAGGGCCATCCCCGCAGCCAACGGCGCCAAGGCGTTCGCCCCGAACGCCCCCGCCAGCGGCACGGCGAGCGCGGCATTCGCCTGCGCCGCGCCCCCGCGGCCGACGAACCACCACCACGCCGCCGCCGCCAGCGCCAAGATCACGCCCGCGCCGGGCTGGCCTTGGGCGATCAGCGCCGCCGCCAGCGCCGCGTAGGACGCCAGCGCCCCGACGGAGGGGAGCGCCGCGCCCAGGGCCGCCGCGACCAGCACCGGAACCCAGAACGCGGGCGCGGCGAAGCCGGAGAAGAAGGGCATGTTCGAAAACGCCAGGGCGCCGACGGCGGCGGATCCGAGCGCCGCCACCGCGCGCGCCGCCACCGCGCGGGCGCGCGGGCCGACCCTCTCCCCCAAGGGAGCGCGGGGCGGGGCAACGTCCGGCGCCTGGGCATCCTCCTCGTCCTCGTCGCCGTTGACCAGCGAAGCGAGCTCCCGGGTCCCCCGCTTCGCGTTGCCCAGGAACTTCTCCATCTCCTCGGCGAAATCCGCCACCGTCTCGTAGCGCTCGTCGCGCGAGGGATCCAGCGCGTAGAACAGGACGTCGTCCGCCTGCTCGTCGAGGTCGTCCCAGCACAGCGACGGGAGGACCAGCTCCGCGTCCTCGATGGCGGCCTCGGCGTGCGCGAGCGTGTCGGCGATGAACGGGTTGGTCCCCGTGAGCATCTCGTAGGCGACCGATGCCAACGCCCATTCGTCGCAGCGGGCGTCCAGGCTCTCGCCGCGCATCTGCTCGAGGGGCATGTAGCCCACCGTGCCGCCGCCGGCCGATCCGAACCCCGCCGCCCCCGCCAGCTTCGCCAGGCCGAAGTCGGTCACCTTCACCCTGCCCTTGCGGTCGATGAGGATGTTGTCGGGCTTGATGTCCAGGTGGAGCACCCGGTTCTCGTGCGCGACCTCGAGGGCGTGGGCGACGCCGGAGAAGACGGCGGCGACCGCATCGAGGGTCATCCGGTCCCCGCACTCCGCCAGAAGCTCGGAAAGCGCCATGCCGTCGACGTATTCCATGATCAGGTACGCCATGCCGCCCTGAACTTCGAAGTCGTACACGGAGACGATGTTGTAGTCGGTGAGCATGGCGGCGGTGCGCGCCTCGTCCAACCCCGGCACGTGCGAGAACGCGCGCACGGCGGCAAGGTAGCCGTCGTCGTCGGCGAGCTGCGCCGTCGGGGCGGACTCTATCCCGCCAAGCGACACGGTCCTATCGGGATCCCCGAGATCCGGGACAGCGGGACCGGGATCCGGCGCCCCCTGGACGCCGGCATGCCCCGCCCCCCCTTCCAACGCGGGGTCCTCCGGGCGCCCCGCGCCCCTCCGCGGGGCGTGGCGGGTCCTTCGGGGAAGCGGCTCCCCCAGCTCGATGCATTTGATGGCGACCTTGCGCTGGATCCGGGTGTCCCACGCCACCTGGACCGTGCCGAAGCCCCCCGAGCCTGCCTCGCCAAGGGGCTGGTACCGATCGAGTATGAGCTGCGCGCGTGCCATGCCGACAGTATAAAGGATTCGCCGTGCCCCCTTGCGGGCGCGTGACGATTTCGGTATACTGCGTGCTTGCGCTTCGAAAGAGGCGCTGTGCCAACGTGGCTCAGTTGGTAGAGCAGCTCACTCGTAATGAGCAGGTCACCGGTTCGAGTCCGGTCGTTGGCTCCACGAAAGCGGCAGGCCGTCGGGAATCCCCGGCGGCCTGTTTCGTTCCAACGACGGTGCGCCTAGGCAGCCGCGCACCCGACGCGAGAAGGCAATTGCCCCTTTTTCACGTCGCGGCTAGTCGGCGTTCTTCACCACCATGACGGGCATCTCGGCCTCGCGCAGGACGTGGCTGCTCACGCTTCCCAGCATGCCCCGCAGGGCGCCCAGCCCGCGCGAGCCCATGACGATGAGGTCGCACCCGTTGTCGCGCGCGTAGGACACGATCTGCGGACCCGGGGCGGTCTCCTCCAGAAACTCGATGACGATGCGGTTCATCAGCCCGTGCAGCACGCCGTCGATCTGCTTGTGGAGGGTCTGGTCGGCCTCGTCCACGACGCGCTCGTGCAGCTGCGCGAGCTCTTGGGAGGGGGCGCCGCCCTCGCCCAGCACCCGCCCGTCGAGCAGCGAGGCGACGCGCGGCTCGACGTCGATTATCTGCACGATGCGAAGCGTCAGCCCGGGATCCTCGCGGGCGAAGCGCGCCGCCTCCCTTAGCGCCGCGCGCGCCGAAAGGGACCCGTCGTAGGGAACCAGGATGTTGTCGTACAGCATGTCGAACCCCTTTCCTCCTCGCGAGGCCGAACGAGCGATCCCGCCGCATGCCCCGCGCCCCCATTATAGCCGGGTTCGGCCCATCGCGGCCCACCGCGGGGCATGCAACAGCGTAACTTAGATGGAGAACGCATCCGCCCGAAGGCGTTTGTGGCATGATGGGGCGAGGCATGCGCTCTCGTCGGGCGCATGCGGATCGATCCGCAACGATGCGATCGGGCGGAAGGCCCCGATCGCCTTTTGGAGGAGACACCATGGGCTTCCTTTCGAGGTTCGAAGGCAGGATGGAAGACACCGTAGAGGGCGCGGCCGACAAGATGGCCGGCGCCCCCCTTTCCCCCGTCCAGATCGCGAAGAAGGCCGAGAAGCAGATGCGGCGCGAGAAGATGGTGGGCGCCGGCAAGCAATACGCCCCCACGCTCTACACCGTGCTGGTGAACCCCGACGACGACGAGCGCTTGTTCGGCTACTACCCCACCCTCGCAGGCGAGACGGAAACCTACCTTTCCGCGAAGGCGATGGAACACGGGCTGGTCATGGACGGCCAGCCGCTCGTCCGCTTCATCGTCGACGATGACCTGAAGCACGGAAAGTTCGACGTGATCGCCGAGGCGGTGGCTGCGCCCATCGTCGAGCAGCTGCGCGCCGAGGAGATGCAGCGCTACGGGATCGCGCCCGCCCCCTCCCCCGCGAGGCGCGGGGCGCGCGGCGGCCAAGGCGGCCGCCCTC
>URRZ01000084.1 GCA_900550385.1 uncultured Coriobacteriaceae bacterium | reverse complement strand
GGAACTAGCCGTTTCGACGTTCTGACGAACGTCGAAACTAGCTGCCGCTGCGGCTTCCTCTGGCACCGGATCTTCGCGCGATCCCATGGGCTCGCGTACCGAAGTACGCTTCGCCCATGCGATCCCGTGAATCTCCGGCACGAGGGGGCGTCTCGCTGTCGTTACGAACGACCTGGGGGCACAAAGAAGCTGTCGTTACGAACGATCCGGGGGCACAAAGAAGCTGTCGTTGCGAATGGCCTGGAGAGCGGAAGCCGCCGTTGCAACGACCTGGGAGTGAGAGGAAAGCATGTACCTGATAGTGGGCCTGGGGAATCCGGGGGAGGAGTACGCGCACACGCGGCATAACGCCGGGTTTGACACCGTCGACCTCATCGGCGAGGATGTGGGCGCCCGCTATTGGAAAACCGAGTGCGGCGCGCTGACGGCAAAGGGCGCCTACCACGACATCGACGTGGTGTTGGCCAAGCCGCAAAGCTACATGAACACCTCGGGCGGGCCGGTGAAGCAGCTGTGCAACGCCTACGGCATCGACCCCGACCATCTGGTGGTTATCCACGACGAGCTGGACATCGACCCGGGCACCATCCGCGTCAAGTTCGGCGGCGGGCACGCCGGGCACAACGGCCTGCGCTCCATCTGCGACAAGCTGGGCACGCGCGATTGGTTCCGCGTGCGCTGCGGCATCGGCCGCCCGCCGGGGCGCATGCCCGTGGCCGACTACGTGCTGTCGCTTCCCAAGAAGGAGGCGGCCGAGGACTTCCAGCAAGCGTGCGACTTGGCGCGCCAGGCGACGCTCTACCTCATCGAGCACGGCCTGGAGAAGACCCAGCAGAAGTTCAACTAGAGGCAAGGCGCCGCATCGGTGACGCTGTGCGCCGGGCGGGGCCTTGCGCATCTTCGCGGAGGTTTGGGCCGAAAGCGGGGGCCGCTTTCTCCCAAAACCTCCGCGAACTCGTCGTTGTCGAGCGAACGTTCGCTTTGAGCCATAAGTTGACGTGACTGGGCTGCGGCCGCGTCCATTCCGCGCTATACTTCTCGAACCTGCGCAGAAGGCTGCCGACGGCTTGCGCGGGTCATGGAAATCCGCCGAGCGGCATCGTGCAGCGGGGGCTGCGCGAGGGCATGCGAAACGAGGGCGCGCGCGAAGGGCGGCGCGTTCGCGAGAAGCCGCAAGGAGGATGCGATGGGTTTGATCAAATCCGAGCGAGGCCAGGTGTACGCGCTGTTCGCCATCGTGGTGTTCGCGTGCGCGTTCGGCTCGCTCACGCAGACCGTCATGAACGCCATGCTGGGCGGCGTCGAGGCGGATTTCGGCATCGACGCCAGCGTGGGGCAGTGGCTCACCACCATCTACATGCTGGTGCTGGGCGTCACGGTGCCGCTGGTCACGTTCCTCTCCTTGAAGTTCTCCACCCGCAACCTGCTGTTCCTGGTGCTGACGGTGTTCTTCGCGGGCTGCGTCGTGGCGTTCTTCGCGCCGAATTTCCCCGTGCTGGTAGCTGCGCGCGTGATGCAGGCGTTCGCGGCGGGCATCACACTGCCGCTGATCCAGTCCATCGCCATGCTGCGCTTCCCCAAAGGGCAGAACGGCACCGCCATGGGCATCTCGGGCATCGCGATGGGCTTCGCGCCCAACATCGGCCCCACCATCGGCGGGGCGCTGGTCGATTCGTGGGGGTGGCGCAGCTTCTTCGCGCTGCTGATGATCGCGCTGGCCATCCTGTTCGTGCTGACGGTGCTGCTGGTGGAGCGCGAGAAGGCGTCGGATCGCCCGGCGGTTCTCGATGTGCCGTCGTTCGCGCTTTCCACCTGCGGTTTGGGCGGGCTTTTGCTGGGGTTCTCCAATGCGTCCAGCGTCGGGTTCGCCGATCCGCTGGTCATCGCGTCGCTCGTCGTGGGCGCGGTGTTCCTGGTGGTGTTCGCCGTGCGGCAGAAGCGCATCGAGCATCCGCTCATCAACATGGGCATCTTCCGCTCAGCGCGGTTCCGCGCCAGCTTCATCATCCAGAACTGCCTGTTCGGCTCGTTCATGGGCATCACGCTGATCGTGCCGTTGTACGTGCAGGGGCTCTGCGGCGGCACGGCTTTGGAAGCGGGCATCGTGTTCATCCCCGCCACCATCCTGGCGATCGTGTTCAACCCGTTGGCGGGCATCCTGGCCGACAAGATCGGGCCGCGCCCGGTGACCATCGCCGCAGGCGCCATCCTGTTCGTCGGCTCCGCCTCGATGGCTCTCATCGACGAGACGACGCCGTTGTGGCTGGTCACGCTCATGCAGACGCTGCGCGGCATCGGCGTGAGCTCGCTTATCGGGCCGTTGAACTCGTGGGGCATGTCGCAGCTGCCGCACCAGATCATGATGGACGGCAGCGCGTTCTTCGCGTGCATCCGCCAGGCGTGCGCCTCGTTCGGCACCGCACTGATGGTGTTCGCCATCGCGATGCTGGGCACCGCCGCGACGGGCGAGCCGGCAGCGCTGGGCTACCAAGTGGCGTTCGGCCTTTCCGCCGCCCTGTCGCTCGCCGTCTTCGTCGGCGCCATTTGGAAGGTGAAATAAAGGGAGGGAAAAGGGTGAAAAGGGGACAATCGCTTTTTCACCTTGCGCCAATGTGAAGAAGTGACTGTCCCCTTTTCACCTTGCGCGGCGTCGGGAAGGGCGCCGTCTCTTTTCCTCGTGCAAGGTGCGTTAGAATACTGCGGTGCGAGGTCGATGCCCGCCCGGCGTGCGTGCCCGGCGGGCTTTTCGTTGCAAGAAGGATGGCTCCATGGCGTTTTTGCTCGGTTGCGAGAAGGTGCGGGTCGAATTCCCCACCAAGACGGTGTTCGACAACGTGTCGCTGGGCATCGACGAAGGCGACCGCATCGGCATCGTGGGCCGCAACGGCGACGGGAAGTCGACCCTGCTGAGCCTGCTCGCGGGCGCGCTCGAGCCCGATGAGGGGCGCGTGATCCGCAACGGCTCGGTGCGCGTGGGGCTGCTGGGCCAGACCGACGAGCTTGACGATGCCGACACCGTCCACCATGCGCTGGTGGGCGACGCCCCGGAATACGAATGGGCCGGCGATGCGCGCATTCGTGACATCCTCGAAGGGCTCGTCTCCGACATCCCCTGGGACGCCCGCATCGGGGAGCTTTCGGGCGGGCAGCGCCGCCGTGTGGACCTGGCGCGGCTGCTCATCGGCGACTGGGACGTGCTCGGCCTGGACGAGCCCACCAACCATCTGGACATCCGCGCGATCTGGTGGCTCGCCGAGCATCTCAAGAAGCGTTGGAAGCCCGGCGCGGGCGCGCTTCTGGTGGTCACGCACGACCGCTGGTTCCTCGACGAGGTGTGCCTGAACATGTGGGAGGTGCACGACCGCCGCGTGGAGCCGTTCGAGGGCGGCTACTCCGCCTACATCCAGCAGCGCGTGGAGCGCCAGCGTGTGGCCGCCCTTGCCGAGGAGAAACGCCAGAACGCCCTGCGCCGCGAGCTGGCCTGGCTCTCGCGCGGAGCGCAGGCGCGCTCGACCAAGCCGAAGTTCCGCGTGGAGGCGGCGCGCGCCCTCATCGCCGACGTGCCGGAGCTGCGCAATCCCATCGAGCTCAAGCGCATGGCGATGGCGCGCTTGGGCAAGCAGGTGGTGGAGCTGAAGCAGGCGACGGTGCGCTTCGACGGACGCGCGGTGCTGGACGGCGTCGACTGGATCGTGGGGCCGGGCGACCGCTACGGCATCGTCGGCGGCAACGGCGTGGGCAAGACCACGCTGCTGCGCGTCATCCAAGGGCTGCAGCCGCTCGACGCGGGCAGCATCAAGATAGGTAAGACCGTGCGGTTCGCCGTCCTGTCGCAGCATCTCGACGAGCTGGCGAAATACCGGGGCGACCGCGTGCGCGAGGTCATCGGGCGCTACGGGCGCCGCACCATGCTCGACGGCAAGTCCATGACGCCCGCGCAGCTGCTGGAACGGCTCGAGTTCACGCGCGACGACCTCAACGAGCCGGTGGAGGATCTCTCGGGCGGCCAGAAGCGCCGCCTTGCGCTGATGCTGATCCTGCTGGACGAGCCCAACGTGCTGATCTTGGACGAGCCGGGCAACGATTTGGACACCGACATGCTGGCGGCGGTCGAGGGGCTGCTGGACGGCTGGCCGGGCACGCTGCTCCTGGTGACGCACGACCGCTATCTCATGGAGCGCGTGACCGATCACCAGTTCGCGCTCATTGACGGCAAGCTGCGGCATCTGCCGAGGGGTGTCGAGGAATATCTGGAGCTGGTGTCTTCTCCTGCCGACTCTACCCGGCACGGCGGAGCCCGCCCCGGGGGCGCCCAGTCGCTCAAACAGTCCTCGCTTCGCTGCGGAACTCGCTTGGTGGACGCCTCCGGGGCGGGCTCCGCCTGCGGCGATCGAATCGAGGAGGACGGTGGAACCGCCTCCGCCCGGGAGGAGAAGCGCCTTTCCGGTGGGGAGATCCGGGCGTTGCGGAAGACCATGGCGTCCAACGAGCGCAAGATGGAAACTTTGCGCGGGAAGGTCAATGACGCGAGGCGCCGGATGGCGGAGGCCGATCCGGCGGATTTCGTGGCGTTGGGAGACTTCCAGAAGCAGATCGAGGAGCTGCAGACGCAAATCGACGCGCTGGAGGAGGAGTGGCTCGAAGCCGCCGAGGCGCTGGGCGAGTAGGGGGCCTTGCCGCCAAGCGCCTGCAGCGCGTGCGCTCGGCGCCTGGCCAGCGCGCGATCGCCGCGACGGACTCCGATCGCATGCCCCCTAGCGAACCTCGTCGGAGATGACGGCGCCGTCGGTGGCGATGGTCGCCACGCGCACGGGCAGGTTGTGCCCGCTGGCCGCAGCCGCCGCGAGCGCCGCATGCTCGATGCCCCCGCAGCAGGGCACCTCCATGCGCGCCACCGTGAGGGAGCGAACGTCGTTGCCCGAGCATATCGCGCCGAGCTTCTCGGAGTAATCGACACCGTCCAGCTTCGGGCAGCCTATCAGGCACACGCGCCCCTTGATGAAGTCCTCGTGGAAGCTGCCGTAGGCGTACGCGCAGCAATCCGCCGCCACAAGCAGGTCGGCGTCGGCGAAATACGGTGCGTTCGCGGGTGCGAGTTTTATCTGCACCGGCCATTGGGAAAGGCGCGAGGGCTGCGCCGCGCCGTTGCGCGCGCCCTCTTCGTCGGCGATGCGCGTCGTCCCTTCCGAAGGCCGTCCGCCTTCTCCGGCGGGCCGTTCGATCGCTCGCGCCATGGACCCCGGGCATCCGTGGGCAGGCATGCTGGCATGCGCTTCCATCTTCGCCTTCGCCATCTGGTTGGCTATCACCGCCGCCTCGTCGTAGGCGGCCGCCTCGCGCTCGATGATGCTGATGGCGTCGGCGGGACATGCCGGCAGGCAGTCCCCAAGGCCGTCGCAGTAGTCGTCGCGCAGAAGCCGCGCTTTCCCGCCCACCATGCCGATCGCCCCTTCATGGCAGGCCTCGGCGCAAAGGCCGCAGCCCGTGCAGCGTTCCTCGTCTATGCAGACGATTTTGCGGATCATGCGAATCCTTTCCGCTGTGCTTCCCGTCCGGCTTTCCCTCGCGCGCAGCATAGCGTATCGGCGGGAATAATGCTACTAATTCGGCATCAATTATGGAAAAGCTGCGAGCGGGCGAAACTGGTATCATGTCCTGTCGGTTCGAGCGAAGCCGGAAAGGGAGGGCGGCGGCATGGCGAAGGCGGGCGATGCGCTGGCGCGGGGGCATGCGCTGGCGCTGTGCACGGTGTTCCTGTGGGGCATCACGTTCGTCTCCACTAAAGTGCTGCTGGTTGGGCTTTCTCCTGCGGAGATCCTGGTCCTGCGCTTCGCCATCGGCTACGCTGCGCTGTGGCTCATCCGCCCTCGGCGCCTGCGCACGTCGGGCTGGCGCGAGGAGCTGCTGTTCGCCGCGGCGGGGATTTGCGGAGTGACGTTGGCGTTCATGCTGGAGAACACCGCCCTCACGCTCACCACCGCGTCCAACGTGAGCGTCATCGTGGCGACGTCTCCCCTGTTCACCGGCCTTATCTCTGCATTCATGCTGAAAAGGGGCGGCGTGGGCGCGCGTTTCTTCGTCGGCTTCGCGGCGGCGATCGTCGGCATCGCCCTCATCAGCTTCTCCGGCGGCGGATCGTCGGCGGGCGCGGCGGGTCCGATGGGATCCGATGCGCTGCTGCTCGGCGCGCTGGGCTGCGGGCTGGCGGCGCTCAACGCGATGACGTGCGCGGTGTACTCCATCCTCTCGCAACGCGCCTCGATGGGGGGCTACGATTCCATCGTGGTCACGCGGCGGTTCTTCTTCTGGGGTCTGGTGGGGATGATCCCCTGCCTGCCGTTCGCCGGCTTCAGCCCCGATTGGGCCTTCCTTTCGCAGCCCGTCCCGCTGGCGAACCTGCTGTTCCTGGGGCTGGGCGCGAGCGCCGCCTGCTATGCGATGTGGAACGCGGCGTTGAAGAGGCTGGGCCCCGTCACCACGATGACGTACCAGTACCTGGTGCCGGTGGTCACCATTGTTGCGCTGCAGATACCGAACCTTGTGGGCGGCGCACTTATTACGGAAACCGTGTTTGCATGGCCCGGCCTGGGGCAGCTTGTGGTGCAGAGCATCGGCTCGCATGACATGAGCGTGGTGCAGGCGTGCGTGGTAATCATTGCGCTTATCACCATGGCGGCCAACCTTCTGGCAGACCTGGTATACTGCATCATCGACCCGCGCATCCGCTACTGAGAGGAGGAAAGAGCAATGGCTGACAAAACAAAAACGTCCTCCGAAGCAAAAAAGCAGGCGCGCGAGCGCTCTATCCTGTTCGACCTTCCGCGCCTTCTTCTGAAAAGCCCTTCGGGCATGCTGGGCTTTATTATTGTTCTAGTGGTGGTGCTTATCTCCGTCTTTGCCAATGTCATCATTCCCTGCACGCCGGAAGAGATAGACCTTGCCAATATGGCACAGCCGCCATGCTGGCTTGAGGGCGGCTCTGCAGAGCACATCCTCGGCACGGATATTCTGGGGCGCGACGTGTTCTCGCGCATCCTCATCGGCTCGCGCGTGTCGCTGCTGGTGGGTATTTTCTCGGTGGTGGTGGCCGGCATTATCGGCACCATCATGGGTATCCTGTCGGGCTATTTCGGCGGGTGGATTGATTCTGTTGTCATGCGCATCACAGATGCGTTCTATTCCATCCCGCTCACGCTGTTCGCTATGGTTATCCTCACCATCATGGACCCCGGTGTTCTCACTCTGGTGTTCGTGATAGGTGTGACGAACTGGCCGTTCTATGCGCGCATGGTGCGCAGCGAGGTGCTGGGCCTGAAGAACAAGGAATACATCAAGGCGGCGCGCACCATCGGCACCTCCGGCAAAATGATTATGCTGCGGCATATCCTGCCGAATATCCTGCCCACATTTATTGTGGTATCCACCCTGAGCGTGGCTTCCAGCATTCTGATTGAGGCGTCGCTCAGCTTCCTGGGCCTTGGCATCCAGCCGCCCGCTGTGTCGTGGGGCGTAATGCTTTCGGACGGCCGCAATTATCTGGCCACCAACTGGTGGATGGCGACATTCCCCGGCATTGCCATTTCCCTGACCGTGCTGGGCATCATGCTGCTGGGCAACTGGCTGCGGGACGTGCTGGACCCGAAGAACCAGGGCCTGCGCTGAAAGGAGGGGTATGCATATGGAACCGAATGCGGCAAAAACCAAAAGCGATGTTCTGTTGGATGTTAAAGACCTGAACATCCGCTTCAAAACGAAAAAGGGCTATGTGAACGCCGTGGAACACTTGGATTTTCAAGTGAAAAAGGGCGAGCTGCTTGCCCTTGTGGGCGAGAGCGGCTGCGGCAAAAGCGTCACCAGCCTTGCGGTGATGGACTTGATAGAGCGCCCGGGCGAGGTGAAGGCAGAGCACATGGTTCTGGACGGGAAAGACCTCACCACCATTCCGCCCAAAGTCAAGCGCAAAATGCGCGGTACTGAGATGGCCATGATTTTTCAGGACCCACTCACCAGCCTGAACCCGCTGTACACCATTGGCAACCAGCTTTCCGAGCAGTTCCTTACGCACATACCCGGCTGCACAAAGCAGCAGGCGAAGGAAATGAGCATCGACATCATCCGCAAAACAGGCATCCCCCGCCCGGAGGCTGTGTATAAAAGCTACCCGCACGAATTGTCCGGCGGCATGCGCCAGCGCATCATGATAGCCATTGCGCTTTCGTGCAATCCCAAGCTGCTGATAGCGGACGAGCCCACCACGGCGCTGGACGTGACCATTCAGGCGCAGATACTGCACCTGATGCAGAACCTCATCAAGGATTTGACACCTCCAT
>URRZ01000083.1 GCA_900550385.1 uncultured Coriobacteriaceae bacterium | reverse complement strand
CCCGCTCCACGCAGCCCACCCCCCCCCGCACCCCCCCCCCCCCCCCCCCCGCCGCCGCCCCCCCCGGCCCCCCGTCTTGCTGTGCGGATGAGAAAAACCTCTGCCCCCATTTCACGCCCTTATCTGAACCGATGCTCCAGCAGCACATCGCCCTCCAACGATTCCACGCGCGCGGACAGCAGGAGCCCTGCTTCGACCTCGACGAACGCCACGCTCGCCGGCATCCCGCCGCGGGGGCGCGCGACGGAGCCGGGACACAGCACCAACAACGCCGGACGCGCCTCCTTGCCCACCGCGATATGCGCGATGTGCGTATGGCCGTGGATGCACGCCTCCGGCAGCGGATCCCCCGGCGACACGGCAGCGCACCCATGGGGTCCGATGCGGACATCGTGAGGATAATGCGCCACGAGGAACCGGACGCCGTCGATGACCGGTTTGGCGAAACGCCCCACCCCCTCGCCGTATTCGGGGAAATCGTTGTTGCCCAGCACCGCCGTCACCGGGGCGAGGGTTTCCAGCTCGCGCAGGATGCCCGGATCGCAGATATCGCCCGCATGGATGATGCGATCGCTCACGGCAAGGGCCTGATACGCGCGCAGCGGCAGCCTGCCATGCGTGTCGGACACGATCCCAACCGTCGTCATGAGCCGATTCCTCCCTTCCGAATGCGAAAAGGGCCTGGCCCTTCCTCTCGTTCGCGTCGCGCCTATCGTAACGCACCCTCCCCGGATTTCGCCGAGCCATCGTCCCTTTAGCGGCGTCGGCATACGCCCATCAGGCAATATGGCGGAAAAGTAACAGGACGGTGCAATTAGCACTCTCGGCTTGACAGTGCTAATCCAGCGCAGTAAAACATTCTCGAACCAAGAAAGGGGCCGCAAGGAACCCACCGGGGAACGCCCGATCGCCGCAAAGGAAGATCGGCGGCAACCCGGGCCGAACCGAGCAGCCCCGCACGTCAGAGGAGATGATAGGTATGTCCATGTTGATGCCCACGAGAAGGAACCGCAACCTGCTGAGCGATTTCATGTTCGATCCGTTCGATGCCTTCTTCAACACGCCGATGCCCTCCACGTCCACCCCGACGCTGATGCGCACCGACATCAAGGAGACCGACGCCGGCTTCGAGATGACCATCGACCTGCCCGGTTTCAAGAAGGAGGACGTGCAGGCGGAGCTGAACGACGGCTACCTGCACATCACCGCCGAGACCAAGTCGGAGACCGAGGACAAGGACGCCAACGGCACCTACGTCCGCAAGGAACGCTTCAGCGGCAAGTGCAGCCGCACGTTCTACGTCGGCGAGGATATCGAGGAGAAGGACATCCGCGCCAAGTTCGAGGACGGCACGCTGAAGATCGACATCCCCAAGAAGCAGGAGCAGCCCAAGCTCGAGGAGAAGAAGACCATCGCCATCGAAGGCTAATCCCTTCGGGCAACCGCCGCGCCCGGCACGCGCGGCGCCTTCCTACACGTTCACTCGGCCATGCGGCGCCCTCCTCTCTCACCGCATGGCACCCACATGATGCGTTGATCAAACTCGGCAACGCATGAGGAAAGCGGCCGCAAGGCCGCTTTCCTGTTTTCAGCGGCGATTCTTGCTATAGTTGAAGCGGCATCCGCAGCGTCTCGCGCACGACAATCGATCCCGGAAGGGGGTCCCCATGAACGCCGACACCGTCCGCGACATCGAAATGCTTCGCTCTTGGATCCGGAGCACGCCGCCCGGCGGCATGGTGTTCTTCGGCGGCGCGGGGGTGTCCACCGAAAGCGGAATCCCCGATTTCCGCAGCGCCGACGGCATCTACTCGCAAGGCGGCGTCATCCCGCCCGAGCAGATGGTCTCGCGCAGCTTCTTCGACGCCCATCCGAAGGAGTTCTTCGACTTCTACTTCGAAGGCATGGTCTTCCCGGACGCCGAACCCAACCAGGCGCACCGGAAGCTCGCCGAGCTGGAGCGCGAGGGGATCCTGTCCGCCGTCATCACGCAGAACGTCGACGGCCTGCACCAGATGGCAGGCAGCCGCAACGTGTTCGAGCTGCACGGCAGCGCGCTGCGCAACCACTGCGTCCGCTGCCATGCCGCCTATGGCGCAGAGGAGCTGGAGGAAGCCCATAAGCGGGCCGATGACGGGGTGCCCCGCTGCAGATGCGGCGGCATCATCCGCCCCGACGTGGTGCTGTACGAGGAGCCCCTCGACCAGGACGTGCTGCGCGGAGCCGTCGCCGCCATCCAACGCGCCGACCTGCTGTTTATCGCGGGAACGTCGCTGGTGGTGTATCCCGCCGCAGGGCTGATCGACTACTTCCACGGCTCGCATCTCGCCATCGTCAACCGCGACCCGACCCCGCGCGATCGGCAGGCGGACCTGTGCATCGCGGCCAGCATCGGCGAGGTGATGGACTTCTAGCGCCCTCTTCCCGTTGGAACGGGGCGCAAAAGAACGGCGCAGCGCGAAAAGAAAGGATCGGCATGCAATCGAACAGCCCCGCTCCCCAGTTCATCGATTTGGAGCTGAAGGCCGACGGATGGATAAAGAAATACGTCCTGCGCTATAGGCTCCCCGACGGCACGGAATATCGCTACGACAGCGCCTCGCGCAAAGAACCGGATGACTATCGCGCCGAACTCGAGGCGAACGGCCGCAGCGAGGTCCCGCGCGCCGACGCCGTGTGCGTCGTGCCGCAAACGCGCGACGGCAAGCTGGTGCTCATCAAGGAGTTCCGCTATCCGCTGAACAGCTGGTGCGTCGCGTTTCCCGCCGGGCTCGTCGATCCGGGCGAGGATCCTGCGACGAGCATCGATCGCGAGCTGCGGGAGGAGACCGGCTATGCTCTGCGGCGCGATCTGGATCGCCCCTTGGAGCTGCTGCCGCAAGTGGGATATTCTTCGGCGGGGTTCACCGACGAGACCATCCAAGTGGCGTTCGCCCAAGTGGAAAAGGCGGCGGACGCCGCGCCGGAAGAGGCGGAGCTCATCGTTCCGTTCGAGGTGGCGATCGGCAACATCCCGCGCTTCCTCGCCGAGAACACGACCCCTATCAGCACCCGCGCCCAGCTCATCTTGGACGGGTTCGCCCGGCACGCGGGATAGCGGGAGCACGGGGCGAAGGGCGGGACGCCCCGGGCTCGACGGCGAACCGGTGCAGCCCCGGACGCGATCGGGTCTAGCGGTTCGCCACCTGGATCTGCAGGCCCTCCATCACGTCGAGGGCCGCTTCGTGCAGCTTCTCGTCGCCCGAGCCCGTGCAGGACGCATCGACGATGACCGGCACCTCGGGGCACGCCGTCTTCGCCAAGACCGCATTCGAAATGACGCAGATATTGGACACCAAGCCCACCAGCTCGATGCTGGCGAACGGCTGGCTGCCGAGGGAATCCGCCGTGCGCTGCGATGCGCGCAAGCGCTCGAACAGCTCGACCGATCCGAACGAGGGCTTCTTGAACACCCCGTCCGAATCGCGGACCATCAGCGCGACCTCGCCGTAGAGGTCGTGGCCGGGCGTGCCGTCGATGCAATGCTCTATGGGGAGGTTGCGCCCCTCCTGCGTGCGAAGGTAGTCGCGATGGTGCGTGTCCAGCGTGAACACGACCTCGTCGCCCGACGCGCGGTAGCCGGCGATCTTCTCGGCGATACGGCCCTCGAGCTCCTCCGCGCCGGGAAAACCCAGCGACCCATCGACGAAATCCTTCTGATAGTCGACAACGATCAACAGCCGCTTCATCGCAATCGCACCTGCGCTTTCCATGCTCGCCGCACCGCCCGGCGCCATCCGCGCCCGGAGGTTTTCGCCCGATAATCAGGCTTTTCATTGAAGCAAGGCGAAAGCATAGCACTACTGCGCCGAAGCGGTCCGACAATTCGAGGAGCGCTGTCCCAAACGGCTCCACTTGCAATGAACGCGCGGTTTCGACCCGTCCGAGCGGACGGCGATCCCGCAAGGATCCGGGAGGACCGGGGGCTAGGCCCGCATCTCCGCCTTGGAGCCGCTCAGCACCTCCAAGGCAGAGGCGTATCCGCCGGAGCCGTACGCAAGGCATTTCGAGACGCGCGCGATGGTGGTCGCCGAAGCGCCCGTCTCCCGCTCGATGGCGGAATAGGGCTTTCCCTGGGCGAGAAGGTTCGCAACGGCCAGGCGCTGGGAGGTTTCCTTGATCTCGCGCGGGGTGAACAGGTCCTCCAGCAGCGCGAAGATCGTGTCCTCGTCATCGAGGGAAGCGAGCACGCTCAGCAGATTGTCAACATCGGGGGTACGCAGTTCCGCCATATCGCCCAACCTTCCTAACGATCCCGCTCGTCCGCCATCTCGCGGCGCATGAGGCCGTATTCGATGGAATCGACCAGCGCGTTCCACGATGCTTCGATGATGTTCTCCGACACGCCCACCGTGCCCCATGTCGCCGCGCCGTCGCGTGTGGTGATGATGACGCGCGTGATGGCGCCGGTGCCGACGTTCTCGTCGAGGATGCGCACCTTGAAGTCGATGAGCTCCATCCCCTCCACCTCGGGGAAGAACTCGACGATGGCCATGCGCAGCGCGTTGTCGAGCGCCTCGACGGGACCCGCGCCCTCGCCGGTCGCGACGAAGCGCCTATCCCCCACGTGTATCTTGATGGTCGCCTCGCTGAGCGCGTCCTTCGCCAGCGCACCGGTGTCCTCCCGGTCGTCAACGATGACGCGGAAGCTCTCCAAGGTGAAGTGGGGTTTGTAGCGCCCCAGATGGCGCTGGAGAAGTATCGCGAGCGAACCGTCGGCGACTTCGTAGGAATAGCCCTGCGCCTCGCGCTGCTTCACCTCGTCGAGGATGCGCTGCGTGGTCTCCGGATAGTGGGACAGGTCGATGCCCAGGGTATGCGCCTTCGCCACCAGCGACGCCTTGCCCGCCAGCTCGCTCACCAGCATCCGGGTCGCGTTCCCCACGTATTCCGGACGCGTGTGCTCGTACGCCTCGGGGAAGCGCGCGATGGCGCTGGCATGCAGGCCGCCCTTGTGGGCGAAGGCGGCCGAGCCGGTGTAGGGATGATGCGCCGGCACGGAGATGTTGCAGGTCTCGGCGACGAACTTCGCGACGTCGGTGAGCTGGCGCAGCCGCTCGCGCCCGACGCATTCGCAGCCCATCTTGAGCTCGAGGTTGGCGATGACCGTCAGCAAATCGGTGTTGCCCACGCGCTCGCCGATGCCGTTGACGGTTCCCTGGACCTGCGTCGCCCCCACATGCACGGCGGAAAGCGTGCTGGCGACGGCGCAGCCCGAATCGTCGTGGCAGTGGATGCCCACCTGCTGGCCCGGCAGCGCCTCAACCACCGCCCTGGTCGCCGCCTCCACCTCGTGGGGGAGCGCGCCGCCGTTGGTCTCGCACAGGTCGACCGAATCGGCGCCCGCAAGCGATGCCGCCTTCACGCATTCGAGGGCGTAGAAGGGGTTCGCCTTGTAGCCGTCGAAGAAATGCTCCGCATCGAACACGACGATGCGGCCCTGCCGCTTCAGGAAGGAGACCGAATCGCGGATCATGCGCAGGTTCTCCTCCAAAGAGGTCTGCAGCGCGCGCGTGACCTGGGCGTCCCAGGTCTTCCCCACGATGGTCACCACCGGGGCGCCGCTTTCCAGCAGATCCGCAAGGCCGCTGTCCTCCGATGCCTCCACGCCTTTGCGGCACGTGGAGCCGAACGCGGCGATGCGCGCGTGCTGCAGGGGAAGCTCGCGCACCCGCTTGAAGAACTCGATGTCCTTGGGATTGGAGGCAGGGAATCCACCTTCGACGAAATCGATGCCCAAGGCATCGAGCCGCTGCACGATGCGCAGCTTGTCCTCCAGGGAAAGGGAGATCCCCTCGCCCTGCTCGCCATCACGCAGCGTGCAGTCGTACGTGAAAACGCGCATGATGACCCCCTTATTCCTCGAGCAGGAAAACGCTGCGCCGCCTGCCACAGGCTGGCGCAGTAAGTCAGCGAGAAGGCTCGGGGTGCCGGAGGTCGCGGGGATCGCGAAAACGCCGCGTTAGGCACGCAGGCTTTCGGGATCGCCGCGAGATCCGGCGCCTCGGGCCTTCGCAACGGCGGCTATGCCGCCTTCGGCCCATTCCGCCCTTCGGCAGGACGGCGGAACCTAGATCTCAGTCAACCAGTCGGCGTACTCCTCGATGCGCCCGTACACGACGTCGAAGAAGCGGTCCTGGATGGCGCGGGTGATCTCGCCGGGCTTGCCGATCTCGCGACCGTCGATGGAGCCGATGGGCGTGAGCTCGGCGGCGGAGCCGGTGAAGAACGCCTCGTCGGCGATGTAGAGGTCGGAGCGCGTCAGGCTCTCCTCCAGCACCGGGATGTCCAGATCATCGGCCAAGCACATGATCGTGTCGCGGGTGATGCCCTCCAAAAGCCCGTCGGACAGCGGCGGGGTGGACAGGAAGCCGTCGCGCGCGATGAACAGGTTCTCGCCCGTGCCCTCGCAGACAAGGCCCTGCTCGTTCAGCATGATGGCCTCAACATAGCCGTGCTGCTTCGCCTCGAGCTTGGCCAGGATGGAGTTCATGTAGGAAGCCGCCGACTTCATCGAAGGCGGGATGGCGTTGATGGAGCGCTGGCGCCACGAGGACACGCCCACCGGCACGCCCTGCTCGAGCGCGTCGGGGCCCAGGTAGGAGTCCCACGGCCAGCACGCGATGATCACGTCCACCGGGGCGCCGGTGGGATCGACGCCGATGGAGCCGTAGCCGCGGTACACCAGCGGGCGGATGTAGCACTTCTTCAGGTTGTTCTTGCGGATGACGTCGACGGTGGCCTGGCACAGCTCGTCGACGCTGTAGGGCAGGTCGATCATCGCGATCTTGCAGCTGCGATGCAAGCGCTCCATGTGGTCGCGCAGGCGGAACGCATAGCTCTTGCCGCTCTCGGGGTCCTGGTAGCAGCGCGCGCCCTCGAACACGGCGGAGCCGTAGTGCAGCGAGTGGGACAGCACGTGGGTGGTGCACTCGGCCCACGGGACCATCTCCCCGTTCTTCCAGATGTAATCCACTTCGGTGATGTCAGCCATCGCTTCTTCCCTTCGTCGCTTCGACAGTTACACGGCGCACGAAACCCTGCGGGTCGTGCGCCCGCTTCCCGCCATTGTACTCCAACGAGCTAAAGCGATGTTGCGAATCGATGAACTATCGGCCGATCCCTAGCAGTAGAACAGCATGTCGTCGTAGGTGGGCACGGGCCAGAACTCGCGGTCCACCACCACTTCCATAGCGTCGACGGCGGCGCGCAGGTCCTCCATCACCGGCAGCACCGCATGGGCGTACGTGTTCGCACGCTCCTGCTGGTCGGCGCAGGCGAGCGCCTCCTGGTGTACCGCCTTGAGCTTCTTCACCTGCGCGTTCACCTCGCGAACGCCCGCGAGCACGGTTTTCAGCAGGTCCTCCTGCTCCTCCACGTCGGCTCCCACCAGCGCCGCCTTCTCGGCTTGGATCTGGCGGGCCACCTCGCCGGCGTACTTGTTGATCGCGGGCAGGTAGGCGCGGTGCACCATGCGGTCCATCACGTTCGCCTCGATGTTGACGAGCTTGTTGTACTTCTCGAGCTTCACCTCGTAGCGGCTGCGCACCTCCACTTCCGAGAGCACGTGCATCTCCTCGAACAGCGCGATGCTCTTCGGATCCACGTAGCAGGGCAGCGCATCGGCCGTGGTCTTGTAGTTCGCCAGCCCGCGGCGCGCCGCCTCCTCCTCCCACTCGGCGGAATAGCCGTCGCCGCCGAATATGATGCGCTTGTGGTCGCGCAGGGTATGCTTGATGTAGTCGATGGCCGCCTCTTCGAACTCCTCGCCCACCTTGTCGCCCATGGCGTCGGCGAAATCCTTCAGGCTCTTGGCCATGGCGGTGTTCAGGATCATGTTCGCATCGGCGAGGTTCACCGCCGAGCCGGGCATGCGGAACTCGAAGCGGTTGCCGGTGAACGCGAAGGGGCTGGTGCGGTTGCGGTCGGTGTTGTCCTTCAGGAAGCTGGGCAGCACGTCCACGCCCAGATCCATCGACACGCGCTCGGCGCTCTTGTAGGAGTGATCCTCCACCAGCGCGTCGACGATGGCGTTCAGCTCATCGCCCAAAAAGATCGACACGATGGCCGGCGGCGCCTCGTTGGCGCCCAGGCGATGGTCGTTGCCCGCACTGGCCACGCTCATGCGGATGAGCTCCTGGTACTCGTCGACCGATTCGACGACGCAGGTGAGGAACACCAGGAAGCGCAGGTTGTCCTGCGGGTTCGCGCCCGGGTCGAACAGGTTCTTGCCCCCGGCGGAGATGGACCAGTTGTTGTGCTTGCCGCTGCCGTTGATGCCTTCGAAGGGCTTCTCGTGCTGCAGGCACACCAGGCCGTGGTGGCTGGCCAGAAGGCGCATCTTCTCCATCGTGAGCAGGTTCTCGTCGATGGCGCGGTTGGCGTTGGTGAAGATGGGGGCCAGCTCGTG
>URRZ01000082.1 GCA_900550385.1 uncultured Coriobacteriaceae bacterium | reverse complement strand
AGGGCGTGAAGGGAGCGAAGAGCGTTGCTGCCTAGGCTAGCCCCTTGTCACACAAACTACCGAAGCCTCCAAAATATCCGTTATTCGGGGAAAGGGAAGGAAGTCGGGCGTCGCGCCTTCGCGCCATCGAGGGCCCGTGGCGCCTTCGGCGGGCGGCGTCGGACACGCTGGCGCCGGATTCCACGCGGGAGACCAGGGTCTCCCGCCCCCTGAGCGTCAATCTTGCGTTAGGATGCTGTGACATGGGATGGCCCTCTCTGCCGTAAGCGTAGACAACTCACAGCATGCGGGAGCCATCCCTATTTGTCATCCTTCGGGTGTAAACAACGTGTTGGCACTAAACAGCTAACCCTCGACCTCCAGCAGGGTGATGTCGAAGTTGAGGTCCTTGCCCGCCAGCTCGTGGTTCATGTCGAACGTCACGATGCCGTCCTCGATGGCCGCCACGAACACGGGGAAGGGCTGGCCGGTTGGGGCGCGCATGTAGATGGTCTGGCCCACCGGCAGCTGGTCGCCGTTGGGGATCTGGGCCACGGGCACCTTCTGCACCATGTCCTCGCGGCGCTCGCCGTACGCTAGGGCGGCGGGGATGTGCGCCTTGATGGTCTGCCCCACCTCCATGTCCTTCACGGCGTCGTCGAACCCGGGGATCATCTGGCCGGCGCCGCAGGTGAACTCGAGCGGCTCGTTGCGGTCGAACGAGGAGTCGAACTTGGTGCCGTCGTCGAGCGTGCCGATGTAGTGCACCTTGACCTTCTTGCCTTCGTTGCTCATGGGAATGCGTTCCTTTCTTCGGTCGGCGCCGCGATGCGCGCGGCGCGGGGAGGGGTGCCCGCTGCGAAACGGCGGCGCCGCCGGGGCGCGCCGTGCGGGCGGGTCGCCCCCGATGTTCGCGATTCGCCCAGTCTAGCGGAGCGGCGGGCGCGCTGCTAGTCGCGCTGCCCCATCTCCGCGAGATCGGCGAGCGTGACGCGCCGCGCGGCGAGATCGGCCAGGGGGTCCAGGAAGGCGAGCTCCTCGGCGGCAAGGCCGCCGCCGGCCAGCTCCACCAGCCGATCGACCAGCTGCCCGACCGGCCTTCCGTACACGGTTGCGGCATAGCCCTGCTCCATGAGCCGATCCTTCGCGTCCTCCACCTCCTGCTCGCCGATGCCGTCGAACAGCGCATCGAGCTCATCGAGCTGCGCTTCGCCCGTCAGCAGCCCCTTGACCAGCGCCGCGTAGGCGATGGCGTGGGGGACGGGCAGGGCGTCGGCCGGGCGGATCTCCAGGTAGGTCTTCAGCCGCGCGTCGTTGAAGAACATGGATGCCATATGCTCCACCTCCGCCCGCGTCATGGGGGCGGAGGCGTAGACCTCCCCGAAGGGGCGCTCGGTGTAGCAGCAGCTCTCCTTCTTGCAGGGAACCAGGATCGCCGGCGTGTCTAGCAGGTATTCGGCGTAGCGCTCCCAGGTGAAGCCCGCGTCCAGCGACCCCGGCACGATGCCGCAGCGGGCCGGGTCGCATTCCCGCCAGATCTTGGTGCGCACCAGCTTGTGCGTGCGCGGCGCGCCCTCGAAGACCGGCGCGTTGTCGCACAGCAGCGCGAACAGCGGGCCCAGCACCTGCGCCAGGCGCAGCTTGCGCAGGCAGTCGCGCTCCGAGTAGTAGTCGATGGACACCTGCGTGGATGCGCTGCCCCGCATCATGCACGCCCCGAACGGGCCGATGCCCTCGAAGTACAGGTTCATGAAGCGGTAGCGCCGCTTGGGGATAAGCTCCAGGTCGCGCGCCTTCGCCTGCGGATGGTAGCCCACCGTGAGCGCTTCCATGCCCCGGGGTTCCAGGTGCCGCGCGAGCGTGCGCTCGAACTCCTCGAAGACGCGCTTCGCCTCCCCGAGGCTGCGGAAGGGGCCCGCGGAAAGCTCCACCTGCGCCGCCGGCTCGATGGTGACGGCCTCGCCCTCGCGCGCGACGCCCAGCAGGTCCCCATCCCCGTCGTAGGTGGCGACGGGGTACTGGCCGCGAAGCTGCTCGAGCAGCCAGGCGATGCCGTGCGGGTCGCTGTAGCCGACCGGCGATCCGTCGAGGCGGACCACCGTGTGCTCCAGCTCGATGCCCAGCGCGGTGGGGGTGCCGGGCTGCTTGACGCCGCTTTCGAAGTACGCGACGACGGCTTCCACGTTCTGCGGGCGGGCGGGTTGGCGGGTGCGCGCGCCGCGTGCCTTTCCGGCCTCGGCGCTCCCGCGTGCGTTGCTGTTCTCGTCCATGTGTCGGGCTTTTCCTTTTCCCCTGCATTTTCTGCAGTTGCCAATGACTTTGTATAAAATAGCCCTTTGGTTGCCGCGCGCACGGTGCGGCGGCACAATCCGGAAAATCACTCCATTTCCCGTGAGGGGGCTTGGCCGGGCGTGGACGCTCACATCACAAGACGCACGGCGGTGCTGCTGCTGCTGGACATCGCCCTGACCTATGCGGCCTATTGGCTGGCCTCGCTTCTGACCAACGTCGTGGACGAGGTGTTCGTCAACAACGAGATCTACTTCATCCTGGGCATCCTCGCCGTCATCAACGTGCTGGGGCTTGCCCTGTTCAAGCTGTACAACAATCTGTGGGAGTACGCCAGCATCGACGAGGCCATCCAGATCGTGCTCTCGGTGGTGCTGTCCACCTTGGTGGGCGCGGTGTTTTTGTGGGTCATCGACGTGCGCCTGCCCATCCGGGTGTTCTTCGGCGCCTGCATCCTGCTGATCCTGCTTTTGGGCGGCAGCCGCTTCATGCTGCGCGTGTTCCGCCAGAAGCACCGCGCCCTCACCTCCACGCAGCGCGCCGCCGACCGCCCCCGCACGCTGGTGGTGGGCGCGGGCGAGACGGGGTCGCTCGCCATCGGCCGCATGGCGTCGAAGGACCCGCTCATGCCGGGCATCCCCATCGTCGCCACCGACGATGACCCCGCCAAGCGCGGCAGCCGCATCCACGGCGTGAAGGTGGAGGGGACCACCGACGACATCGTGGAGCTGGCCGAGAAGTACGGCATCGAGCAGATCGTCGTGGCCATCCCGTCGGCCAGCATCGATGAGCGCAAGCGCATCTACGGCGAATGCACCAAGACCGACTGCCGGCTGCGCACCCTGCCCAACATCCGCGAGCTGTCGCTGGACGAGGTGGGCGACGTGAAGCTGCGCGACGTGGACGTGGCCGACCTGCTGGGCCGCGAGGAGATCGTGCTGAACACGCGCGCGGTGTCGGGCTACATCTCGGGCGAGTGCGTGCTGGTCACCGGCGGCGGCGGCTCCATCGGCAGCGAGCTGGTGCGCCAGCTGTGCCAGGTGGCGCCCTCGCGCATCGTCATCTTCGACATGTACGAGAACGACGCCTACCTGCTGCGCAACGAGCTTCTGCGCGAATACGACGACATCGACATCTGCGTGGAGATAGGCAACGTGTGCGACAAGCGCCGCATCGACGACATCTTCCGCAAGTACCGCCCGGCGGCGGTGTTCCATGCGGCGGCCCACAAGCACGTGCCGCTGATGGAGGCGTGTCCGCGCGAGGCGGTGCAGAACAACGTGTTCGGCACGCTGAACACCGTGCGCGCCGCCGACGCCTACGGGGCCGCGCGCTTCATCTTCATCTCCACCGACAAGGCGGTGAACCCCACCAGCGTCATGGGCGCCACCAAGCGCATGGGCGAGATGGTGATGCAGTACTACGCGCGCACGTCGAAGACCATCTTCTCGGCGGTGCGCTTCGGCAACGTGCTGGGCTCCAACGGCAGCGTCATCCCGGTGTTCCAGCGCCAGATCGCCGCCGGCGGTCCGGTGACGGTGACCCATCCCGACATCGAGCGCTACTTCATGACCATCCCCGAGGCATCGCGGCTGGTCATCCAAGCGGGCGGCATGGCGCGCGGCGGCGAGATCTTCATCCTCGACATGGGCGAGCCGGTGAAGATCGTCGATTTGGCGAAAGGCCTCATCCAGCTTTCCGGCCTCACGCCCGACGTGGACATCAAGATCGTGTTCACGGGCCTGCGCGAGGGCGAGAAGATGTACGAGGAGCTGCTGATGGACGAGGAGAGCACGCTGCCCACGCAGAACCACTCCATCATGGTGTCCACCGGACAGGAGATCAGCTACACCGAGGTGGCGTCGAAGCTGGAGGAGCTGGAGTCGGCGCTGGACATGACCGATGCGGAGGCGATCCGCATCCTGGAGGAAGCCGTCCCCACGTATCGCCACACCACCAACAGGTAGGCGGCCGGCGAACCGGACGCGTCCCGAGGGGCGCCGCCGCGCGCGGTTCGGGACGGGGCGTCGGGCACGGCCTTGCCGCGCCGTCGGCTGCGGCGAAGGATCGGGAAAGAAAAGGAAGGCGAGGAACATGGCAATCAAAGCGGGAGTCGTCGGGGCTGCGGGGTTCGCGGGGATCGAGGCGGTCCGCCTGCTGCTGGGGCATCCTGATTTCGAGCTTGTCGCCATCACCTCGTCGGAGCTCGCCGGCACGCGCCTGGCGGATGCCTACCCGGCTTTCGAAGGGGTAAGCGACCTACGTTTCCTCGCGCATGACGATCCCGCGCTGGACGAGTGCGACGTGGTGCTTTTGGCGGTGCCGCATACGGCGGCGTTGAAATCCGCGCCGGGCTTCATCGCGCGCGGCACGTCGGTGATCGACCTTTCCGCCGACTTCCGCCTGAAGGACGCGGCGGTGTATGAAAAGTGGTACAAGGTGCCGCACACCCAGCCCGAGCTTCTGGCGCAGGCGGCGTTCGGCCTGCCCGAGCTCACCGGCGACGAGCTCGCCCGCGTCGCGAAAGAGCGCGCGGCGGGTGCTCCCGCCCTGGTGGCGTGCGCCGGCTGCTATCCCACGGCGACCTCGCTCGCGGCGGCTCCCGCCATCCGTGCCGGGTTCGTTCGCGACGATGCGCCCATCGTGGTGGATGCCGTCTCCGGCGTGACGGGCGCGGGCAAGAAGGCCACGCAGCGCACGCACTTCTGCTTCGCGGACGCCAACGTGGAGGCATACGGCGTGGGGACGCATCGCCACACGCCCGAGATCGAGCAGATCCTGGGCGCCCCCGGCCGCGTGGTGTTCACGCCGCATCTTGCCCCCTTGGGCCGCGGCCTGCTCTCCACGGTGACGCTGCCGCTTGCTGCGGACGCGCCGCGCGACATCGACGCGTATGTGCAGCTGTATCGCGAAGCCTATGCTTCCAGCCCCTTCGTGTCGGTGCTCGACGCGGGCGCCCAGCCGCGCACGGCATCGGTGGCGGGCACCAACCGCGCGCATATCGGATTGGCCCTTTCCGAGCCCGCCCATGCGCTCGTCGCGACGGGAGCCATCGACAATTTGGGCAAGGGCGCCGCCGGCCAGGCGGTGCAGTGCGCCAACATCGTGTTCGGCCTGCCCCAGGATGCGGGGCTTTCGGGCGTGTCGCTTTCGGTGTAGGGGGCTTTCGGCCGGACGGGGTCCGGGTGCGACGGGCCGGTCGCGCGGAAGGGCTTCGTCCGCGGCGTTCGCCGTGTTCGGCGAAGCGCCTTGCGCGGGGAACCCCGCCTTCTTCCGGCGTAATTTGTCGGATACGTGAAAAGATTCATCAAAACGAATATTTTCATGAAAATGCAACATTATTTTGCATCAATAGGTGCATAATATCGACTCGTGCAATTCGTTCGGAGGAAACGCGCGGGCGATCCGCGATGGCGGTGCGCCCTGTGCGGACGGGCAAGCCGCGCACGGCGCGCAAATGAAAGAAGGGAAGAGATGTTCATCGAGGGAGGCGGCGTCGCCTCGGCGCTGGGGTTCAAGGCGACGGGGATCCACGCCGGGTTCCGCAAGAACCCCGGGCGGCTCGACATGGCGCTGGTCGCAGCGGACGAGCCGTGCGCCTGCGCGGGCGTGTTCACGCAGAACGTGTTCTGCGCCGCGCCGGTGACGGTTTCGCGCGAGCATTTGGAGGGCGTGTCGCACGGCATGGCGCGCGCCGTGATCGTCAACTCGGGGATCGCCAACGCCGCCACGGGCGAGCGCGGCCTAGAGGCTGCGCGCGAGATGGCGCGCATCGCCGCAGACGGGCTGGGCTGCACGGAAGGCGAGGTGATGGTCGCTTCGACGGGCGTCATCGGCCAGCATCTGCCGCTCGAGCCCTTCAAGACGGGCGTTCCCGAGGCGGTTGCCGCGCTGTCGCGCGAAGGCGGCCACGATGCGGCCTGCGCCATCATGACGACCGACACCCATCCCAAGGAGGCGGCGATCTCGTTCCAGGTCGACGCTCCCGACTATGCCGGATGCACCTTCACCGTGGGCGGCATGGCGAAGGGGTCGGGCATGATCATGCCCAACATGGCCACCATGATCAGCGTCATCACCACCGATGCGCCCATCCGCGACGACGTCCTGCATGCGGCGCTGGTCCGCGCCGTCAACGTGAGCTTCAACAAGGTGACGGTGGATTCCGACACCTCCACCAACGACACCTGCCTCATCTTCGCCTCGGGAGCCGCCGCGCCGGGCGCGGAGCCGTTCGCTCCGGAGTCGGCAGGGCTGGCGGCGTTCGAGGCGGCGCTGCAGGCGGTGTGCGTGAACCTCGCGCGCCAGATGGCGGCCGACGGCGAAGGCGCCACGCGCCTGGTGACCGTGAACGTGACGGGCGCCGCCACCGATGCCGACGCCGATGCGGCGGCGCGCACCGTGGCGAACTCGCCGTTGGTGAAGACCGCCATCACCGGGCACGACGCCAACTGGGGGCGCATCGCCGGAGCCGTCGGGCGCTCCGGGGCGCGCTTCAGGCAGGAGGACGTGTCCATCGACATCATGGGGCTTCCCGTGTGCCGGCAGGGCATGACGGTGCCCTTCGACGAGGACGAGGCGCTCAGGCGCTTCGAGGATCCCGAGATCGCGATCGATATCGACCTCGGCGCGGGGGATGCGAAGACGACGGTGTGGACCTGCGATTTCTCGCATGAGTACATAACGATCAACGGGGACTATAGGACCTAGCGTTCGCGGGACGGCCGGGGAGCGGTCGGGGGCGGGGTCCGTGCTCAAACAGGTCCTCGCCCTCTGGATAACGCGATCTGGCGATCGCGTTCAAAGGGGCTGCGGAAACTGCGCGCGGACCCCGCCCCCGACCGCTCCCCGGCCTGTTCGGAGTCGAGGGGCTTTCGACCGGGGTGGTCGTTAGAACTCTGCTCGGGTGGAGAGTAAGGGAGTTGGGATGAATTACGATAAGGAAACGCGGCCTAACGGGGTGTCGAGCCTTACTGCCGAGGTGTTGGCGGAGGCTATGCCCTGGATCAAGAACTGCACGGGCAAGACCATCGTCATCAAGTACGGCGGCGCGGCCATGGTGGACGAGCAGCTGCGCGCCGATGTGATGGCGGACATCGTGCTGCTAAAGATCATCGGCGTCAACCCCGTGATCGTGCACGGCGGCGGGAAGGCCATCACCGATGCCATGAAGCAGCGCCAGCTGGACGTGGAGTTCGTCGACGGCCAGCGCGTGACCACCGACGAGGCGATGGAGGTGGTGCGCACGGTGCTCACCGGCAAGGTGAACCAGGAGCTCGTGGCCGCCATCAACGCGCACGGCAACCTGGCGGTGGGCGTGAGCGGCGCGGATGCCGGCACCATCATCGCGAGCCAGGCCGATGAGCGTCTAGGGCGCGTGGGCAAGATCGACCGCATCAACAGCCAGCTTCTGGAAGACCTGGTGGCAAGCGACTTCATCCCCGTGCTGGCCACGGTAGGCATCGGCGAGGACGGCGGCTTCTACAACGTGAACGCCGACGTGGTGGCGGGGCATGTGGCCGCGGCCATCCGGGCGCACAAGGTGGTGTTCCTCACCGACGTCGACGGCCTCTACGAGGACTTCTCGGACAAGGGGTCGCTGGTGTCGCGCATGACGCTGGCGGAAGCCGAAGCCCTGGTGGAGGGCGGCACGCTGTCCACTGGCATGATTCCCAAGATGCGCTCGTGCATCCATGCGATGGAGACGGGCGTCCACCGCGCCCACATCATCAATGGCACCACGCCGCATGCCCTCCTGCTCGAGCTCCTCACCGACAAGGGCATCGGCACCATGATCGACCAGGCGAAGGAGGACAACCCCTTCGAGGCGAAGCCCTTAGGGACGTTCGCCTCGCGCCTAGCGGAAAACATTTAGGGTCGTCCGCCCCGTGCCGGGAGGGCAGCGCCCGTGCTCAAACAGGTGCTCGCCCTTTGCGGATCGCGTTCTTCGAACGCGATCAAGGGGCTGCGCAAACTGCGCGCGGACGCCGCCCTCCCGGCACGGGGCTGCATCCACGAAACAAGGGGATGAGAAAAAGGGACGGAGGATTTTTCTCATTTTGGAAAGGAGCTGGGGGAGATGACCCTCGCGGATCAGAAAGAGCTGGAAGCCCGCTACGTGATGCCCACGTTCGGGCGCAAGCCGGTGGAGCTGGTGGGCGGCGCGGGCATGCATGCGGTCGACGACCAGGGCAACGACTACCTGG
>URRZ01000081.1 GCA_900550385.1 uncultured Coriobacteriaceae bacterium | reverse complement strand
GCGGGGTTTTTGGGCGCCCCCTTTTTACCGGTTTCTATTGTGGTTTTTTGGGGGGGGGCCCCCCTTTTTTCCCCCCCACCCCCCGGCCCCCCGCCGCCCAAAAGGGCTCACTCGCCCGCGTCGAGGAAGATCTTCCGCGTGACGAAGTTCCAGATCATCACGATGGCCGTGGCGCCGATCTTGACGATGAGGTAGTGGATGCCCAAAAGCTCCACGCCCGCCCACATGCAGGCGTTGTTGATGAGAAGGCCGATGACCGACAGCACCACGAAGATGGCGAACTCACGGCGGCGGCTCATGTCCTCTTTGTGCGTGAACACGTAGCGCATGGACGCCAGGTAGTTGAAGATCACCGACACGGTGAAGGAGATGGTGGCGCTGACCAGGTAGTTCACGCCGAACGCCTCGGTGAGCAGCGCCAGCAGGCCGTAGTCGATCACGAAGGCGATCACGCCTACCACGCCGAATTTCATGAATTGAGCGATGAGCTTTCCCACCAGGGCTCCTTCCCGACTGCGTCTCGGCGGTGCGCGCCGCCTGCGGGAAATGGTGGCACAACCGAAGCGGTTCCCCGCGCCGAATCCGCAACGATCATGCATTTTCCCGATGATTTCGCGTTTCGCGGCGCGCGGCGCTTCCGTTTCCGGTACGATTTCCATTTGCTGAAATGGGAAGGACCCGAGCGCGGGATGGAACCGGCCGCTCGGGATGGCGCGAAGATGGCTAGGAGGCTGGGATGGCGCAGGATGCGCAGGGGGCGGACTACCGCGACGTGGCGGTGCTGGTCCCGTGCTACAACGAGGCGGTGACCATCGCCAAGGTGGTCGACGACTTCAGGCGCGAGCTGCCCGGGGCGCGCGTGTACGTCTACGACAACAACTCCTCCGACGGCACCGGCGCCATAGCCGCCGAGCACGGCGCGATCGTGCGCGTGGAGCGCCGCCAGGGCAAGGGCAACGTCGTGCGCCAGATGATCCGCGACATCGACGCGCGCTACTACGTGATGGTCGACGGCGACGACACCTACCCCGCCGAGGCGGCCCGCGGGCTGCTGGCGCCGCTCATGTCCGACGAGGCCGACATGGTGGTGGGCGACCGGCTCTCCAACGGCACCTACGGCCAGGAGAACGACCGCGCCTTCCACGGGTTCGGCAACGACCTGGTGCGCTTCCTCATCAAGGCCATCTACGGGTTCCACTTCTCCGACGTGATGACCGGCTACCGCGCCTTCAACGAGGTGTTCGCCAAGACCATGCCGGTGCTCTCGCCGGGCTTCGAGATCGAGACGGAGCTGTCCATCCACGCGGTGGACAAGCGCTGGCGCATCCGCGAGGTGCCCATCGACTACCGCGACCGCCCCGAGGGCAGCGTCTCGAAGCTGTCGACCTTCTCCGACGGCGCCAAGGTGCTCGCCACCATCATGTCGCTGTTCAAGGACTACCGGCCGCTGGCTCTGTTCAGCTGGGTGGCGCTCCTCTTCTGCGCCCTGGGCCTCGTCGTCGGCGTGCCCGTGGTCGCCGAGTTTGCGGCCACCGGCTACGTGCCGCGCCTGCCCTCGGCGCTGCTGGCGGTGGCGCTGGTGGGCTGCGGGCTGGTGTCGCTGGTGTGCGGGCTGATACTGGACACCGTGGTCAAGGGCGCCCGCAAGCAGTACGAGCTGGAGGTCACGGCCGCCTACGAGAGGCTGCGCCGGCGGGGGTAGGGCGCCTCGCCGCGAGTTCCGGCGGCGCGGGGCCGTCCCCGCGGCCTGCTCGAACGCGGGTTCGGCGTTTCGGATTTCCGGAAAACCATCTTGCACGCGCCTGCCGCTTCTGCAATAATTGGCAGGCTTTCGCAAAAGAGAGCCTATCCGTCCCCATAGTCTAGAGGTCAGGACGCGGCCCTTTCAAGGCTGAGACACGGGTTCGATTCCCGTTGGGGGCACCATCGAGTTTTAGCAGGTCGGAAGTCGAATCGACTCTGGCCTGCTTTCTTTTTCCTCCGCGCACCGCGTGCCATTTCGCGCCATGCGCCGATTCCGGTCGGCCGCCTCGGCTCGCTGGCGGCCCGGGACGCCCGGAAGCGCCCCCTGCCGTGGATGTTGTAAGGTTTTTCCCTGATCGAGGGCGGATACTGCTAGAATCTTCTTTCGTATGCGGTGTTCCGCGCGCGTTTTCGGCGCGCGCCGTCATCGCGCCGTGCATCAGGGACGCGCCCCGATGCGCCGGACAAGGCAACCGGAAACAAAGGAGCCGATCATGGCCATGTACACCCCCGAATACCAGCCGACGGGCGAGGAGATCGCCGTCCTCAAGACCTCCAAGGGCACCATCCGCGTGCAGCTTGCGGGCGCCGACGCCCCCATCCATGTGGGCAACTTCGTCGAGCTGGCCAAGAAGGGCTTCTACGATAACCTGAAGTTCCACCGCTACGTGCCGGGCTTCGTCATCCAGGGCGGCTGCCCCAACACGCGCGACCTCACCCCCGAGGAAGTGGTCGAGAAGGCCGGCAAGCCCTTCTCGGGCCTGGGCACGGGCGGCCCCGGCTACTCCATCAAGGAGGAGTTCACCACCAACCCGCACAACGAGCACAAGGACGGCGCGCTGGCCATGGCCCGCTCGCAGAACCCCAACTCCGCCGGCTCGCAGTTCTACTTCTGCCTGGGCGCCCAGCCGATGCTCGATTCCGGCTACACGGTGTTCGGCCAGACCATCGAGGGCATGGACGTCATCTCGCAGCTGCGCGTCGGCGACGTCATCGAGACCATCGAAATCGAGAACGCGGCACAGTAGCGCCGATCCGTTCCGGGAAACCGAAGGAACCAGATGAACAACGATCTCTTTCAACAGGCGCGCGCGGCGTACGCCGCCAAGGACTACAACGGTGCGCTGGGCCTGTTCACCCAATGCCTGCAGGATCCTTCCAGCCCTGCGGGGCCCGGCGAGGCGGGCCTGATCTACCACCAGATCGGCAACTGCCTCATCAAGCTGAAGAACCCCGGCGAGGCGATCCACGCCTACACCCAGGCGACCGCCGACGCCGCCTACGGCGCGGGCGGGGCGGTCAGCTACAACCTGGGCATGGCGTACGCGTCGCTGCATGATTACGAGGACGCCGTCAAGCACTTCGAGGCCGCGGTGGCCGACGATCGCTACGATTCCCCCTACAAGGCCTACATGGGCATGGGCAACGCCCTGCTGAAGCTGGGCAAGTCCGCCGAGGCGGGCGTGGCGTTCCGCGAGGCCGCCCTCGACGAGGCCAACCCCGACCCCACCAAGGCGCTTCTGAACCTGGGCATCTGCTTCATGGCGCTGGGGCGCCCCGGGGACGCGGTGGCCTCCTACGAGAGCGCGCTCCAGTTCGACATGCGGCCCGACACGCGCAACAAGCTGTGCGCGAACCTGGGCCAGGCCTACGTCGCCAGCGGCCAGATGCAGAAGGCCGTGAACGCCTTCGAGCAGGCCATCGCCGACAAGACCTACTTCCTCAGCGATTCGGCGAGCGTCGACTACCAGCGCGCCATCGCGGCGGTGGCGCAGGGCACCTCCGAGATCACCCAGGCGATATCCCCGGTGGCCGACACGTCCGGCATCGACGTCACCGCCGACGGCGGCACCATCTACCCCGAGGAGGGCGGGGACGCCTACGCCGACGCGCAGGATCCCTACTACTACGCCGACGCCTACGGCCAGCAGGCCTATCCCGCCCAGGAGGACGATAGGTTCTTCACCGCCTCCGACGAGGAGTTGGAGCAGTGGTCCCGCGGCATCGCCAAGCAGGAGCGCAAGCGCCGCGGCGTCGGGCTGAAGATCCTCATCGCCATCATCGTCGTCCTGCTGCTGGCGGTGGGGGCGTGCGCGTTCCTCTACACCCAGGGCTTCGGCTTCCCGACGCAGGAAAGCGTCGTCCAGCAGCTGTTCGCCGACCCGTCCAACGCGTCGCAGACGGTCATCGCCGAGGGCGTCTCGGAGGAGGACGCCGCCTCCATGACCGACCTCGTGGTGCAGACGTCCAGCGTCGGCATCGACGGCATGGAGAAGTCCATGAGCTCCTCGACGGTCTACGCCACGGCGCTGACCCCCGAAGACGGCGAGGTCCACTACCGGATCATGCTCTCGCGCGACCTGATCGGCTGGAAGGTCGCGGGCGTGGAGCTGTACTTCCCCAGCCAGAACTAGCGATCGACGATGGGGCGGCGTTCCGGTTCCCGGGGCGCCGCCTTCGTCTTCACGCGGCTCATCGCCGGCGCGTCCGGCTAGCAGCATAGAGAAGGTAAGCAACCGTATCGTAAAGCGAAAGGCAGGGTTTTATGGCTATCCAGAGAACCTACAGCATGATCAAGCCCGACGGCGTGCGCAACGGCCACATCGGCGAGATCGTCAACCGCTTCGAGCGCGCCGGTCTGAAGATCGAGCGCATGGAGCTGGGCATGGTCACGCCCGAGCAGGCCAAGCAGAACTACGCCGAGCACGAGGGCAAGCCGTTCTACGACGGCCTCATCTCCTACATCACCTCCGGCCCCGTGGTCAAGATGGTCGTCTCCGGCGAGGGCGCGGTGGCGAAGGTGCGCACGCTGATGGGCGCCACTAATCCGGCCGAAGCGGCCCCCGGCACGATTCGCGGCGATTTCGGCCTCATCATGGATGAAAATGTCATCCATGGATCGGATTCCCCCGAGTCCGCCGAGCGCGAGATCGGCGTCTTCTTCCCCGCGGAGTAGCCTGCAGGGAAGGCGAGGAGCAAGGCTTCAGGGCCCCGGCTGCCGGTCCACCTCGAAGGCTCGAGGCGGCTCGGCGGCCGGGGCCTTTCGTTTAGCGGCAAGGCATCTTCCAGACGAGACGGGACGAGAGCATGCTGTACAGAGTGATAGAGGCGTCGGAGCTGCCGGCGCTCGTTTCCGCGTTCATGGAGACCCACGAGGTGGTCGCCCCGGTCAGGAGGGGGGATGTGCACGTCTTCGACGTCGTCTCCTCGCCCGACGAGATCGACTTGAACTACGAGACCACGGTCGGCTCGCCCAAGAAGTACTTCCTCCCCTCGGAGGAGACGCTGATGACCTTCGACGCTCAGGGCAACGAGGTGACCGACTTCACGGCGGAGATAACCCCGCGCGTCATCTTCGGCGCGCATGCCTGCGACATCAACGCGCTCAACCGCTTGGACGTGGTGTTCAAGGACGGCCGCTATCCCGACCCCTACTACATCGCGCGCCGGGAGGCGACGCTCATCGTGGGCATCAGCTGCATGCCCACCGCCACCTGCTTCTGTCATCTTTGGAGTTCGGACGAGGCCCGCTTCGGCTACGACCTGTTCCTGCAGGACATCGGCGGGAAGTACTTGGTCAGCATTTCCAGCGTCGACGCCGCCAACATCCTGGAGGCGGCCTGCAACCCCCGCGAGGCCACCGATGCCGAGCGCATCGAGTTCCGCCACGCCACGCGTCGGCGCCAGGCGGCGTTCAACCCCGAGATCCCCAAGATCCAGGAGGTGGCCATGCTCATGGACGCCTTCCACGACGATCCGTTCTGGGACGAGCTGGGCGGCCGGTGCCTGTCGTGCACGGCGTGCTCGGCGGTGTGCCCCACCTGCTTCTGCTTCGACATAAGCGACACGCTCGACCCGGACGGCAAGACGGGCCGGCGCGAGCGCACCTGGGACGCCTGCACCGCCCCGCAGTTCGCCCGCGTGGCGGGGGACCACAACTTCCGCTCGACCGGCGCCGTGCGCGTGCGCCATCGCATGTACCACAAGCTCAACGGCTTCCTGGCGACCCACGACCGCATGCTGTGCGTGGGATGCGGGCGCTGCGTGAAGGCGTGCAAGGCCAACATCAACCCCATCGAGGTGCTGAAGTTCTTCGAAAGGAAGGGGGCCGCCGATGCCCGGTAGCTGCGCTGTTTCCACGGTCCGCGTCCGCCCGCTCTCGGAACCCTCCGAGCAGCGCGACGGCGCCCAGCTGATGGCGGCGAACCCCTACCGCCCCTGGCAGGCGCGCATCACCTCCATCACCGACCTGACCGAGCACGAGAAGCTGTTCGAGTTCCGCCTCATCGACGAGCGCGTCCGCGAGGCCTTCCACCATGCGCCCGGCCAGTTCGTCGAGCTGTCGCTGTTCGGCGTGGGCGAGGCGCCCATCTCCATCTCCAGCTCGCCCACCAAGCACGGCTTCATCGAGTTGTGCATCCGCCGCGCGGGCCGCTTCACCGAGGCGCTCCACAAGCTGCAGTGCGGCGACATCGTGGGCATCCGCGGGCCCTACGGCCGCGGGTTCCCCATCGACGAGATGCGCGGCCACGACATCCTGCTGGTGGCGGGCGGCCTGGGGATCGCGCCCCTGCGCTCGCTCATCAACAACATCCACGACGAGCGCAGCGAGTTCGGAAAGGTCACGATCATCTACGGTTCCAAGAATCCCTCCGAGGTCATGTTCCGCAACCAGTTCGAGATGTGGAAGCACCGCAAGGATTTCGAGCTGCACCTGACCGTGGATCATCCCGACGATACGTGGGATGGGGAAGTGGGGCTGGTCACCAAGCCGTTCGAGCACTTGGAGATCGACCCGACGAACACCTTCGGCGCCCTTTGCGGGCCGCCGATCATGTACCGGTTCGTCGTGCAGGAGATGCGCAAGAAGGACATCCCCTACGATCGTATCTACATGAGCTTCGAGCGCCACATGAAGTGCGGCGTGGGCAAGTGCGGGCACTGCCAGGTGGGCCATCAGTACTGCTGTATCGACGGGCCCGTCTTCAACTATTGGGAAGCCAAGAACATTCAGGGGTCGATGTAAATGAGCGAGAACCTGTCACCGACCGCCGAGCGCCGTGCTCCCCGCGTGGTCGTTATCGGCCTGGCCAGCTGCTTCGGCTGCCAGATCAACATCACGAACATCGAGCGCCACCTCATGGACGTGCTCGGCCAGATCGATCTGGGATACTGGCAGCTGACAAGCTCGGTGCCGATGCCCGACGAGTTCGACGTGGCCGTCATCGAGGGGGCCGTCACCACCGAGGAGGCGGCCGAGACGGTACGCCGCGCCCGCGAGCGCGCGGGGAGCGTGATCGCCATCGGATCGTGCGCCGTCACCGGCGGCATTCCCGGCATGGCCTCAGGCGATCTGGCGGGTCATGTGGAGGCCGTCTACGGCGATGCGGCGCCCGATGCCTGCGGCGACCTGTTGGCGCCGCGGCCCGTGTCGGACGTTATCGACGTGGACGCAGAGGTGCGCTGCTGCCCGATTGACCCCTTCGAGTTCGTGCGCGTGCTCGACGGCGTTCTCTATGGAAGCAACCGGCTGCCGGCCACCTCGGCTTTGTGTGGCGAGTGCTCCCGCAACGAGAAGGGGTGCTTCTACAAGCAGGGCGTCATGTGCCTGGGACTCGTGACCCGGGCCGGCTGCGGGGCGAAGTGCCCGGCGCTGGGCCGTCCCTGCAACGGCTGCGCGGGGCTCTCTCCCGATTCCAACGTGGAGGCCGCCCGCTACGTCGTGGGAAAGCGCGGCCTTGAGGTCGCGCGCTTCAACGACGCCCTGGAGATGTTCAACGCCGTGGCGATAAACGCCGCGCAAGGGGAGGAGTAACCTCATGGCCGCCACCGAGATTTCCGTCGACCACATCGCCCGCGTCGAGGGCCACGGCGACATCCGCCTCGTTATCGAGGACGGCCAGGTCACGACCTGCGAGATGGCCGTGGTGGAGCCGGCGCGCCTGTTCGAATCCATGGTGCGGGGCCGCTCCTTCGAAGAGGTGCCCTACATCGCTTCCCGCGTCTGCGGCATCTGCTCGTCGAGCCACGTCGTCACCGACCTGCGCGCCATCGAGCAGGTCTTCGGTGTGGAAGTGACCGACCGCACCGAGGCCCTGCGCGAGCTTCTGCTCTACGGCTCCTACCTGCAGAACCACGGCACGCACCTGTTCGTGTTCGCCGCTCCGGACTTCTTGGGCCACAAGTCGGTGTTCCCGTTGGCCGAGGGCAACCCGGAGCTGTTCGAGCGCGCATTGGGGCTGAAGGCGCTGGGCAACGAGCTGTGCACCCTGGTGGGCGGCCGGTCCATCCATCCCATCACGGCGGTGGTGGGCGGGTTCACCCACGAGATCTCCGCCGACGAGTACCTGCGTCTGGCCGAGGCCATGGATGCCACGCGCGAGTTCGCCTTAGCCAGCGTCGATCTGTTCCGCGACTTCGACACCGTGGATGTGCAGACGGAGGGCGACCTGCTCGCCATGGTGGCGCCTGATGCTTACCCGGTGTGCACCTCCGACACCCTGCGCTTCGTTCGCGCCGGCTACGATTTCAGTGCCCAGGACGTGGAAGAGGAGATCGAGGAGTACCCGGTGGGGCACTCTGCCGCCTTCCTCGCCCGGGCGCGCCGCACGGGGCATCCCTACATGACGGCGGCCCTGGCCCGCGTGAACGCCAGCTGGGACGCGCTTTCCAAGGACGCGCGCTACGCCGCCGCCAAGGCGGGGCTGCGCCCCCCCGAGTACAACCCCTTCGCCAACAACATCGCTCAGGCGGTGGAGCTGGTGGACGTG
>URRZ01000080.1 GCA_900550385.1 uncultured Coriobacteriaceae bacterium | reverse complement strand
CAAGGCCCTGGAGGTCATGGAGGCGCGATGGCTTTTCGGCGTGCCGGCTGAACGCATCGGCGTGCTGGTTCACCGCAAAAGCATCGTCCATTCGCTGGTGGAGTTTTCGGACCATTCCATTCTGGCGCAGCTGGGCTGCCCGCTGCCGGTGGCGGGCGTGCTGTGCGTCGCCACCGTGGTGGGCCTGCGCTACGCCAGCGTGAAGCTGGGCCTGAAGACGAGGCAGGAGGCCGATCTGGCGCCTGCGGTGATGAGGCGCGTGCGCGCGCTGAGGGGCGAATCCGGCGATGCCGCCGCTCGTGGTGAAACCGCGCAGAACGAAGCGCAGGCGGCGCCGATGCCGCATAATGGGCAAAGCGAAACTTCCGAGGAGAAGGACTGACTCCATGGCAGACTACATCGAGGGGAAGCGCCCGGTCATCGAGGCGCTGCGCACCGGCGTGCCCGTGAAGCGCATCCTGATGGCCGACAACATCAAGCGCGATCCGCTGGTCAACGACATCCAGCGCAAGGCGAAGCGGTTCGCGGTGGAGGTGCAGCTGGTCCCGCGCAAGACGCTTGACGACCTGTCCGCGCGCGGCAGCCACCAGGGCGTCGTCGCGGAGGCCGCGCCGTTCGGTTACCTGGGCGTGAACGAGCTGATCCAGAAGGCGAACGACTACGCCGCCGAGCACGATGGGCGCGCCCTCGTCGTGATCCTGGACCACCTGACGGATGCGGGGAACCTCGGCGCCATCACGCGCAGCGCGGAAGCGGTGGGCGCGAGCGGCATCATCATCCCGAACAAGCGCAGCGCCCGCGTCGAGGCGACCACCTACAAAAGCTCCGCCGGCGCGATCGCCCATATCCCCGTCGCGCAGGTGGCGAACCTGATCCAGGCAATGTCGCGCCTGAAAGACGAGGGCTTTTGGGTGGCGGGCGCCACCGAGCATTCCAAGGACTGCATCTGGGACGCCAACCTCAAAGGCAAGATCGCGCTGGTGATGGGCAACGAGCACGACGGGCTGTCGCGCATCGTCATGGAGAGCTGCGATTTCACGATGAAGCTTCCCTTGGAAGGCGACGTCGCCTCGCTGAACGTCGCCCAGGCGGCGACCGCCTGCATGTACGAGTGGCTGCGGCAGAATAGCTAGCCGGGTCGCTTTCGGCGACGGGCTGTCCGATACGCGAAAGAAGGGGTTCGACTTGCCTCGCCAACGCAAGAAGCTGCTGATCGTCGACGGCTACAACGTGCTGCGCTCGGGCAGCCGCTATCGGGGCATCTCCGACCCCGACTACACCGACGACTGGTTCAACACGGCGCGCGACGCGCTGGTCAACGATGTGGTGAACTTCTCCGGCGGGGGATGGAGCGCCATCGTGGTGTTCGACGGCGGCGGCAACGAGCATTCGGCGGGCGAGGCGCAGGAGGTCGGCGGCGTGAGGATCGTGTTCTCGCCGGCCGGCCAATCCGCCGACAAGGTGATAGAGAAGCTCGCCCACGACGCCCGCGAGCGCCAGGTGGAGACGCTGGTGGTGTCCAGCGACGCCACCATCCAAGACACCGTGTTCGGCGGCGGGGTGGACCGCATGAGCGCCGACGGGTTCTGCCGCGAGCTGGGGATGTACTACGAGGAGGCGCGCCTCGACGACGCGCCGAAGGCGTCGCGGAAGAACACCGTGGCCGAGCGCATCCCCGCCGAAACGCTGGCGAAGCTGCGCGCGCTCCGCGACGGACGGTAGCGCCGGGCGAGCCTCGTTCGAGATCCTATCTTCTCGCTGGAAGCCCGAGCTTTCTCCGCAGGGTCCTCATTCTGCCGTAATGGTCGAAAACATGCGTGTTCTTGCGCTTCCCCAGGCGCAAGCGGATCGTTTCGGCGATCGAGCCTATCGCTGAGACGCTTCCCGCCTCGTCGTTCGTGATGCCGATGACAGTCCAGCCCATCGACGCCAGCGCGTTCGCCCTGCGGGAGTCCCTGATACGCATAGCCTTCCCCTCGTGCTCCTCGTCGCTTTGGTACTCCACGTCGATCTTCGCTTTCGGCCAGCAAAGATCGCACCGGAAAAACGACCTTCCGGCAATCGATCGCGCTTCCTTCGTCGCATCCACCCTCATGTTCATGACGGGGATGCCCAGCCCGTAGCCGCCATGCATCGTCGGCATGCCCAGCAAGAGGGCGCATTGGGTTTCCCGAACCGATGCCGAGTCGTCTGCGAGGTACCTCAGCAGCGTCAATATCTTGTGGGCGCCATGTAGCGAACGGTTCCGTTCGACGTATCGCTTCATTTTGCGCAGGTTGGTCGCGGCGGGGATCTGCTGGGCAGGCTGATAGGAGGTCGCGGCGGTGCGGTATGTCCCGCAGGCCTCCCAGAGCATCATGAGGAGCCTGATCGGGTCGCGCTCTTGGGCTGCGATTTGGACGAGCGCCAATTCGGGCGCGACCATCAGGACGTTCCGGTCCAAGCGCCGCACGGAGCTGCTAGGCAGCGTTCCGGCATGGCGCAGGACGATACGCGTTCTGGTGGGGCGGCGGCTCGTGCCAACGCTGGTCAGAAGATGGACGGGAAGCTCTACATGGAATCCGGGATGCGAGCACTCGGCTTCGCTAAGGAGCCTTGCGATTTCACGATCTTTGGGGATCGAAGGGGGAGGCTGCATGGCCTGCCGAACGAGCGTGCCGCTTTCGGCCGACTCCATCGACCGCGCGCATGCCAAGGCGGTACGATGCGCCAGGATGATCCGGGAGGGTTCAGACGTCTTCTTAGGGGCGGGCGGATGCGGCGTGCACGCGATGCAGTTCGAGTTCGATGTTGCGGCTTCCATGGGTTTCCTCGTCGGTTGCGGGCGTCCGTTCGACCGCGGGCGCTTGATGGGATGCTACCTCCGTCATCTCGCGTCGCAGACGTTCGCCCCTTTCGCGATCCCGGTACGCAGCTGACGCGAATTTGACCCGGCTCCGATGCGTGTCTGGCGCGGATTGTGCGCAAGGCGGAGCCGTCCTACGTGCGCGGGTTCCGGCGTTGCATCCGTTATTCGCGGCAAGGGATAGCGGGAACCGTTCTTCATGCGCGGGCGCCGGTCTTCACCTGAGGCGCGTTGGGAATCCATCGAGGGCGCCACAGGGGTCGACGATCGCAAATGTTGCAATTCCGTTTGCCTCCATCGGAAAATAATGAACGCCCGATGCCTTTTTCTCGGGGAAAATAGGAAGGGTTCCCCGCTTCTCCTCGATTTGGGCGCGCCTACCTGCCAAAACGCCGGCGTTTCGGACGAAAGAACGTCGCGTCCCTCTCCTTCGAATACAGCAAAGGGCATCGAACGGGCATTATTTGCCGATGGAGGTTGCCTTTCGGCTCAACATGCCGATTGCCTGCCGTGACGTCCGCGCTTGATGCGTGGCTCTCGTTCCGCGCCCTCGCTTCGCCATGCCGGCCGCGCGCTTCTCGCGTTTGGCGAGCGCCTTGCGAGCGAGACGCTCGCTCGCGTGCGAACCCCGTCTTCCCCTTCCGCGAAACCCCCTGATCAACAGCAAAATTACATAGTTGAAGAAAAAAAATCTTGACCGATTGCATTTTGCGTCGTATTGTGTTCGATTGCATTTTTTCGCAGATTCACGGATTCTCTTGAAGGAGGAAAGACCTCGTGGCCCAAGGAAAAACCGCTGATCACAGCAGCCTTTACCGGAATCGTCGAAGCTTTGCGAAAATCCCCGACGTGATGGATATGCCCAACCTCATCTCCGTCCAGACGGATAGCTTCGCATGGTTCACCAACGAAGGCTTGGATCAGGCATTCAGGGACATCAGCCCCATCGAGAACTCCACCAAGGACATGTGCGTCGAGTTCGGCAAGCACGAGTTCGGCGAGCCGAAGTACACGGTGGACGAATGCAAGGAGAAGGACGTCTCGTACCAGGCGCCCCTGTTCGTCGAGATCCGCTTCATCAACCGCGAGACGGGCGAGATCAAGGAGCAGGACGTCTTCATGGGCGACTTCCCGCTGATGACCCCGCGCGGCACGTTCATCATCAACGGCACCGAGCGCGTCGTCGTCAGCCAGCTGGTCCGCAGCCCCGGCGTCTACTTCGCCGCCGAGCGCGACAAGACCTCCGACAAGACCATCTACAACGCGAAGGTCATCCCCAGCCGCGGCGCGTGGCTGGAGTTCGAGACCGACAAGCGCGACATCCTGTCGGTCCGCATCGACCGCAAGCGCAAGCAGCCGGCCACGCTGCTGGTGCGCGCCCTCGGCCTGGCCGAGACGCGCGAGGAAATCGTCGAGCTGCTGGGCAGCGACGAGATGGTCCTGCGCACGCTGGACCGCGACCCCGCCACCACCAAGGAGGAGTCGCTGATCGAGCTGTACAAGCGCTTCCGCCCCGGCGAGCCGCCCACCATCGACAGCGCCCGCACGCTGCTGGAGGGCCTGTTCTTCAACCCGCAGCGCTACGATCTGGCGAAGGTCGGCCGCTACAAGATCAACAAGAAGCTGGGCTTCGAGGAGGAGCACGACTGCTCCACCCTCACCGACGAGGACATCGTCCGCACGATGCGCTACATCATCGGCCTGCATGACGGCCAGGAGGGCTTCGTCACCGACGACATCGACCACTTCGGCAACCGCCGCATCCGCACGGTGGGCGAGCTGATCCAGAACCAGTTCCGCATCGGCCTGTCGCGCATGGAGCGCGTCGTCCGCGAGCGCATGAGCATGCAGGAGCCCGACGAGATCACGCCGCAGAGCCTCGTGAACATCCGCCCGATCGTGGCGGCCATCCGCGAGTTCTTCGCCTCCTCGCAGCTGTCGCAGTTCATGGACCAGGCCAACCCCGCCGCCGGCATCACGCACAAGCGCCGCCTGTCGGCCCTGGGCCCGGGCGGCCTGTCCCGCGAGCGCGCCGGCTTCGAGGTGCGCGACGTCCACACGTCCCACTACGGCCGCATGTGCCCCATCGAGACGCCTGAAGGCCCGAACATCGGCCTTATCGGCTCTCTGGCCACCTATGGCCGCATCAACCCCTACGGCTTCATCGAGACGCCCTACCGTCGCGTGATCGACGGCAAGGTGACCGACGAGATCGACTACCTGACCGCCGATGAGGAAGAGAACTTCACCATCGCCCAGGCCAACGACCTGTTCGATCTGGAAACCCGCGAGTTCGGCTACACCGACGAGGACGGCGTCTTCCACAAGTCCGCCCGCGTGCTCGCCCGTACCACCGACACCAACGGCGTGTTCGGCGAGGCCATGGACGTGCCGCCGGAGATGGTCAACTACATGGACGTGTCGCCGCGCCAGATGACCTCCGTGGCTACCTCGCTCATTCCGTTCCTCGAGCACGACGACGCCAACCGCGCCCTCATGGGCTCGAACATGCAGCGCCAGGCTGTGCCGCTGCTGCGCCCGAGCGCCCCGCTCGTAGGTACCGGCATCGAGCACCGCATCGCGGTGGACTCCGGCGAGATCCTCGTGGCCCAGCGCCCCGGCGTGGTCGACTATGTGGACGGCCAGACCATCATCATCCTGAACGACGACGGCGAGTACGACGAGTACCTCATCCCGAAGTTCCAGCGCTCCAACCAGTCCGGCTGCATCAACCACCGCCCCATCGTCCGCAAGGGCGACGAGGTCTGCGCCGGCGACGTGCTGGCCGACGGCCCGTCCTGCGATGGCGGCGAGCTGGCGCTCGGCCAGAACCTTATGATCGCCTACATGCCGTGGGAAGGCTACAACTACGAGGACGCTATCATCGTGTCCGAGCGCGTCGTGGCCGAGGACCTGCTGACCTCCATCCACATCTCCGAGTACGAGGTGGACGCCCGCGACACGAAGCTGGGCCCCGAGGAGATCACCCGCGAGGTCCCCAACATCTCCGACGACATGCTGGCCGACCTGGATGCCGACGGCATCATCCGCGTGGGCGCCGAGGTGTTCCCGGGCGACGTGCTGGTCGGCAAGGTCACCCCGAAGGGCGAGACCGAGCTCACCGCCGAGGAGCGCCTGCTGCGGGCCATCTTCGGCGAGAAGGCCCGGGAGGTCCGCGACACCTCCCTGCGTGTGCCCCACGGTGAGTACGGCGTGGTGGTGGACGTGAAGGTCTTCACCCGGGAAAACAGCCACGACGAGCTGTCCCCCGGCGTCAACAAGGTGGTGCGCTGCTACATCGCCCAGCGCCGTAAAATCAGCGTGGGCGACAAGATGGCCGGCCGCCACGGCAACAAGGGCGTTGTGTCCCGCATTTTGCCCGAGGAGGATATGCCCTTCCTGCCCGACGGCACCCCCCTGGACATCGTGCTGAACCCCCTGGGCGTGCCTTCCCGTATGAACATCGGCCAGGTGCTGGAGGTCCACTTGGGCATGGCTGCCAAGGCCCTGGGCTGGAAGATCATGACCCCCGTGTTCGACGGCGCCCACGAGGCTGACATCCGCGAGTGCTTCCGCATGGGCGGCCTGCCCGAGGACGGCAAGTTCCGCCTGCGCGACGGCCGCACCGGCGAGTTCTTCGACAACCCCGTCACAGTGGGCTATATGTATTACCTCAAGCTCCACCATCTGGTGGACGATAAGATCCACGCCCGTTCCACCGGCCCCTACTCCCTGGTCACCCAGCAGCCTCTGGGCGGCAAGGCCCAGTTCGGCGGCCAGCGCTTCGGCGAGATGGAGGTGTGGGCCCTGGAGGCCTACGGCGCCGCCTATACCCTGCAGGAGATCCTCACCGTCAAGTCCGACGACGTCACCGGCCGTGTCAAGACCTATGAGGCCATCGTCAAGGGCCACAATGTGCCCAAGCCCGGCGTGCCTGAGTCCTTCAAGGTGCTTATCAAGGAGCTCCAGTCCCTGTGTCTGGACATGAAGGTGCTGGACGCCCAGGGCAACGAGATCGAGCTGAAGGATGACGATGAGGACACCTATCAGCCTGGGGCCCGGGACGACTACTACAAGGACGACGAGGACTTCGGCTATGATAAGAACTCCGACTTCGCCTCCGCCGGCGGCTTCACCTTCAAGGGTGACAGCGACGACGACGACCTGACGCTGGAGCTGGAGGACAGCTCTGAGGAGGGACAGCTCTCCGACGAGGACTATGAGTGATAAGGGAGGAGATTGAAATATATGAGTTACGCTGAGTTTGACGCCATTCAGATCGGGATCGCCTCCCCCGAGCAGATCCGCGCCTGGTCCTACGGCGAGGTCAAGCGCCCCGAGACCATCAACTACCGCACCCTGAAGCCGGAGCGGGACGGCCTGTTCTGCGAGCGCATCTTTGGCCCCACCAAGGACTGGGAGTGCCACTGCGGCAAGTACAAGAAGATCCGCTATAAGGGCAAGATCTGCGACCGCTGCGGCGTGGAAGTGACCCGCGCCAACGTCCGCCGGGAGCGGATGGGCCACATCGAGCTGGCCGCCCCCGTGTCCCACATCTGGTACTTCAAGGGCATCCCCTCCCGCATGGGCCTGCTGCTGGACCTGTCCCCCCGGATCCTGGAAAAGGTCCTGTACTTTGCCGCCTATATCGTCACCGACCCCGGCTATGCCCCCCTGGTGAAGAACCAGATCCTCTCCGAGAAGGAGTACCGCGAGCTGCGGGAGAAGTATGAGGACGATTTCGACGCCGGCATGGGTGCCGAGGCCGTGAAGAAGCTGCTGGCCGACATCGACCTGGAGCAGCTTTCCGTCCAGCTGCGCGAGGAGCTGCACCACGCCTCCGGCCAGAAGAAGGCCCGGATCGTCAAGCGCCTGGAGGTCGTGGACGCCTTCCGCATCTCCGGCAACAAGCCGGAGTGGATGATCATCGACGTGCTGCCGGTCATCCCCCCCGAAATTCGCCCCATGGTCCAGCTGGACGGCGGCCGGTTCGCCACCTCCGACCTGAACGACCTGTATCGCCGGGTCATCAACCGCAACAACCGCCTCAAGCGCTTGATCCAGCTCTCCGCCCCCGACATCATCATCCGCAACGAGAAGCGGATGCTCCAGGAGGCTGTGGACGCCCTGATCGACAACGGCCGCCGCGGCCGTGCCGTCACCGGCGCCAACAACCGCGCCCTGAAGTCCCTGTCCGATATGCTGAAGGGCAAGCAGGGCCGCTTCCGTCAGAACCTGCTGGGCAAGCGTGTCGACTACTCCGGCCGTTCCGTCATCGTGGTCGGCCCTGAGCTGAAAATTTATCAGTGCGGCCTGCCCAAGGAGATGGCCATTGAGCTCTTCCGCCCCTTCGTGATGAAGAAGCTGGTGGAGGACGGCCTGGCCAACAACATCAAGTCCGCCAAGAAGATGGTGGACCGGGGCCGCGCCGAGGTCTGGGATGCGCTGGACTTCATCATCAAGGAGCACCCTGTGATGCTCAACCGCGCGCCTACCCTGCACCGCCTGGGCATCCAGGCCTTCGAGCCGGTGCTGGTGGAGGGCCGCGCCATCAAGCTGCACCCCCTGGTGTGTACCGCCTTCAACGCCGACTTCGACGGCGACCAGATGGCTGTCCACGTCCCCCTGTCTGCCGAGGCCCAGACCGAGGCGCGGGTGCTGATGCTGTCTGCCAATAACCTGCTCCGTCCCCAGGACGGCGGCCCGGTTACCATCCCCTCCCAGGATATGATCCTGGGTGCCTACTACCTGACCTTCACCCGGGACGAGGCTGGCACTGGCCACTGTTTTGCCGACAAGGACGAGGCTATGCTGGCCTATGACGCCGGGGTAGTCACCCTTCACTCTCCCATCAAGGTCCGTATGTACCGGGAAGTAGATGGTGAGATGCGCCACAAGCT
>URRZ01000079.1 GCA_900550385.1 uncultured Coriobacteriaceae bacterium | reverse complement strand
CATCTCCTGGATGACGCGCAGGTCGGCGCCGCCTTCCAGCAGGTGCGTGGCGAAGGAATGGCGCAGCGTGTGGGGATGCAGCTGCTTCTGTCCGATGGCCAAGCCGGCGCGCGCCACGATGGCGTGGACGCTCTGGCGCGAGAGCCTGCCGCCGCGCGCGTTCAGGAACATCGCCGCCGTGGGCCGGCGCGGATCCGCCAGCTGCGGGCGCGTGTCGGAGAGGTAGCCCTCCAGCGCCGACAGCGCCGTTCCCGCGATGGGGGCTATGCGCTCCTTGGCGCCCTTGCCCGTCACGCGCAGGTACCCTTCGTCCAGCAGGCAATCGCCGACATCGAGGCCGCAGCATTCGCTGACGCGAAGGCCGCATCCGTAGAGCACCTCGAGGATGGCCCGATCTCGCTCGCCGATGGCGGTCGGCGGGAACGGCTGCCCCAGAAGCGCATCGACCTGGCGGATCGACAGCACGTCGGGAAGGCGCTGCGGGGGCTTCGGCGTCGGGACGCCGTCGGCTGGGTTCTTCCGGCAAAGGCCCTCGCGCGCGGCGAAGCGGTGGAACCCCTTCGCCACCGAAAGGCGATGCCTCACCGTGGTTGGGGCGAGCCCCGCCTCGACCAAGCTCGTCTCGTAGGCGACGACCTCGGCGCGCGTGATCGAGTCCGCGTCGAGGATCCCCCGCTCCTCCAGGAAGGCGCGGTAGCCTTTCAGCTCGCGCGTGTAGGACTGCAGCGTGAGCGCCGACCGCCCGCGCTCGATGCGCAGGTAGGACAGGTAATCTTCCATCGCCTCGGCGATCGCGGCCATGCAGCCTCCTCCCCTTCGAGCCCCTCGGCCTTCCTCCGGCTTCGCGCTCCTTCGCTTCCCTAGCTTTCCCCGCCCTGCTCTGCCGAGCTCTTCCCCGCCTCTCCTCCGACCAGCATCGCATCGCTCCGATTCCCCGCGCCGCCGTGCCGTCCTTTGCCTCCCCCGCCCCGCCTCTCCTCATCCCCGGGGAATCCGCAGCGGGCGGCTCGCCGTTTGACTCGCCGTCTGATGGCAGGGGCTCGCTTTCCCTCGCCCCGGGGAAGCACATTTCGCGCAAGACTTTACCAGATTCGAAGCACGCACCGCGAGGGCGGACCGGAAGCGGGGCGCCGAAGCTCATGGACACCCGGAATCGAGTGCGCGAAGGCTCAGCCGGAGCGATCGCGTTCCTCTCCAGCAATGGCGGCCCAAGGGCAGAGCGCGGCGCGAAAGGCCAGCCGCGCCAATCATGCAATTTCGCCGAAACTGCGCAACTTTTTCGTTCCGCGCCGCAGTTTTCCGGGAAAAGCACGGATTTCCCGAACGATGCCAAAGAATCGGAAAACGGCAAGCTTCTCATCAGGGGTTTCGCGATCATCCAAAAGAAGGCGGCGGATCGGGACATTCTAAAATGGGAAAACTGCGCACCGCAAAACGATTCATGCGCAGTTTTCCCGAAATAGCACGGATTCACCGCCCGGCCTTCCGCGAAGGACTTGCCGCGCCCCGAAAAGGAGGGCGTCGGCACGGGCGGCGCTTGGCGCGCCCTCGGCGGAAGACGCGTTCAGGGCAGAGGAAGCATCCTTGGCGAAGGGCGCACCGCAGCAGTAGACGCATCCTCGTCAGAGGCCGGACGCCCAATCGAAGGCGCACCTTCGGCCGAGGTAGGCGCGCCCGACCGAAACCGCCCGCTCGGTCGAGGAGGTCGTCAGTGCCCTCGCCGGCATGCGAGTAATCGGCTTTGCAGGAGGGCCTCCCTTTGAAAGGAGGCCCCCCTTTGCAGAGAGTCGGATTTTGCAGGAGACCGCCCTCGCCGGAAGCTGCATCTTGCAGAAGCTGTGCCTTGCGGAAAGCCTTCCTTTGCGGGAAGGGCTACCCTTCCTTGCGCTCGATGGCGGCGCCGACGAAGGCGAGGAACAACGGGTGGGGCTTGGTGGGGCGGCTCTTGAACTCGGGATGGCCCTGGCTCGCCACGAACCAGGGATGGCCGGGCAGCTCCACCATCTCCACCAGCCGGCCGTTCGGCGAGATGCCCGAGAACTCCATGCCCGCCTCCTGCAGCACGCCGCGGTAGGCGTTGTTCACCTCGTAGCGATGGCGATGCCGCTCGTAGACGACCTCCTCCCCGTACGCCTCGGCCGCGCGCGTCCCGGCGGCCACCACGCAGGGGTAGGCCCCCAGGCGCATCGTGCCGCCCTTGTCCTCCACGTCCTCTTGCTCGGGCATCAGGTCGATCACGGGATGGGCCGCCTGCTCGTCGAACTCGGCGGACGTGGCGTCCTCCAGCCCCGCCACATGGCGGGCGAACTCGCACACCGCCGCCTGGAGCCCCAGGCAGATGCCCAGGTAGGGCACGTTGTTCTCGCGCGCGTAGCGGGCGGCGGCTATCTTGCCCTCGAAGGCGCGCTGGCCGAAGCCGCCCGGCACCAGGATGCCGTCCATCTCGCCCAGCACCTCGCGGGCGTTGGCGTCGGAGAGCTCCTCGCCGTCTATCAGGTGCACCTCCACATGCCTGCCGTGGGCGACGCCCGCGTGGCCCAGCGCCTCGATGACCGACAGGTAGGCGTCGGGCAGGCTCACGTACTTGCCCACCACGGCGATGTCCACCGGCTCCCGGCACGCGCGCGCCGCGTCGAGGAACGCCGTGAGCGGCGAGAGGTCGATGGCGTTCTCCGGAAGGCGCAGCTTCTCCAGGACCTTCTGGTCGAAACGCTGCTCGTGCAAGGCGATGGGCACCTCGTAGATGGACGGCGCATCGACGCATGCCAGCACGTCGTCGGGCGCCACGTCGCAGAACAGGGCGATCTTGCGGCGCACGGAGTCGGAGATCTCGTGGTCGCTGCGGCACACGATGAAATCGGGCTGGACGCCCCACGAGCGCAGCTCCTTCACCGAATGCTGGGTGGGCTTGGTCTTCACCTCGTGGGCGGCGGCGATGTAGGGCACCAGCGTCACGTGGACGAACAGCACCTCGCCGGGCTCCTTCTCGTTCTTGAACTGGCGCGCCGCCTCGATGAACGGCTGGGATTCGATGTCGCCGACCGTGCCGCCTATCTCGGAGATCACCACGTCGGCGCCGGATTGCTCCGCCGCGCGGCGGATGCGCTCCTTGATGGCGTCGGTCACGTGCGGGATCACCTGGACGGTGCCGCCCAGGAAGTCGCCGCGGCGCTCGCGCGAGATGAGGGACTGGTAGACGGAACCCTGGGTGAAGTTGCTCTCGCGGGTGAGGTTCTCGTCGATGAAGCGCTCGTAATGCCCTAGGTCGAGATCGCCCTCGTGGCCGTCCTCGGTGACGAACACCTCGCCGTGCTGGAATGGGCTCATGGTGCCGGGGTCCACGTTGAGGTAGGGATCCATCTTCTGCATGGTCACCTTGTAGCCGCGCGCCTTCAGCAGATGCCCCAGCGATGCGGCGGTGATCCCCTTGCCCAGCGACGACACCACGCCGCCCGTGACGAAGATGTGCTTGGCCATACGTTGCCCCTTCCCGTGCAGGTTATCTCCACGGGACTCCATTGTAGGCGCGACCGCCCGGAGCGGGCGGGCGGCCGACAGGCTTTTCACCCCTCCGAAACAGCCCCGCCATCGAATCGAAACAATGGCGGAAAGGGGGCGGAATGAACGGGAGGCATCTTGCAGGGCGCGCCCGGCCGCGTTCGTCTACACTGATATCGGACGATGCCCGCCGACGGCAAACCCCTCGGAAGGCGGCATCCGACCGAAACGGGAAGCCAAGGAAGATCGAGGAAAGCCGATGCCCGACCGAGAACGCGACCTGCCCCCGCTCGACGCCGAGGAGGCGCAAGTTCTCGCGGCGAACCTGCTGATCAGCCAGCTCATCATGCTGGCGATCGGCGTCGTGGGAAGCGCCGTGGCGGAAGGGATCCGCTCGGGCGATTGGATGCAGGCGACCGTCGGGCTGGGATGGCTCCGATCGATCGTCGGCTCCCTCGCATCCCGCCCCGCCGCCGAGACCCTCGCGCTCGGCTGCCTCGTCGCCGTCGCGCTCGCTTTCGTCGCCTGGGCGGGCGAACGGCGCGCGCTTTCCACCGAGCGGGGCCGCGCGTCGGTGCTCAAGTCGCGGCGCGGCGTGAACGGGGAGCTTGCGCGCCTCCCCCTTGCCGTGCTGGTCCCGGCGATGCTGCTCACCGGCTTCGCCGAGGAGCTGCTGTTCCGCTTCGCGTTGATGGGGCTTGCGCTCGCCGCCCTCGCACCCGTGCTGCCCGCGCCCGCCGCGGCAGGCGTCGCCCTGCTCGTCTCATCGACGGCGTTCTGGCTCGCCCATGCGCGCTACCGCGACCTGGCGACCGTGGTTCTCACCTTGGCGCTGGGCCTTTCGCTGGGCGCGCTGTTCCTGGGATCCGGCAGCCTCGCGGCGACGGCGCTGGCGCATGCGCTCTACGACCTCATCGTGCTGATGGCGTCCCGCCGACAGATGCGGCGCGATCCGGGTTATTTCGGGGGCCCCGCGCCCACGCGCGCCCTGCTCGACCAGCTGGAGGAGCAGGAGGGCCCGGGCTAGGGCGAAGCGCCCGCCCCGACCGCAAGCCGGACGGCGCCGACGCTACTTCCCCGCGCCTTTCGACCAGTACGGCGTGCCCCTATACCACGCTTCGCCCGCATCGATGAGGGCTATCAGCTCGGCTTTCTGATCTTCGGTGAAATCGGCGCGGGCGCGCACCAGCTCGCGCTGGGCCTCCACCTGCTTCGCCGCCAGCTCGCCGGCGGGCGGCGGGCAGCACGGCCGCACGAAGAACGACACCCAGAACTTCCGATCGCCGTACCCCTCGCGCGCCTGCTCGAACGTGACATCGGCCATCGAATCGTCGACGACGGCGCATAGATCGTTCCCGGACGGCTCAGCCATGGCTCCTCCCTTCGCCGCATCCGTTTCGGCTAGGATAGCACGCCGCGCCCGACGGGGCAGCGCGGATCCCACCTCCCCCGCCGGCTCGGGCGCCCTGCGGTCGCGGGCGTCCGCAGCGGAAGGCCGCACCGCCCCCGTCGCGGAAGCCCCCTTCCCTTCGCCTTTCCCTTCGCCTTCTCCTTTGCCCCGATGCCCCATATAGTGCACAATGGCTTCGCTCGAAACGAAAGGAGCCTCATGTCGCCTCGGAGAAAAGCGCTTTCCATCCTATCGTGGATCACCATCGCCTTCGGCATCGTGGTGCTCGCGTTCGCGTGCCTGCTGATCGGGATGTCCATCGACCTCATGTCCCAGATACCGTCGGGCACCACGCTGACGATGGACTTCGAGCTGTCCTCCGTCGAAGGCCTCGAAGCCGGCCTCGAGGGACCGGACCTCGCCGCCGTCTCGGTGCTGCTCGTCCTGTTCGGCGCCCTGCTCGCGCTCATCGGCATCGTCTACATCGTCATCGGCATCCTGGGCAGGCGCGGCGCGAAGAACCCGCGCAAGATCGTGCCGTTCATGGTGGTCGCGACCATCGGCCTGCTGCTTGCCGCATGCGACCTGTTCGCGGTCGCCTCGACGACGGGCCTCGACGCGACCGCCATCGCAGCCAGCGTCCTGTCCTTCGCCTTCCCCGCGCTCGGCGTCTACCTGGCCTATAGCATCCGCCTGCGCCGCGAGGACGTCGCGGAGGGCGCGCCGCTCGGCCCCGACGGCGAGGAGTACGAGGACGGCTTCAACCCCCGCAAGCTCGGTTTCATGCGGGTGCTGCAGGTGGTCTTCGCCCTCAACATCATCCTGTCGGTGCTCTACCTCACCACGCTCATCAAGGGCAGCTACGAGCTCGACTTCAACGAGCTGCTCGACCTGTTCAACGTGATCGCCGACGGCGTGCTGTTCTGGTTCCTGTGGCAGCGCTACCGCACCACACGCTGGGCGGCCATGGGGCTCTCGGCGTTCAACATCGTGGTGGGCACGGGCTACCACCTCGCCACCGGCGCGTTCGACCCCAGCGCGCAGCTGCTCCTGTGCATGGGCGACATCATCGTGCTGATCTACTTCGGCACGTCCCGCCGCGTGCAGGCGGTGCTCACCCAGCCGTTCTCGGTCGAGCGCGTCGAGCAGCGCCTCGACGATGCGAAGCGCTCGTTCTACAACCCGCGCACCTGGGCGTTCTGGCGCAGCATCATCATCTACTTCTGCCTGTTCAGCATCGTGGGCCATTGGATGGAGGCGGCGTTCTGCCTGCTCATAAAATACGGCATCGTGCCGGGCATCTACGATCCCAACTCGCAGATCTGGAGCGACTGGCTCTACCCCTTCCCCGTCTACGGCTTCGGCACGGTGGCCTGCGCGCTGATCCTCTACCCCATCAAGAACGCGCTGCAGCGCAGGATCCGCAACGGTTGGGGCCCGGTCGTGGCGAGCTTCATCGTGAACACGCTGGTGTGCTCGGCGATCGAGCTGACGCTTGGCCTGCTGCAGAACCAGCCGGTCGACGGCGTGTACCCGCTGTGGGACTACAGCAACATGTTCTGCAACTTCATGGGCCAGATCTGCCTGCAGAACTCGCTGGCGTTCGGCGCGGTGGCCACGCTCATGACCTGGATCGTCTACCCCGGCTTGGAAAAGCTCATGGGCAAGCTGCCCGACAACGTGGCGAACGTGGCGTTCATCGTGGTGGTCGTGTTCTTCGCGATCGTGTTCTCGCTGTACTGCATCAACGTGGTGGCGCCCGACTTCGTCGTGGGCGCCGATGTCGGCGACATGGATGCAGCGGGCGCGGAGACGGCGTAGGCGGAACCGCCCTTCGCGCGGCAGGCGAAGGGGATCCTCGGCAAGCCCGCCTAGCTTTAGGGGCTATTCCTCAATGAAGCGGTAGCCCACGCCCACCTCGGTGGCGATGAAGCGCGGCGCGGCGGGCTTGTCGCCCAGCTTGCGCCGCAGCGAGGCCATGATCACGCGCAGGGTCTTGTAGCCGTCCGAGGCGTCGTAGCCCCACACTTCGCGCTGGATGAACCGATGCGTGAGCGCCTTGCCGCGGTTGCGGATCATGGTGAGCAGCATGGCATGCTCGTAGGGGGTCAGGTGGATGGGCGACCCGTCGAGCAGCACCGTGCGCGCCTCGCAGTCGATCTCCAGCCCGCACACGGAGAACCTCGTCGGCTCGGATCCCTCCTGCAAGGCGCGGCCCCGATGGCGCAAAGCCACGCGGATGCGGGCGAACAGCTCCGCCATGCTGAACGGCTTCACCACGTAGTCGTCGGCGCCCGCGTCGAGCGCCTCCACCTTCTGAACATCCTGGTTGCGCGCCGTCACCACGATGACGGGAGTCTCGCCCAAACGGCGGATACCGGCGAGCACCTCCATCCCATCGATGTCGGGAAGCCCCAGATCCAAGATGACGAGCGCCGGCCGGTTCGCCTCGAACAGCGCCAGCGCGACGGATCCCGATTCGGCTTCGGTGACCCGATAGCCCTCCGTTTTGAGGGACACCCTCAGAAGGCGCCTGATGTTGTCGTCATCCTCCACAACCAGGATCTCGTGGTTCATCGGACCGCCTCCTCCGCCTGGTGCCGCCCTTGGCCGGCTTCGGCGTCCTCGTGCACGGCGGGCAGCCAGAACTCGAACGTGGCTCCCCCCTCGTCATTGTTGTAGGCGACGATCTCGCCATCATGGGCTTCGACGATGGCCTTGCAGATGCTCAAACCCAAGCCGATGCCGCTTTTCTTCCCAGGCTCGGCGCTCTCCGAGACGAACCTGCCGAATATCCTGTCCAGCATGTCCGGCGCGATCCCCCCGCCGTTGTCGGAGACGCGGAACGTCACGCGACCGGATCCCTCCGACGACGAGACGCGGATGCGCGAAGCGGGATCGGAGTGCTTGATTGCGTTGTCGATGAGGTTGACCAGCACCTGCCGGATGAGCTTCCCATCCATGGAGGCGACGACCACGTCATCGGGCGGCTCGACCACGATCTCGTGATCGCCCCGATAGGGCATCTCGTGCATGACGGCGTCGCCGATGACGTCGTCCACCACCTCAGGCTGGAAATCCAACGGCACATCCTCGTCCTGCACGCGCGTCATGCCCAAGAGGTTGTCGATCATCTCCGCCAGCCAACGCGCATCGCCCGCCATCGACGAGAGCAGCGCCCGGCGCTCCTCGGCGGGCACCTGGTCGTAGTTCTTCCCCAAAAACTCCGCGTTGCCCTGGATGTTGGCGAGCGGCGTGCGCAGGTCGTGCGAGACGCTGCGCAGCAACGTGGTCTTGAAGCGCTCCCGCTCGATCTTCAGCTCGTCGGCGCGCGCATGGTCCTCCAAGTCGTTGCGCTCGACGGCGATGACCGTCTGCTTGATGGCCGAATCGAGGAACGTCTTCTCGGCTTTGCCGATGCCGCCGCGGGAGCAGTCGACCTTCACCACGCCGTACACGTGCGACTTCGCCGAGAGCGGGACGTACAGGTTCGTGCAGCCCGCATAGCCGGAGACGCCCGCCCCCGTCCGATACCCCTGCTCGAAGCACTCCGCCGCAGCGCGCGCGTTGGCGGCGCGGGCGGCGTTTGCGCCATCGCCTCCGGTCGAACCGCTCTCACCGGTGGGATCCCGATCGGCATCGGAACCGGAAGGAGCCCCCAACGTTATGGTCACCGGACGGTCCATCACGCGGCTCAGCGCGTCGGCCGAGAACTCGCATGCACCCTCGGCGGATGTGCTGTCGATGAGGCCGGCGCTGATCTTGTTCAGGCGCCGCAGGGCAAGCGCGTTGCGCTCGGCAATCTCCACCTGCTGCTTCATGCGGTTGGTCAGCGCGCCGGTGATGAGCGCGACCTTGCCGGTCAGGTCAAAGGATTTGGGAGTACACTGTGCCATAATTAAGTCCTCCAA
>URRZ01000078.1 GCA_900550385.1 uncultured Coriobacteriaceae bacterium | reverse complement strand
GCGTTCCGCTCCGACCGAGGTGGAACGCGGAACCGGCCCCCTGCGTCGCCGCGGATCCGATCCTCTGCCCCGGGCCCTGTCCCGCCGGCGGCGGAAGGCGGCTTTCGATTTTCGAGTGTCGCGCTCGCGGCATAACCGCTATAATCGTCGGGCTATGGCATCCAAGACCTACATACGCGAGGCGTTCCGCGCCGCCGTCCCCATCATGCTGGGGTATGTGGCGATCGGCATCCCCTGCGGGATCCTGTGCGACTCCATCGGGCTCACCCCGGTGCAGGTGCTGATGATGTCGATCTTGTTCTACTCGGGCGCCGGGCAGTTCATGATCCCGAACATGTGGCTCGCCGGTTCCCCCATCGCCTCCATCATCGCCAGCGTGTCGCTGGTCAACACGCGCCAGATGCTCTACTCCGCCGCCTTCGCGCCGCAATGCGCGGGCGTGAGCAAGCGGCTCTCGTTCCTTTTCGCGGCGACGGTCACCGACGAGAGCTACGGCGTCAACACGGCGCGTTTCGAGGAGGGCTCTTGGAGCGTCGACCGCGCGCTGTTCGTCAACCTGTTCTCGAACTGCTCGTGGACGCTGTCGAACGTGGTGGGGGCGCTGGTGGGAAGCGCCGTGGGGATACCCCTCGCCATCGCCTCGTTCGCCATGACCTCGATCTTCATCTGCCTTCTGGTGACGCAGAAGATCACGGTCGAGAACGTCGTGGCGGCGACGGTCGCGATGGCGGGGGTGTTCGCCTGCAAGGCGGCGGGGCTTTCCGGCCCGGCGATCTTGGTGGGGGCGATCGCGGGCGTGGCCGCCGCCATGGCGGCGGGGCGCATCCGGCGCGGCGGGGGGAGCCCTTCATGAGCTGGGCCGATTTCCTCATCGTGTTCGCCTGCTGCGCGGCGACGATGCTCGCCTGCCGCGTGATCCCGCTGTTCGCCCTGAAGGGGAAGAGCCTCCCGCAGCAGGTGGAAGCGGCGCTGGGCTACATCCCCCCGGCGGCGTTCGCCGCGCTGGTGGCCAACGACCTCCTGACGCCGGGGATGTTCGACGCGGGGCTATGGCCGGCCGCCGCGCCGCTGGTCGCGTCGGCCGTGGTGGTCGTCGTGGCGGTGAAGACCCGATCGCTGCTGTGGTGCGCGGTTTCCGGCGTCGCGGCGTATGCGCTCCTGATCATGATCTAGCCGCGCGACCGATTTTTGGTCATTGCGTGGAGCGGGGCGGGCCTTTCGCGGAATATCGGCTTTGTCCCTCGATTGTCCTTGCGCTTTGCGGCGGGTGGCGATATACTAACCAATCGCGTCTTTAATCAATCGACAAGTGCGTTGGTATAAGGGATAGAAGGAACGAAGAACGATGGATATCATTCGCGCCATTGAGCAGCAGCAGATCAAGACCGACCTTCCCGAGTTCCATGTCGGGGACAACGTGAAGGTCCACTACCGCATCACCGAGGGCAACCGCGAGCGCATCCAGGTGTTCCAGGGCGACGTCATCCGCCGCCATGGCGAGGGCGCGCGCGAGACCTTCACCGTGCGCAAGGTGAGCTTCTCCGTGGGCGTCGAGCGCACCTTCCCCGTGCATTCCCCCAAGATCGAGAAGATCGAGGTCACCCGCCGCGGCGATGTGCGCCGCGCCAAGCTGTACTACCTGCGCGACAAGGTGGGCAAGGCCGCCAAGATCAAGGAGAAGTCCTTCCGCTAAGCCCCGTCCGGGTTCTTTCCGCGGCTATCGACCCCTCGTCCATCGGGCGAGGGGTTTTCGCGTATTGGGAGGAAGAGGGCGGGCTGCCGGCGCCCGATGCGGCGCCGATCCGGGCCCGTCGACGATGTGCAGGGGGTGCTGGCATGGGGACCACGGTCGCCGAGATAAGGAAGCGCTTGCAGGAGGCTGACGAGCGGGAGTTCGCCGTGCTCGAGCGCTCGCTGGTCGCCGACGCGCGAAAAGGGGTGCGCGACGCCGTGGAGGTGGCCCGGCGCAGGCTCGAGGCGCAGCGCGCCGAGGCGGATCGCCTGGACGGCATGTACGCGTTCCAGGAGCGCATCGCGCAGGAGCGCGGCGCATCGTGCGCCGTCGGGCTCGACGAGGTGGGCAGGGGGCCTTTGGCCGGCCCGCTGGCGGTCGGGGCGGTCGTCCTTCCCGATGCGCCCCGCATCGAAGGGCTCAACGATTCCAAGCAGCTTTCCGAGGAGGCGCGCGAACGGATCGCCGCCGAGGTCAAGCGGGTGGCGCTGGCGTGGGCCGTCGAGTACGTCGCCCCCGCCGACATCGACGCGCACGGGATGTCCGCCAGCCTGCGCTCCGCCTTCTCGCGCGCCGTCGGGCGCATCGAGGGGGAGGGGATCCCGGTGGATCTGATCCTGCTCGACGGCAACCCCCTGCGCCTCGACGAACGCGAGGTCAACGTGGTGAAGGGCGACGCGCAGTGCGCTTCCATCGCGGCGGCTTCGATCGTCGCGAAGGTCGAGCGCGATGCCCTGATGCGCTCCTACGCGCAGCGGTATCCGGAATACGGCTTCGAGTCCAACAAGGGGTACGCCAGCGCGCAGCATATCGAGGCGATCCGCGAGCACGGCCTGTCGCCCATCCACCGCGCCAGCTTCTGCACGGCCTTCGCCCAGCAATCCCTTTTCTGACGCGGCGGCACCCGGGCGGCGCCTGCCCGCTTCGGGCTTCGGGCAGCACGCCCTCATTCGCGCAGCTCCTTGATCGGGCATTCCGTCCGTCCCCACGCGGGCTTGGGCCCGGCGCGTTCGTTTCACGTTGGAACCGCGGCAGATCCCCGTGTGCGCGCGTTGGAATGCGCGGGGAGCTTCGGGGCAAACGCGCGCGGCCGCCCCGTTAGACGGCGGCGCTAGCATGCGTCCATCGAGAAAGGGGTGGACGGATGAGCGAGAACGTCAAGCTGGGCAGGCGCGGGGAGGACGCCGCCGCGCGTTTCCTGGCGCGCAGGGGCTACGAGATCGTCGAGCGCAATTGGAAGTGCGCCGCCGGGGAGGCCGACATCATAGCCCGCGACGGCAAATGGATCGTGTTCGTCGAGGTCAAGACCAGGACGAGCGTCGAGAAGGGCCTTCCCTCCGATGCGGTCGACGCGAAGAAGCGCGAGAAGTACGAGAAGATCGCCGCGCTGTTCCTGTCGGATTTCGACGAAGTCGACGTCCCGGTGAGGTTCGACGTGGTGTCCCTTCTGGTCATAGCGCCCGACAGGGCGCTGGTGCGCCACCACATCAACGCGTTTGCGGCGGACTGACATGCAGGGGCAATGCAGCGTGCTGGGCGCGACCCTTCGCGGCGTGGAGGCGGTCCCCGTCGAGGTCGAGGTGGTCGTGGGCAACGGGATGCCCGGTTTCTTCATCGTCGGCATGCCGGATGCGGCCATCCAGGAATCGCGCGAGAGGGTGAGGGCCGCCTTACGCGCAAGCGGCTTCTCGATGCCCAACGAGCGCGTGGTGGTGAACCTCGCGCCCGGGTCCTTGCGGAAGTCGGGGTCGGGGTTCGACCTTCCCATCGCAGCGGGTATCCTCATCGCGACAAGGCAGGTGGATCCGAGCTGCGCCGCAGGCAGGCTCCTTGCAGGCGAGCTTTCCCTGGAGGGTTCGGTCCGCGCGGTGGCGGGGACGCTCGCGTATGCGCTTCGCGCCCGCGAGCTCGGGGTCGACCTGCTATGCGGCAGGGACGAAGCGGGGTTCGTGCGCGTCGAGGGCACGAGGCAGCTGGTCATAGAATCCCTGCGCGATCTGCGCATGGGGGATTTCGCGGAGGGGGATCCCCCTCCGGCTCGCACGGGGGAGGGCATGCCCGACTTCGCCGATATAGCCGGGCACGAGATGGCCAAGCGCGCGCTGCAGATCGCGGCGGCGGGCTGCCATGGGGTCCTGATGATGGGCCCTCCGGGGTCGGGCAAGACCATGCTCGCGTCGCGTCTGCCCTCGATACTCCCGCCCCTCGCCCCGGACGAGGCGCTTCGCACCGCGCTGATCCATTCGGTGGCGGGGGAGGACCCCGCTCCCGCCGTGTCGGGCGTCCGGCCGTTCAGGAGCCCGCATCACACGGCGAGCACGGCCGGGCTCGTGGGAGGCGGCAGCCCTCCGCGCCCGGGGGAGATATCGCTTGCCCATAACGGCGTGCTGTTCCTCGACGAGCTGGCGGAGTTCAGGCCATCGGTGCTCCAGAGCCTTCGCCAGCCCCTCGAATCCGGGAGGGTCGTCATCACCCGCGCCGACGGCAACGTCGCCTTCCCGGCCCGCTTCATGCTGGTCGCAGCCTCCAACCCATGCCCCTGCGGGTACTACGGGGATCCGGAGAAGGCGTGTTCCTGCGGCCTGCCGCAGATAAGGGCGTATCGGAACAGGATAGGGGGCCCGTTGATGGACCGTATCGACCTGCATATCGACGTGAGGAGGATCCCTCCCGGCGAGGTGCTGGCGAGCAGGGGCGGGACGGGATCGGCGCAGCTGCGCGACGAGGTGCTGGCCGCGCGGGAGTTCGCCTCCTGGCGCGCTCCGCGCGACGGGGAGTCGCTGCCCGGGCGGGCGTCTTCCGCCGAGATCGTCGCCTCATGCCGGCTGTCAGATGCCGATCCGGAATACTACGAGCAGGCCACCCGCCGCATGAAGATGAGCGGGCGCGGCATCGTCAGGACGCTCGCCGTCGCCCGCACGATCGCCGACATGTCCCAGGAGCAACGGGTCCGCAGGGACGACCTGCTGGAGGCGCTCGCCTTCCGCGTGCGCGACGGCGAGGCGGATTGAGATGGAGGCGAGGATCGAGGGGCCGCGCTGGGAGCTACGGCGCGGATCGGCGGCGTACCCCGGTGCGCTCGAGCGCGCGTCGAAGCCGCCGGGGATCCTGTACGTGGTGGGCGATCCGGATGCGCTGCAGGAAGGGCTCGCGATCGTCGGCGCGAGGAAGGCGACCCCCTACGGGCTGGGCTGCGCGCGTCGCTTCTCCCGCCTGGCGGCGCAGGAGGGCGTCTGCGTGATCTCCGGCGGGGCGCGGGGCTGCGACGCGGCCGCCCACGAGGGCGCGCTCGCTGCGGGCGGCAGGACCGTGGCGTTTCTCGGCGGCGGCTGCGACCGCATCTACCCGGCCGAGCATGCGGGGCTGTTCCAGAGGATCGTCGACGGCGGCGGGGCGCTGGCGTCCGAGCACGGATGGGGCGTGGAGCCGCGGCCGTGGATGTTCAGGGCGCGCAACCGGCTCATCGCCTCCTTGGCGGCGGCGACGCTCATCGTCGAGGCGGGGCTTCCCTCGGGCACCTTCTCGACGGCGGACGAGGCGCTGGCGGCTTCGCGCGAGGTGCTGGTCGTGCCCGGGGCGATCACGGCGGCCACCTCCCGCGGGGCGAACCGGCTGCTTTTCCAAGGCGCGACCCCGATCGTCGACGACGAGTCGTTCGGCGACGTCTTGCTGTCGCTGTTCGGGCGCCTCAAACGGCAGGACGCTGCGGCCGAGGGATCGACGGGCCCGATCCCTCGAGGGGGGCAAGGCGCGCCCATGGGCGGGACGGATTCGTTCGCGCGGGCGCTTGCCGCCGAGCCGATCGACATGGAGGGGCTGCTGTCCTTGGCGAGGGAGCGTTGCGGCGACGCGGATCCGCGCAGCTGGCTCGCCGCGCGGCTCGCGGAGGCGGAGGCCTCGGGGCTGGCGGCGCGGTACCCGGACGGCCGTTGGGGCCCCGTCGTCTGAAGGGCGCCGTCCGGGCGGCCCCCGGTTTCCGCAGCGCGCTGCCGTGCAGCGGAGCCGAGGGCCCTTCTTAGTTCATTTCGTGATAGGGGCGGCTTGGCGGCGCCGACGGCGCGGAGGCGGGGTAAGATCTCTCCCATGTCTGAATTCGTAACCATAGTGGGGGCGGGGCTTGCGGGAAGCGAGGCGGCGCTGCAGCTCGCCGACCGCGGGATTCGCGTGCGCTTGGTCGAGATGCGCCCGGAAGTGCCCACCCCCGTCCACAAAACCGACGGGTGCGCCGAGCTCGTCTGCTCGAACTCGCTTAAGAGCACCAAGCCCGACAGCGCCGCCGGCATGTTGAAGCGCGAGCTCGACGAGCTGGGCTCGCGGCTTTTCGCCATCGCGCTCCGCTGCTCCGTCCCCGCGGGCGGGGCGTTGGCCGTCGACAGGGTCGCCTTCTCGCGCGAGGTCACCGAGGCGATCGAGGGGCACCCCCTCATCCGGCTGGAGCGGCGCGAGGCGGCTTCCGTCGCCTCGGAGGCCCGGGGATCCCTCGCGGTCATCCTGGCGACCGGGCCGCTGACGTCCGATGCGCTGGCGGCCGACCTCTCCCGCGCCACCGGCGAGGACCATCTCGCCTTCTTCGACGCCGCCGCGCCCATCGTCATGGCCGATTCGCTGGACATGGGCAGGCTGTTCCGCCAGAGCCGCTACGAGGATGCCGACGCCGGCGCCGGGGACTATCTGAACGCGCCGTTCTCGCGCGAGGAATACGAGGCGTTCATCGAGCAGCTGATCGGCGCCGATCGCGTGATCCGGCGCGAATTCGAGACGCGCGATCTGTTCCAGGCTTGCCAGCCCATCGAGGAGATCGCTCGCAAGGGCGTCGATGCGCCTCGCTTCGGCACGCTCAAGCCCGTCGGCCTGACCGATCCCGCTACGGGCAGGCGCCCATGGGCCGCCTTGCAGCTTCGCGCCGAGGATGCGCATGGGGAAAGCTATAACCTGGTGGGTTTCCAAACCAACTTGACGTTCCCCGAGCAAAAGCGCGTGTTCCGTATGATCCCGGGTTTGGAGCAAGCCGAGTTCGCGCGTTATGGCGTCATGCATCGCAACACGTTCATCAACGCCCCGAAGCTATTGACGCCCGAGCTTAGGCTTCGCAGCACCGGTGGCGTCGATGTGCCCGTGTTCGTGGCGGGTCAGCTGGCGGGCACCGAGGGTTATTGCGAGGCGATCCGTTCCGGGCTTCATGCGGCGTTGCATGTCGCCGCGCTGCTCGGCGATGTGGAGGCTCCGCAGCTGCCGGTGGAAACGGCGTTTGGCGCATTGCTGGCATACGCCACCGATCCCGACACCGTCGATTATCAGCCCATGCACGTGAACTTCGGCATCATGGAGCCGCTTGAGCAGCGAATCCGCAACAAGGGGCAGCGCTATGCGGCCTATGCCGAGCGCGGGTCGCAGGCCCTTGAGCGCTATTGCGACGAGCTGCGCGCCTGCGGGCTTTTGGGCTGCGCAGGGGAAGCTGTCGGGCATGGCGCCTAAGGCCCACCCCGCTTGCGACGATAAGGCGCCCAAGGATGTGGATGCGCGCCTGTTCTCGGCTATCGAGCGCTTCATCGGCTCGTGGCGTACCGAGCGCAACCCCTCCGAGAACACCGTGCGCGCGTATCGCATCGACCTGCTCGATTATGCCCGATGGGCAAAGCGAACGTGCGTCGACGGGCTGCATCCTACCCACCGGCAGCTTCGCCGCTACTTAAGCCAGCTTGAGCAGGCGCAGTACTCGCGTGCTACGGTGAATCGCAGGCTGTCCGCCGTGCGAACCTTCTTCCAGTGGCTCAACGTCAACGGGATCGTGTCGGAGGACCCCGGCAGCGCGCTTTCTGGTCCCAAGCAGCCGCAGCGTCTGCCGCATCATCTTCGCCCGCAAGACGTTGCCGCGCTGCTAGGCGTATACGGCAAACGGCTTGATTCCCAAGGGCACGATGAGCGCACGGCTTCCGAGATGCGCAATCAGGCGTTGCTCGAGTTTCTGTATGCGTGCGGGGCGCGCATATCGGAGGCTTCGGGGCTATTGCTTTCCGCGGTTGATTTCGATCAGGGCCAATGCCGTGTGCTCGGCAAGGGGGCTAAGGAGCGCATCGTGCCTTTGCACGATCTTGCGCTTTCGAGCATGCGCACGTATCTGCTGTTCGCGCGGCCCCTGCTTGTCAAGGATAAGGATTGCCCGTACTTCTTCGTCTCGACGCGGGGTAACCAAATGGGTACCGATGCGATGCGCAAGATGTTCAAACAGGCGCTTGCCGCAGCGGGGCTTCCGTCCACCATCACGCCGCACGACCTGCGTCACACCTTCGCCACCGACGTGCTGAGCGGCGGCGCCGATTTGCGCAGCGTTCAGGAGATGCTCGGTCACGCAAGCCTGTCCACCACGCAGATTTACACGCATACCACTCCCGAGCGTTTGGGCGCCGAGCATCATCGGGCGCATCCCAGGGGGTGATATGCGGTTCGGGCGATTTGCCTCGCGCAAGTGTTCGATCTTAGGGGTGCGGATTAGGAAAACGCCACGCGATTGCGTGGCGTTTTCGATTATCTCCCCAGCAGATGCCTGATCGCGGCAACGGGGTGCTTCGTTATCATGCGCGGACCGCTGTATCGCATGACCTGGCGGATGCGCTCGCGCATTTCCGGCTTGTAGCAGTGGTTCTCGCAGGCGTCGCAGCTGGTCTTCACGTGCATTTTGCGGCATCGGCGCGTGCGCAACGCCGCGTATTCGTCAAGCTGAGCGCATTCCGGGCACACGGCTTCGCCGCATACGGCGGTTTCGGTCCTGCTGGCAGGCTCATGGTTGCCAGCGCAGTACAGCGCCACCATCTGCGAGATGGTCTTCTCTTCGCGAGATCGGCGTTTCGCGATCTGCGGGGTGTCTTGCTGCATAGGGGGCCGTTCTACATGGCCGTCAGGCGAATGCCCACGTATGCTGCGGTGCTCGGCAGGCCTTTGATGTCGTATTTGTCCGACAGCGGGGCCGCGGACACGCGCCAGGTGTAGGTGACGTTATCGATGTCGACGGTGCCGGTTTGGAAGGTGTTGCCCACCTCGTCGGTGTCCGTGGACGCGCTTGCGGCCTGGAATCCCTCGGCGGCGACGGCTGCCTGGATGGCGGCCTCGAGCGTGCTCGAGGAGAAATCGGCGTACTTGACCGCCATGGTCAAGGTATCGGAGCGGTCGACGGTAAGCGTCCAGCTGCCGTTGAGCAGCAGTGCCGCTTGGGATGCCGAAAGGCCGCCCACGCCCTTCGCGT
>URRZ01000077.1 GCA_900550385.1 uncultured Coriobacteriaceae bacterium | reverse complement strand
CAGATCGTTGTTTTCGCCCGCTGAGCTGGGCCTATGCCGGAATCTCTCCCACAGAAACCACCGAAGAGCCCTTTTTCACGTTGCGAAGAGAGGGGAGAATCATGGTGAATGAAAGCCTGATGACCCGGCGTGCGTTCCTGAGAGGAGCGTTCGGCATGGCGGCGTTGGCGGGAGCGGGTGGCTTGCTCTCCGCGTGCTCGTCGCAGCCGGCTGAGGAGCCCGAGCCGGCGGCCGAAGATGCCCAGCAGCCCTTGGCCGAACCTGCCGCTTCCGAAGAAGCGGCGCGCGCGGGAGGCGCTTTGGTGGCGTATTTCTCCGCCACGGGCAACACGCGCGGCGTCGCCGAGGCCATCGCGCAGCATCTGGGCGCCGACACGTTCGAAATCGCGCCGGCGGAACCCTACAGCGCCGAGGATCTGGACTACAACAACGCCGGCAGCCGCGCCAGTCGCGAGCGCGATAATCCAGATCGCCAGGTCGAGCTGGTGCAGGTGACGCCCGATGATTTCGATGCGTACGACACCGTGTTCGTCGGCTACCCCATCTGGTGGGGCGATGCCTCCTGGGTTGTGGACGGGTTCGTCTCCGGCAACGATTTCTCCGGCAAGACGGTCGTTCCGTTCTGCACCTCGGGCGGCTCGGGCATGGGGCAAAGCGGCGAGAGCCTGGCCGCAATGGCCGGCACGGGCGACTGGCTCCCCGGTGCGCGTTTCTCCGGCAGCGCCTCGCCTGCCGAGGTGACCGCCTGGGTTGACGGCCTGGGATTGTAAGGAACGCAGGGTCGATAGGGAGGATCCATGAAGATAGTCGTTTTGCAGGGAAGCCCCAACGTCAACGGATCCACCGCGATCCTGGTGGAGGAATTCGCGCGAGGCGCGCGCGACGCAGGGCATGAAGTCGTGCGCATCGACGTCGATCGCGCCGACGTGGCTCCGTGCACGGGCTGCGTCCGCTGCGGTTACGAAGGACCGTGCGTCCAGCACGATGGGATGGACGGCATCCGCAGCGAAATCCTGTCCGCCGACATGGTGGTTTTCGCCACGCCGCTGTACTACTACGGCATGAGCGCGCAGCTGAAGACCGTCATCGACCGCTTCTGCTCCGCCAACGCCAGCATCACGCCCCGCCATCTGAAATGCGCGTTGCTCGCCGTCGCGTGGAACGCCGACGATTGGACGTTCGATGCGCTGGAGGCCCACTACCGGACGCTCGTGCGCTACCTCGACATGCAGGACTGCGGCATGATCCTGGGCCGCGGCTGCGGCACTCCGGGCATGACGCGCGCGACCGGCTACCCGCAACAAGCCTACGACCTAGGCAAATCCCTAAAATGAGAAAAAGGGACGGAGGATTTTTCTCATTTTCGCGGTAATCGTCAACGTGAAAAAGTGACTGTCCCTTTTTCACATTTTGGAAGAGGAAGGAAGGCGTGAAAACGTGGAATACGCGAAACTGGGGCATTCCGGCATCGAGGTGTCGCGGATCTGCTTGGGCGGGATGAGCTTCGGGGAGCCGTCGTCGAAGTTCCACCAGTGGACGCTGCCCGAGGATGAGACGAGCGCTGTGGTCAAGCGCGCCTTTGAGCTGGGCATCAACTTCATCGACACGGCGAACACCTACTCGTTCGGCACGAGCGAGGAATACATCGGACGCGCCCTCAGGGATCTGGGCATCCCACGCGACGAAGTGGTGCTGGCGAGCAAGGTGTTCTTCAATGAGGGGCGCCTGTCGCGCGAGGCCATCTTGCGCGAGATCGACGGCACGCTCGAGCGCCTGGGCACCGACTATCTGGACCTCTACATCATCCACCGCTTCGACTACGGCACGCCCATCGAGGAAACGATGGAGGCGCTCGACAGCCTCGTGCGCGCGGGCAAGGTGCGCGCGCTGGGCGCGAGCGAGATGTACGCCTACCAGCTGCACAATATGCAGGTGGTCGCCGAACGTAACGGCTGGACGCAGTTCACGAGCCTGCAGCCGCACCACAACCTGCTCTACCGCGAGAACGAGCGCGAGATGTTCCCGGTCTGCCGCCAGTTCGACATGGCGATCACGCCGTACAGCCCGCTGGCGTCGGGGCACCTGTGCCGGCGCGAGTGGGAATCGGATTCGCTGCGCGGCGCCACGGATAACGTCGTGCGCGACAAGTACGATTTGGCGAAATCCCAGGACACGCCCATCATCGAGCGCGTCGCGGAAGTCGCCGAACGCCACGGCGTGCCCATGGCGCGCATCGCCTTGGCGTGGCAATGGGCGCGCGGCATCGAGGCGCCGCTGGTGGGCTGCTCGAAGCCCTCGCGCGTGGATGACGCGGTTGCGGCGCTCGATGTGAAGCTCAAGCAGGACGAGATCGACTATCTTGAGGAACCCTACACCGCCCACGAGCTGGTGGGTCCTCTGGGTCGTCCCGGCGAGAAGCCCCTTGCGGGCACGACCGACCCCAACGCGAAGAGGTAGCCGGCACCAGTTTGCGGCGGCTTGCAGTTGATTTGGAGCCAGCTTTAGGGTGTAGGCTTTCGCGGCAAGGATCTTCAGCCGCTTTTCACGCTGACAGATGTGAAAAAGTGACTGTCCCTTTTTCTCATTCGCAAAATGAGAAAGATCCTCCGTCCCTTTTTCTCATTCGGAAGAAAGGAGCAGATTGTATGGCAACTGAGACCGATTTCTCCCCGATGTTCGGCAAGGGCGCGCCCAACGAGGCGTACGCGCAGTACTTCATCGGCAACTCGTATCTCAGCCCGCTGACGGATCCCGCCGAGGCGGGCGTGGGACTGGCCAACGTCACGTTCGAGCCGGGGTGCCGCAACAACTGGCACATCCACCATGCCGACAAGGGCGGCGGGCAGATCCTCATCTGCACCGACGGGCGCGGCTGGTACCAGGAATGGGGCAAGGAGCCGCAGGAGCTCACGCCGGGCACCGTCGTGGTGATCCCCGCCGGCGTGAAGCATTGGCATGGCGCGGCGGCTGACAGCTGGTTCAGCCACATCGCTTTCGAGGCACCCGGCGAGGGCTGCTCCAATGAGTGGCTTGAGCCGGTCGATGACGGGCAGTACCCGCGAGGCTAGGGAGAAGCCCCGCTTAGCCGCTGCGAATCCGGGCAACGGCGGTTGCCCTCCGATTATTCCAGCGCGCTCAGGTTTTCCTCGAAGTTGAACGTATTGCAAAGCGGATTCCCCCTCTGTACCATGTTTCAAGATGCGCCCATTCGGCGCATCCTGTACGGTGCGGAAGGGGAACTGCAGCATGGTCCGTGAAGCTGACGGTATCAAGAATCCAGATGACGAGCTCGTCGCCGATCAGGCTTCGAGCGAAGCCGAGCGCCAGAACGCCGGCGACGTCGATCTGGAAAACACCGGCCATGCGGCCCTCTCCGACGAATGCGGCGACGATCCGGATCCCTTGGCGGGGGAGGTTTCCTCCGCTGATGCCGAGGCCGCTTCGGGAGAGGAAGGCCCTTCGGGCGAGGCCCCGGATTCCGAAAGCTCCCACGAGGACGCGTCCGAAAACGATGCCGACGAGCTGGCCGACGATTTCGACATCCTAGACGATGACGATGACGATGAAGCCGATGGCGTTCCGGCCGACGGCCCCGCCGTGCTGCCCGCGCGATTCAAGCGCTACTCCGCCCCGCGCCACGCCGACGCCACCGCGACGATCCATGACCTGGGCACGTCCCCTTCCGAGAAGAGGGTCCTGGGCATGTCCATCCGCCAGCTTGCGATGGTCGCTGCGATCTCGGCGGCGATGTCGCTGGTGGTGAGCATGGCGGTGTCCTGCGCGTCGAACGGCATGATGGAGCGCTCCATGGATAGCCGCTGGCGCACCTACCAGGAGCAGATGACCGAGCAGATCGACGAGGAGATGGCCCAGCTTTCCCGCATGACCAGCGATTACAAGCAGGCAGCCCAGGAGGCGTCCAGCGCGCAGGAGGCGAACGAAGCCGTCGAGGCGGCGAAGCAGTCGCTGCAGCAGGCGGTAAGCGACGCGCGCGCTTGGCTGGAGTCCGGGGACGGCCAGTGGGTGAGCGAGCAGACCAAGGCCACCATGAGCAACGCCCTCGATGTGGCGCAGCGGCTCGTGGAGGAGTCGGGCATCACGGATCCGCAGACGTACGCCGATGCCGCCGAATCGCTTTCCGGGATCATCGACGGCGTCGCCCAGGGCACGCTCTACTGACGCGCGCCGGCCTCTCTCGGCCGCCGCATCTTCCGCGGGATATTCCGCCGCCTAGCAGCGCGGTCGAAAGGCGGTTTCCAAGGCCTTCTTTCCCTTCCTTCGCGGTTCCAAAGAGCCGATCACTGTTGCAGGCGTGTTACGCGCGGAACTTTTGACGGCTTCAGGCTCCTATCAGGTTGAATCCCGCTATAATGCGGTGTTTAGCGCTTTCGGGCGGACTCCGCCCGGTGGAAGACGTGCATTCGATGTGCCCGCGATGCGTTGGCGGGCGCTTTCGGTTCGACGCAACATGGAGGGTTTTCAATGGCAACGGGGAACAGCCGCGCTACGTGGTCGGGTAAGCTCGCCTTCGTGCTGGCGGCAGCCGCTTCGGCGGTGGGTTTGGGCAGCATGTGGCGCTTTCCGTACCTGGCGGCGAAATACGGCGGCGGGACGTTTCTGTTCGTGTATCTGGTGTTCGTGTTCACCATCGGCATCTCGCTTCTGCTGCTGGAGACGGCGTTGGGGCGCCATACGGGCTTGAGCTCCATCGGCTCGTTCAAGGTGCTGGCTAAGAAATACGCGTTCATCGGCGTGTTCATGTCGGCCATTCCGTTCATCATCGTGCCGTACTACTGCGTGATCGGCGGCTGGACCACCAAGTACATGGCCGCCTACCTCACCGACGGCCCCGCGGCCCTGGCGGACGGCGGCGAGTATTTCTCCAGCTTCATCGCCAACACGCCCGAGAGCATGCTGTTCATGCTCGTCTTCATGGCGCTGACCTACCTGGTGGTCGCGCTGGGCGTGAACAAGGGCATCGAGAAGGCGAACCTCGTCATGATGCCGGCGCTCATCATCGTGTCGGCGGTGCTCGCCGTCTACGCGCTGAGCCTGCCCGGCGCCATGGACGGCCTGGCGTTCTACCTGGTGCCCGACGTGAGCAAGTTCTCGCCCGAGCTGATCGTCGCCGCGCTCGGCCAGACGTTCTTCACGCTGTCGCTGGCCATGGGCATCATGGTCACCTACGGTTCCTACCTGAAGAAAGAGGAGAAGCTCACCTCGTCGGTCATGCAGATCGCGGGCACCACGTTCGCCATCTCGCTTCTGGCCGGCCTGATGATCATCCCCTCCACGTTCGCCGCGCTGGGTTCCGGCGAGGCCGTGGCGCAGAACGCCGGCCCGTCGCTGATGTTCGTCATCCTGCCGCAGGTGTTCAACAGCATGGGGGATGCGGGCGGCATCATCGGCTGCGTGTTCTTCATCCTAGTCATCTTCGCGGCGCTGACCAGCTCCATCTCGTTGGTGGAGACCTGCACCAGCATCATCGCCGACGGCACGCGCATGTCGCGCAAGAAGGCGCTCGTCATCGTTGTGGTGTTCACCACCGCCGTGGGCGCCGTGGTGAACCTGGGCTACAGCAACCTGGCGTTCATCCAGCCGCTGGGCGAGGGCACCTCGATTCTGGACTTCCTCGACTTCATCTCCAACTCGGTGATGATGCCGATCTCGGCGATCCTCACCTGCGTGTTCGTCGGCTGGGTCATCAAGCCCAAGATGCTCATCGACGAGGTGCGCCTCTCCGCCAAGTTCAGCCTGGCGGGCGCGTGGACCGTCATGATCAAGTACATCGCGCCGGTGTGCATCGTCATCATCCTGATCGCCTACGTGGCGCAGACGATGGGCCTCATCACGCTGTAGCGGCGGGCGGCATCCGATAGCTTTCAAACGGGGCGCATCTCCTTTCGGGATGCGTCCCGCTGCTTTTGCGGAGTGCTTTCCGGTCGATGCTCGCGGAGCCTTCGTCGATGCCGCTGTGAAAGCAGCGATGCGCCAGCGTTGGCGATGACGGGGCGAAAGCCGCCATTCGCCCATGCTGCGCCGGGTCCATCGTGCATACCGATAGTTTTTCTCCGGCATGTAGCGAAAACATATCGATATGCACGATGCGCTTTGCTCTTCGTCGCGCTCGAATCTGTTTGAGCTGGGAAAACGTGAGCGATGTGTGGGTCCGAAGGCTTAGACCGCGTTGCGAACCGTGCATGAGGGGGATTTCTCGCACTTGTATGGCAACATCAACGAGGTATGCGCGATTAATCTTCTGTGCATTTCCCGAATGGGAAAAGATTCCGTCGTCTCTGCTGCCGAGGGCGTCGGGATTCTCCGCACGCCTCCCCAAACGAGAGAAACCTCCGTCCCTTTTTCTCATTTCAGGCGGGCGATGCGGCGGATCGCTTCTTGCAGGTCGTGATCGGGGGTCGTCAGCGAGATGCGGATGTAGCCCTCGCCGCCTCCCCCGTAGCCGGAGCCGGGCGTCACGATCACGTGGGCGCGCTCCAGAAGCTCGGTGGCGAACGATTCCGACGTGTGCCCCGCGGGGACTTTCGCCCATACGTAGATCGTCGCCTTCGGCGCGGTGCATTCCATGCCGAGGCCCCTCAGCGCGGCCACCACGGCATCGCGCCGGTGCTGGTAGAGGGCGCACATCTCCTCGACGCACTCCTGCGGGCCGTCGAGCGCCGCTATTGCCGCATCCTGGATGGCGGTGAACTGGCCGGAGTCCAGGTTGTTCTTGACCGTGCCCAACGCCCGCACCGCTTGCGCGTTGCCGCAGGCGAAGCCGATGCGCCAGCCGGTCATGTTGTAGGTCTTCGAGAGGCTGAAGAACTCGATGCAGCACTCCTTAGCATGCGGGCGCTCTAGGATGGAGGGAGCCCGGTAGCCGTCGAAGCAGATGTCGCAGTAGGCGTTGTCGTGCGCCAGCAACAGGTCGTGCTCCCGGCAGAAGGCGATCGCCGCATCGAAGTACTCCGGCGTCGCGATGGCGCCCGTGGGGTTGTTGGGGTAGTTGAGGAACAGGATCTTGGCCTTCGCCAGCACCTCGTCGGGCGCGGCGGTGAAGTCGGCCAGGAAGCCGTCTTCCTCGCGCATGGGCAGCGCGTAGCAGCGCCCGCTCACCAGCGTCGCCCCGCTCGAGTACACCGGATAGCCGATGGAGGGAGCCAGAACGTATTCGCCCGGATCGACGAACGCGTTGCACAGATGCGCGATGCCCTCCTTGCTGCCGATGAGCGCCAGCACCTCGTCGGAGGGATCCACCTCCACGTCGAACCGCGTCTTCATGTAGCGGGCGCATGCCGCGCGGAACGCGGGAGATCCGGCGTAGTCGGGGTAGCGGTGGTTCTCCGGCTTGCGGATGGCGTTGGCCATGGCCCGCACGATGTGGGCGGGTGTTGCGATGTCGGGATCGCCTATCCCCAGCGAGATGACGTCGGCGCCCCTAGCCTCCAGCTCCGCCTTCTTCTGGTCGATGCGGGCGAACAGGTACGGGGGAAGGTTGTCCAATCGCTGCGCAATTCTCATAAGATCCTCCTGATCGATCCATCCGTCATAGCCGCACGTCCACCGCTCCGCTGAAGGAGCGCTCCGCCGGGCCGGTCATCTGCACGTGCCCGTCCCCCCGCCACTCGATGTGCAGGGTGCCGCCGGGCAGCATCACGTCGTTTTCCCTGCCCGCGCGGCCAGTGAGGGCGGCCGCCACGTTCACGGCGCACGCTCCCGTGCCGCAGGCGAGCGTCTCCCCGCAACCGCGCTCCCACACGCGCATCGCCAGGCCCAGCTCGTGAACCTCGACGAACTCCACGTTGATCTTCTCGGGGAACAGCGGGCTCAGCTCCACGTAGGCGCCGATCTGCCCCACATCCAGCGTCTCGAGCCCCCGTCGGCGCGGATCGGAGAACGCGCTCGCGGGCAGCGCCTCCCAATCCTCGATGAAGCACACCGCGTGCGGGTTGCCCATGGACACGAGCGTGAACGCGAAGTCGCCCCACGGGGTGCCCAGGGGCGCCTCCCGCACGTAGGGCGCGCCCTCGGGGGTCTGGGCGTTCGCCGCGCATTTGGCTGGGATGCGCTCGGGCTCCAGCTCCGGCGCGCCCATGTCCACCGTCGCGGTTTGGAAGCTGCCGTCGGGCGCACGCCCGATGCGCACCGTGCGCACCCCGGCACGCGTCTCGATGTCGATCGAGTCTTCCTCGGGCGCCACCTTGCCGTGATCCACCAGGAACTTCGCTAGGCAGCGGATCCCGTTGCCGCACATCTGGGCGAGCGTGCCGTCGGAGTTGAGGTAGTGCATGAACGCGCGGCACCCTTCGACCTTGGATTCCCGCGCGAAGATGAGCCCGTCCGCGCCGATCCCGAAGCGGCGGTTGCACAGCAGCGCCGCCTGGGCTGGCGAGAGGTCGATGCGGGCGTCCCAATCCTCGAAGACGGCGAAATCGTTGCCGAGGCCGTGCATCTTGTCGAATCGAAGCTCCATGTCGTCCTTCCCTCGTTGTCGCGGAACCCAGGCGGCGGGCGCCTTTACACGTAGAACAGCAGGTTGTTGTAGCTGGGCACCGGCCACACGTCGCGGCTGGTGATGATCTCCATGTCGTCCACCGTCTGACGCAGGCGCTCCATCGCGGGGAGCATCACGTGGGCGTTGTGGTCGGCGCGCTTCTGCTCGTCGTCGATGCGCTTTGCCTGGGCGTCTGCCTCCTCCACGGCATGCAGCGCCTCGTTGATGTCGTCGATGCCGTTCAGCAGCTTGTCGAGCAGCTCCTTCTGCTGGCGCATGGGGGCGGCGGTGCCGCTGGCGGCGAAGGAGGAGATGCTGTCGGAGATGTCCTTGGCGAACCGGATGATCGCCGGCAGGTAGGTGCGGCGGGTCATGCGGCGCATCACGCGGCCCTCGATGTTGATGAGCTTGTTGTACTTCTCCAGCTTCACCTCGTAGCGGCTGCGCAGCTCGCTTTCGGTAAGCACGTCGAACTCCTCGAACAGGTCGATGGACTTCTGGTCGACGAAGCAGGGCAGCGCGTCGGCGGTGGTGCGGTGGTTGGCAAGGCCGCGGCGCTCCGCTTCCTGCTCCCATTCGGGCGCATAGCCATCGCCGTTGAAGATGATTCGCTGGTGCGCCTTCAGCGTGCGCTTGATGTAGGCGAGCGTCGCAGGCTTCAGCTCGTCGGCGGGGACGCCCTCCAGGGCATCGGCGGCATCCTTCAGGCTTTTGGCCATGGCGGTGTTCAGCACGGTGTTCGCATCCGACAGGTTCATGTTGGAGCCGGGCATGCGGAACTCGAACTTGTTGCCCGTGAAGGCGAAGGGGCTGGTGCGGTTGCGGTCGGTGCTGTCCTTGATGAAGCGCGGCAGCACCGGCACGCCCAGATCCATGGTGACGCGGTCGGCGTTGGCGTAGGCGTCCTCGTCATCCGCCTGCAACGCTTCCACCACCGCTCCCAGCTCGTCGCCGAGATAGATCGACACGATGGCCGGCGGCGCCTCGTTGGCGCCCAGGCGATGGTCGTTGCCCGCGCTGGCGGCGGAGGCGCGCAGCAGCTCCTGGTAGTCGTCGACCGCTTGGACGACGCCGGTGAGGAACAGCAGGAAGCGCAGGTTGTCCATGGGGCTGTCGCCGGGGTCCAGCAGGTTCTTGCCGTCGGCGCTGATGGACCAGTTGTCGTGCTTGCCGCTGCCGTTGATCCCCTCGAAGGGCTTCTCGTGCAGCAGGCACGCCAGGCCGTGGTGGCTGGCAAGCAGGCGCATCTTCTCCATCGTGAGCAGGTTCTCGTCGATGGCGCGGTTGGCGTTGGTGAAGATGGGGGCCAGCTCGTG
>URRZ01000076.1 GCA_900550385.1 uncultured Coriobacteriaceae bacterium | reverse complement strand
GTTCCAGATCGTTGTTTTCGCCCGCTGAGCTGGGCCTATGCCGGAATCTCTCCCACAGAAACCACCGAAGAGCCCAATTTGGCCACCCGTGATCCCGAGTTCGATGGATTTCGTCTCGGTCTTGTAGAGCTCCTCCTTGAACTGATCGGGGGCGCTTCCGATGTGCGACCCCGCGTAGAAGTATCCGGGATTCAAAGAGACTGCCTCGAATTCGATGGTCTCGGTCTCCGTGTTGTTCCCCGTGCCGTCCGTCTCGATGGCGAGCGTGAAGGGAACGGCTTCCGGCTCCTCGTACTCGGCCGCCTCGTTGACCTTCTGGCCCTCGGTCGCGTTGGCGATATTGTCTTGATAGAAACCGGCATCTTGCTGGTAGAACTCAAGCGACTCGTTTGTCTCGTCGATGCTGGTCTGCCGCAGTAGCTCGAAGCGCTCACGGTTCTTCTTCTTGGCAAGCTCGATGATCTCGTCGTTCGACAGGCCGTCAAGATCGCCGAATGTGGGCGCTTCGTAGGACGTATTCTCGTTCGTGCCAGCGTAGCTCGTCTCATAGCGGGTCACGTTACCGTTGCCGTCAAAGACGAGGATACTCTGGACGGTCGTGTCCTTCTCGGGAATGTCCGACGAGGAGCACTGCATCCAGACGTTTTGCTGGAAAAACGCTTGCGAAGCGCTCATCGACGTACTGGGAGCCTCAGAGGGCCCCGTGACGGCTCCGTTGTTGGCGCCCGAGCCGCTGCACCCAACAAGCCCGATGCCCGCCACGGCCACCGTCCCAATACCGAATAGCTTCAGCGCTTCTCTTCTTGTGTACTTCCTCATCGTTTCTTCCCTCCTGTTCGAGCTTTGAATGTCCACTTTGGTGAATTTGTTTCCGACTATTTGCCGGTGCGTCGAAATGAGCGCTGCATGGCTCCATGGATTGCAACGGCATCGCCCCGGCCGGTGAAACCAACGAGCTACGGCAAGCTAGTGCTTTCCCATCTGCTGGGTTATCCAGTCGAGGTTGTCGCTCGCGCTGGCGGTGTTGGTGTTGATTTGCTGGGCTTGGTTGAGTATCTGCCCCTGCATGAAGAGGTTGCCCAGCTGGAGCATGTTGCCGATACGCTGCTGATTGAGCATCTGCTGCTGCCCGGCCTCCATGCGGCGCTGGTGCATCTCGGTCTCGTAGAGGTTGACCATCTCCTGGACGGTGGTCGCGCGATGGTTGCGCACGGCGGAAAGGAAGAAGTCCACCGCCGCGATGTTGTCGTAGTCCATGGGATACCACGGCGCGACCTCCGCCGCCCACCGTTGCTGCACGGCGAAGATCTCCCGCTTGGTCTGCTCGATGCTCTGCGCCAGGGCTTGGTTGTTCGCCTCGACCTGGGCGTTGCTCTGGTCGATGGCGGCGTTTCGCTGGGCGCGGTTCTTGTCCGCCGTCTTGGCGATGACCTTGTACAGGATCGCTCCTATGATGGCGGAGACGATGAGGTTCACGACGTTCCAAATCATCACCTGAAGATCCATGCCGCCCACTTCGAAGAACGGGATGGTGATGGGGTACGTGATGGCCTTGAGCGGCGTGCTCGTGATGAGCGTGAATGCGATGAGGAACCCCAGGACCGCGTACAGCAGGGGATGCCGCTTGGTCTTCTTCTCCTGCTTCGCTGCGAACTGCGTGGTCAGCTGGTTGATGCGGTTTTGCAGCCCCACCACGCGGTGCATCAGGTCGTGGGCGGTGGTGACCCCCGCCAGCAAGTCCCCCGTTTGCTCTCCCATGTCGATCTCCTTTGCTTCTCAGCTTTGCGGCCATGGAGCCGCTTGCAAGCGCACTCGCCGCAGCGAAGCTGCGGTCATTTATAAACTTGAATTACATAGGCATATATCAGCCTATGCAGGCCATTATAACCGAGAAGAAACGCCCATACGATTCAAGATGATTTGATTCATATGGACGGTGATTGCATGAAGTACTTCGACATAGGGCAGCGCATACGGCGGTACCGCAAGGCGTGCGGGCTGTCACAGGAGGCGCTGGCAGGAAGGGTCGGCATCTCCGTCACGCATATGAGCCATATTGAGACCGGGAACACGAAGCTGAGCCTGCCCGTGCTGGCGAGGATCGCCGAAGAGCTTTCGGTCGGCACGGACGCCTTGCTCTCGGACGCGCCGAAGCCCGACAAGGCGAAGCTCTCCGCCGAGGTGCAGGAAATACTGGATTCGTTCGAAGCCGACGAGCTGCCCGTGGCGATTGATGTGCTTAAGTCGTTGCGCGACGCGCTGGCGAAACGCAGGGTCTGATTAGCGGTTTTCGCTGATACATACACGGACACCTACACGACCCGCTCTTCGCTTGCACCCATTATCGAGGTTCGACAAGGTGCGACAAAGGTCTGACAGAGGTGCGACAACCAGCCCGTCGAAAACCCGAACGCTATGCATCGATCTATCTGCTTGCGAGGTTCGACAAGGTGCGACAAAGGTCTGACAGAGGTGCGACATCATGCAATCGTGTAATACTGGGAAGGGTCATTGATAGAGGTTCCATGCCATTCCATGATTTCTCTTCCGGCGAGCCCCTTGAGCACACGAGTAGCCGAGCGCTGGCTTCTCTCGATGAGCCCCGCAAGCTCCTTCGGGGTGATGCGACCCTTGGCGTATGCCGCCTGAACCGCTATGAGCTCGTATTCCCCAAGGCTGCTGAGAATTTCGGTCGAAATTCTATCATGAAGAGCATCCCGTTGCCGCATGCTCCTTGCGACGATGTTGTTCTCAAGAGTAAGCTGAACCTTAGACCCATCTGGTTCGTCAAAGACCGGATCACTGAGCAGCATTTTCTGCATCTCAGTGTAGATGCGTTTCACGCCCTCGTTGAGTTCTCGAACCCAACCGAACTCGACAAGGGTACGTGCGATTCTCGGGTTTCTCGAATACCGGGTCTCACGCATGTTGTCGAGCGTGACCGTGTTGGGAAGCTTGCCCGGACTCAAAATCTCGAGCCTGTCATCGTACATCGATATGCGGATGTAATCGCCGGCATAGGCGTAATCGCGGTGCGTGACGGCATTCACTAGACCCTCAAACCAAGCAAATTCAGGATATTCCGGCACAGTCTGAAACTTTCCATCGCGGCCGAGAAACTGGAATTCTCTCAACATGCTAGAGATGAGCGCAAAGGCGCCATCGACAACTTTGGGAATGGGGCCGTCGAATGTAACGTCCTTGGTGGTGTTGAGGTGTTCCCCCGTCTCCATCTTCGTTCCATCGAAGCGCAGTACGCGAACACGAGCCTGAGGAAGAAACGCCGCAGGACACTTCCCAAACAACAGCAGACCGGCAACAGTGAGGCGCCCATCGCGCATGAAACGACGACTGCATAGAACCTGTTCGTCTGAAGCATCGGTTTCAAGGATTGCTTTATATCGAGCAAGAACCTCTCGGTCGACGTCAGACATACTCGAATCGGCAATAAGCTCGTCCTCGAAAACACGTTGGTTCTTGTCGTACTCAAGCGCGCGTATCTGCTCGTAGCTAAGTTCTTTGCTCCTATCCCCCTGCCTAAGGAACACAGCACCGTCCTTGCGGCGGGTGATAACCCTGTCGCTGGACGGCCCAATATCCAAGATGAGTACAAAATCGTCATCACCGGCGGAATTCACCACGGGTGCCTTCGTGCAGAAGACATCAGGGGCGGGCGAGCACTCGGTTATGTGACACTGCTCGAAGAGCTCCGGTTCATAGGCTTTCTGCCGTTTGAAGCCGGTCACCTCGCCGCCGTCCTCGATGCCAACGACGAGCTTGCCACCTGCCGCATTCGCAAAAGCGGCAATGTGTCGAGCAAGATCTTCCGGCTTTATCCTAGCGCTCTTGCGATCAAAGTAGTGGTTCTCCTTTGCGGAAGAAAGAATCTCAACGTTGTTCGCCATAACGGGGCTCTGCATCCATCAACCTCATGTTCTCGCCATGTGACCCGTTTCTCTGGCGCATATGATACCAGCCAGAAGACGGCAAAGAACCCCCAGCGCTCTACTGCACTGGCTAGCACGGGCGCATCATCAGATTAAACGAATCGTCGGAGCCCAAGACTAGAACCTGCCGATCCCAGACGCATGCAAAACCTTGATTCTTCTTGCAAAAACGCACTTCGTATCTCGTTGTTTGCTGATACATACACGGATACCTACACGACCGCGCACTTTCGACACCTGGAAAAGAAAAACGCCTGAACTGTTTTCCCAGTTCAGGCGATTGTTTTTGGTCGCGGGGGCTGGATTCGAACCAACGACCTTCGGGTTATGAGCCCGACGAGCTACCAGACTGCTCCACCCCGCAATGTATGTGGGCTGCTCTCGCCGTTGCAAAAGCTGCAAGAGAGAATATTACTCTGCGTCAATGCAAACCGCAAGCAAAATGATGCTCGTTCACGCAACGCCCACATTCGTAACCCTCGGGCATCGTCGCAGGCCCACCGCGACCCCGCACGCCCATCGCGAACCCTGCGCGTCCCACATTTCACCAACTGTAAACCTTCCGTCGCGGCACCGGGGGTACAATCGCGAGTGCAAAACCCGCCGCTGGACCCTTGCGTCCCTGCAGATGACGCCGGAGCCAGCAGGCCCGCATAGGAAAGGACCATCGAATGCCCGTCATCGACGCGCATGCGCATATCTACCCCGAGAAAATCGCCGCAAGGGCCGTTCAGGCCATCAGCGCGTTCTACAACATCCCCATGGAGAACCCCCACGGCACGCCCGAAGCGCTGCTGGAAACCTGCGAGGGCACGCCCATCTCGCATTTCATCGTGCATTCGGTGGCCACCACCGCGCATGCCGTCACGTCCATCAACGACTTCATCTCCGAGCAGTGCTGTCTGCACCCCCAGTTCATCGGATTCGGCACCATGCACCAGGATTTCGAAGATCCCGAGGTGGAGATCGACCGCATGATCGAGTTGGGGCTGCACGGCGTCAAACTGCATCCCGACACGCAGGAAGTGAACATGGACGACCCGCGCTTGATGGCGGTCTACGAGATCATGGAAGCGCGCGGGCTGCCCCTCGTGGTGCACACCGGCGACTTCCGGCACGACTACTCGCACCCGCGCCGCCTGAAGAACGTGCTGCGAACCTTCCCCGACCTCGTGGTCGACGGCGCGCATCTTGCCGGCTGCTTCATCGCCGACATTGGATACGACGTGCTGCACGCCGAGCGCCTGTTCGTCGATGCCTCCAGCACGCTTCCGTTCGTCGGCGCTCGCCGTTTCGGCGAGCTGGTGCGGATGTGGGGCACCGACCGCGTGATGTTCGGGTCGGACTTCCCCATGTGGAACCCGTATTCCGAATACGCGGTCCTCGCTTCCTGCGGCTTCACCGACGATGAGTTCGACAAGCTCACATACAAGAACGCCGAGCGCTTCACCGGCGTGAAGGTAAGCTAGCAGGCGCGAAAAAGCCGCGACCGCACGCCCGGCGCGGCGTTCCGGCTTGGCCGCTATTCGTCCTCTTCGGTTTTCGGGATGCGCTGGATGGCGAGGCGGATCTTGTCGATGCGCAGGCGGTCCATCATCACCACGGAGAACTTCGCCTGGATGGTTTCCGTGGCGTCGCTGTGCTCGATCTCCACCGCGTCGCCCACCTCGGGGATGCGGTCGAACAGCGCCAGCAGCAAGCCGGCGGCCGTCTCGCATTCCTCCACCTCTTCGGGCTCGAAGTCGAGGATCTCCACCAGGTCGTCGATGGGCATGGTGCCTTCGATCAGGTAGCTGCCGTCCTCCATGCGCACGGCGTCCTGGTCGTCGTCGTGGACGAACTCGTCGTCGATGCGGCCGACGATCTGCTCGATCACGTCGCTCATGGTGACGATGCCCGCCGTGCCGCCGTGCTCGTCGATGACCACGGCGATCTTCGTGTGCTTGGCCTGCAGCACCTGCAGGAGCTTCGCGATGGGCATGCCCTCGGGAACCGCCTCGATGGAACGCACCTTCAGGTCGTTGACCGTGGAGCCCTGCGGCATGGTGTAAAGGTCCTTCACGTGCACGAAGCCGACGATGCGGTCCTTATGCCCGCGGCACACCGGATAGCGCGTGTACTTGTACTGCTGGATGACCTGCAGGTTCTCCTCCAAGCTGTCCTCCAGGTCCACGCACACCACGTCCATGCGCGGGGTCATGATGGCCTCGGCGTCCTTGTCGCCCAGATCGAAGATGTTGTCCACGAACTCATTCTGCTCGGGGTCGATCAGGCCGCTTTCGGTGCTCTCGTCGATGAGCAGTTTGATCTCGTCGCCGGTGTAGACGTCGTGCTCGTTGGCCGGATCGTGCCCGGTCAGGCGCACCACCGCGTTGGTGATGCCGTTGAACAGCACCATGATGGGGTACGTGATGCGGTAGAACCAGATCAGCGGGGTGGCGGTGCGCAGCGCCCAGCGCTCGGTGGCGAAGATCGCGAACGACTTGGGGATGAGCTCGCCGGCGACCACGTGCAGCGTGGTCATGATGAAGTAGCCGATCGCCACGCCGATGGCCACGACCGCGGCCTCGGGCAGGCCCAGCATCTGGAACAGCGGCTCGAACAACTTGGAGATGGCGGGCTCGCCCAGCCAGCCCAGCGCCAGCGACGCCAGCGTGATGCCCAGCTGGCAGGCGGACAGGTAGGCGTTGACGTTCTCGGCGATGCGCATGGCGTTCTTGGCGCCCGGCTTCCCCTCATCGATCGCCAGCTCGAGCTGTGACTTCCTCACGCGGACCAAAGCGAATTCCGCGATGACGAAAAACGCGTTCATAAGCAGGAACAGGACCACCAGGACAAGACTGACCGCTACTGACATGTAGGTATCGAACTCCTTCGTTAAGTTGGCAGGATCCGGAGCGGGAAGCAAAGGCGACATCAGAGCTTCGCCATGCTGCCGGCAACCGCAGCAGGCACGGTACGCGATGCCCGCGAGGCTTCGCAATGTTCCACGCTATTGTCTCAATCCCGATGCACCTCGCCTCGCCATTCTTTCCCTATATCGGCAAAAAACGTCGAAATAGCGCAAAGCCCGCCCTGCCATCCGGCGATAAGCCCGGCCTTGCGCGTCCGGAGCGCAGCGGCTACCTCGGCATACGCAACGTTTTCAACGGCGCGCAATCGATCGAGTGTCGCAATTCGGCGATATACGACGCTTTGGGCAGCCGATTTCCCTAGATTCGGCGTTTTGCGACAAAATCGCGGCTTATTTCGAAGAAATCTGTCGTAAATCGCCGAATGAGCGCGCGGCAGAACCTCGGACCTCGCCGACGGAAGGCGCCACGCTCGCCGACAGAAGGCGCCGTGCTCGTCGCCCGCCGCGGATGATCCGTAACGTTTCGCAACGCAATCGAAAGGCGCCTGCAAGGTTGCCGCAAGGAGGGGTCCCTAACCTAGGAGGAGCGGAAGGGGGCGCGGAAAAGCCCGCCGCGGCGCATCGGAGGACGCGCGGCGGCACGGGAAGAGCGCACGCCCTCCTACGCCGAACCCACGAGGAAGGAGACCCCCATGAACCTTGCAGTCAGGATAATCGCGCCGCTTGCCGCCTTGGGACTGATCGCGTTGTGCCTGCTCTCCCAAGCGCCCGTGCTGGAGAAGGTCCGCTAGGCCGGCCCGCCGCACGGCACCGTCCCGAAGAAGGAATCCACCATGAAGAAGCTGTTGCTGCTGGGCATACCCATCCTGGCGCTGGTGGCCGCGCTCGGGCTGGGGTACCACTTCGTCGTCGACACCGATTCGGCGGCGCAGTGGTACGTGCAGGTCGACAACGCCCGCGTGCAGCCCCATCAGCAGGACGCCGACGAGTACGAGTACAGCCTCGAAGCCTTCGACGAGAGCGGAGGCGGGCACGAGGTGTCCTTCAAGACGGAGCGCATGCTGCGCGACAAGGCCTTCCTGAAGCTGGAGACCATGCCGATCCGCGGCGTCATCAGCTGGGAGGAGGTGCAGCCGGCGGACATCCCGCCGAAAGCGCAGACGGCGCTGGGAATCTGACCGGCGAGGCGCCATCGCCGCGCGCCCGCAAAGCCCGCACGCTAGACAAGGGGCAGATGCGGCGGGCCCCGAGCGGCCGGCATGCCGCGCGAATGCGGCCGAACGCCCTCAACCCCGTATCGTGAAGCTTCTGACCAGCACTTCCTTGAGCGCATCCCGATCGAGCTCGCAGCCGATGCCGAAGGGATGGGCGCTGTTGTTCAGCTCGATGAGCCCCCGCGACGCCTCGTAGGGAGGGTCGCATACGTCGACGGGGAAATAGCGCGACGTCGAGCCGATGTCGCCGGGGGCGTCGATTCCCGGCAGCGTCTCGAATGCCGCATGGAGCCGCTTCGACACGCCGGTGTCGTACATGCCGCCCATCCAGACGGTGTTGCCGCGCTCGAGCGCGGCTGCGGCGAACTCCAGCGCCGGCTGCACGCCGCCCCATTTGGCGATCTTGAGGGCGAAGCAGCGCAGCTCGGCGAAGCGCAGGGCGCGCGCCGCATCGCCGGGCTTGACGATCGACTCGTCCAAGCAGATGGGCGTGCGCAGATTCCGCTGAAGACGGACGAGCCGGGCGAGCACGTCGGAGGGTCCGGAAGCGGGAGGACGCGACGGATCGAGGGGCTCTTCTATCCAAGCGGCGGAGCAGCCGTCGAGCGCGCGCAGCTCCGCCATGTCGTCCTCGGTGAAGCTCTGGTTGGCGTCCAGCGTGATCGTCAGGTCGGGGAACTCCTCCCGCACCGCGCGGACCGCCTCGACCGACCGTCCCGGCGCTACCTTCAGCTTCACGCGCGCGTACCCCTCGGCGACGCAGCGGCGCACCGCGGAGACCGTCTGCTCGACCGAGCCGATGCCCACCACGGCGCCTGCCGGCACCTCCGCCTGGCCGTTGACGGTTCCGCCGACGAGCTTCCAGAACGGCTTGCCGGCGATCTTGCCGTACAGGTCCCACAGCGCAGGCTCGATGGCACCGCGCGCGAGCGGGTAGCGGATCGCCGCGCGCTTGGACGCGAACGAGAACGCCGCCTCGCTGGGATGCAGGTACACATCGTGCACGACCGCCGGCGCCAGCACTTCGCGGAGCACGCGCTCATCCTCGTCGAGCGTCTCCGGCAGGTACCAGTCGGTGGCGAAGGCGACGCACTCGCCAACGCCGGTGCGGCCCTGCCGGTCGCGCACCTCGATGAGCAGCGAGTCGCGATGCCGCAGCACGCCCTTCGCGGTCTTGAAGGGCGCAGAGAACGGGATCCTCACCCTGTGCAGCGTGACGCTTTCCACGTCGATGCGCTGCTCCCAACGCTGCTCGATGGCGAGCCGGTCGATCTTCCCGATGCCCGTGCGCGGCAGCTGGCGCGAGACGTACACCTCGCGCGGCAGGTACAGTTTGGAGAGAGTGGGCGCGACCTCGCGCAGCACGTCGCGAGGCGACGGGGGCTCGGTGACGGGGCTCTCGACGAAGGCGATGGGGCGCCGCCCCCACTTCTCGTCGGGCGCGCCGAACACGTACGCCTCCGTCACGGCGGGCAGCTGCAGCAGCGCGTTGCGGATCTGAGCAGGGTAGACGTTCTCGCCGCCGGACACGAACATGTCCTGGGTGCGCTCGCGCAGGTACAGCTGGCCCCCGGCCAAGGCGGCGGTGTCCCCGGTGAGGAAGAAGCCGTCCACCGTGCGCGGCGTGTGCACGTTCAGATACGACTCGAGCACGCCCGGCCCCTTCACGGCCAGCTTGCCGAGCCCTTCGGGGTCCGGATCGACGATCCGGGCGGAATAGCCGGGCAGCAGGCGCAGCGCGCCGTCGTAGTCGCCCGCCACCAGGCAGTTCGCAATCTGGCTGGAGGTTTCCGTCATGCCGTAGCTGGCGAACACGCGCGCATTGGCGCGCAGAGCGCGGCGCAGCGTTTTCGGGTTCGTCGCCGCGCCGCCTAAAAGCAGGCACTTGTACGAGCGCAGCGCCTCGGCTTCGGGCGAGCGCGAGCCCCCCCCCGCCCCCGCGGGCCGCATGTGCGGCAGCCTCTTGTGCCCCACCCGCCCCGGCGTGGGGTGGTGGCGCGCCGCCGCCCGCCGGCCGCGCGGACGGCACGCCGAAGCGGCGCGTGATCATCTCCGCCGTTTCCTTGTGCGGCTTGCCGAAATAACGGGGCTGCACGCCCGTCGAGGCGGTGATCAGCGCGCAGATGGCGCCGCAGGCATACGGCGTCCCGATGATATCCTCCGGATCCAGATCCGCGAAATCGGCCAGCCGGAACTCCCGGCCGGCGGCCAGCGCCTCATCGATCAAGGCGATGCCTTCTTCC
>URRZ01000075.1 GCA_900550385.1 uncultured Coriobacteriaceae bacterium | reverse complement strand
TGGTCGGGATGACAGGATTCGAACCTGCGACATCCTGCTCCCAAAGCAGGCGCGCTACCAGACTGCGCCACATCCCGGATCGCCTCCCGCCGAAGCGGGAGCCTCGCATGAGAAAGCAGGCCAGGCGACATGACCACCTGACCTGCGATTTCCCGATGGAGCGGGTGACGGGAATCGAACCCGCGTCAGAAGCTTGGAAGGCTTCGGTTCTACCATTGAACCACACCCGCACAGCGCCTCGATTCCGGCGCGAGCGCTATTGTACCGCAACGCCGCGGTTGCGCAAACGGGAATTGCCCGCGCGCGGCAAAAGGCCGGAAATCCCCGCGCGACCCATCCGGCATGGCAGACGCTCGCCGAAAGCGCTCCCCCGGCCAAGCGCCGCGCCCTGCGAAGCCGCTCCGCGCCAAGCAAGCGTCAGCTACAGGCGCCCCTCCAGCTTCGCCTTCAGGGCGCGCAGAGCGTTGCCGCGGTGCGAGATGGCGTTCTTCTCCTCCGGGAGCACCTCGGCGAGCGTGCGCCCGCAAAGCCCGTCGGGGTAGAACAGGGGGTCGTAGCCGAAACCGTGCTCGCCTTTGCCCTCGAACCCGATGCGCCCCTCGATGGTCCCCCGCGCATCGATCTCGGAACCGTCCTCGTCTATCAGGACCAGCGTGCACACGAAGCGCGCCGTGCGCCGCTCCTCGGATACGCCCGAGAGCTCCGACAAAAGCTTCGCGTTGTTCTTGCCGTCATCGCACGGCTCCCCCGCGAAACGCGCGGAATGGACGCCGGGCGCGCCGTCCAGCGCATCCACCTCCAAGCCGGAATCGTCGGCGATGACCGCGCACCCGCCGCAAGCGTCGCGGGCGGCGAGGGCTTTGATCCGGGCGTTGCCGAGGAAGGTCTCGGCATCCTCGACGGGATCCGACACGACCCCCATCTGGCGCAGCGTCTTGAACTCCCATCCGGGAAACGGCAGCGCCTCGGCGATCTCCTGGGCCTTATGGGCGTTGTTGGTGGCGATCACGACTGTCTTCATCGAACCTGGTCCTCCTAATCGCGAATCGGAACGGAAGGGAAAGGGCGGGTCATGCCAAAGGCGGCAAATCGACGCGCTCGACCACCTCGAGCGGTTGGCGGAAGACCCTGCCCCCGAACGAGCGGAATTCGTCGACGTCCGCGCCCGTCGTGCAGAACCGGCGCAGCACGGGCGCGCCCTCTGGAGCCAAGGCGCCCTTGCGCGCGAGGATCTCGGCGACGTCGCGGGCCGCCTCGCGGGCGGACGATATCAGGGTGACCTCGCGTCCGACGACGGCACCGATGAGCGCTTTCAGCAGCGGGTAATGGGTGCACCCTAGGACGAGCGTGTCGATCTCGCAACGGCGTAGGGGCTCGAGGTACTCCTTGGCGATCTCCTGGAAGGCGGGGCGGATGTAGACCTTCGAGGCGAGCGAGGTGTAGTCCTCGATGGGCCCTTCCGCCATGCGGATCCCCCGTTCGGCGATCTCGACGAAACGGGGCGTCGCGGTGGAGAAGACGGTGATGCCGGCGTCGATGTGGCGGATCGCCTTCGCATAGGCGCCCGAGTCGATGGTCCCCTTGGTGGCGATGACGCCGACGCGGCGGTTCCGCGTCGCATGCACGGCGGCGCGAGCGCCGGGCTCCACGACGCCGATGACGGGCACCGGGAAGACCCGCTGCGCATGCGCGAGCCCCGCCGCCGTGGCGGTGTTGCAGGCGATGACGATGAGCTTCACGCCTTGCCCGACCATCCACGAGCCGATCTGCTGGACGAAGCCGTCCACCTCCGCAAGGTCGCGGGGTCCGTAGGGGCAGCGCGCCGAATCCCCCAGATAGATGAGGGATTCCCCGGGAAGCTCCTTAGCGATCTCGCGCGCGACGGTAAGCCCGCCGAAGCCCGAGTCGAAGACGCCGATGGGGGCGGCGCCGGAAAGGTTTCGATTCGATTCTTCCATGGCGAAGAGTATAGCGCAGGTTCCATCGCATCTTCCCGTCGCCCGTCGGGCTCGACGTTTTCTGCTACTATCGACCTTCGAGGACGCCCGGCAACGCAGATGCGAGGAACCCCGATGGCCAAAGAGCATGACAAGAAGACTAACGCGCTGCGCGAGCTGGACGCAGCGAAGCTGCCCTATCGCGCGCGCTTCTTCGAAGCCGACGGCACGCAGACCGGCGTCGAGATAGCGCGGATGCTGGGGCTCGACGAGGAGCGCGTGTTCAAGACGCTCGTGACGCAGGGGAAATCCGGCCAGCACCACGTCTTCATGATCCCGGTCGCATGCGAGCTGGACCTGAAGAAGGCCGCCGCCGCCTCAGGCGAGAAGGCGATCGCGATGGTGAAGTCCAAGGAGCTGCTGCCGCTCACCGGCTACATCCACGGCGGCTGCTCGCCCATCGGCATGAAGAAGCCCTTCCCCACCTACATCGAGGAGACGGCGCTCCTGTTCGACACGATAGCCTTCTCAGGAGGGCGGATCGGCCGCCAGATCGAGATGGCGCTTGCCGACTTGCAGCGGATCGTCCCCGTGCAACCGGCGGATCTCATCGCGCTCTAGGGCGCCCCGCCCTACCAGTGCGAGACGACGCAGTCGCCCGGCTGGATGATGTTGTAGAGCTCGGCCGCCTTGTCCACGGGCAGGTTCACGCATCCGTGGCTTCCGTAGCCCTGCGCGTACATGGCGCCGCTGAACGCCGGCTGCCAATTCGCATCGTGCAGGCCGATGGAGTTACCCACGAACGGCATCCAGTACGAAACCTGCGACTCGTAGATCTTCTTGCCATCCTCGTATCCGATGAGCGTCGAGGGACTCTCCTTGCCGTTGAGCCAATAGACGCCCGTCCAAGTGTCGTGCTCGCCGTCCGGCGTGCCGGAGATGCAATCCGACTCCCAGATCAGCGCGCCCGCTTCATCGTAGAAGCGAACATGCTGCTCGGCAAGGTCGATGTCGCAGTAGCGGTTGCCCCAATCGCGCTCGCCGGGCCCGTTGTACGCGGAGCCGGATGACCACACCGGGATCTCCTGCGTCCCCGTCGAGCCGGCGGCGACGGCTTCCTGAACCTGCGCGAGCAGGGTGTCGCGATCGACCTCCCAGCCGTAGACGCCGCCGGAGACGGTGATCTGCTTGCCGTCGGGGCGCGTGTAGGTTCGCGTGGTCCCCACCGTGTTGCACTGCGAGGTCAGCTGGTCCACCCAGGCGGTCAGCGCGCCCTGATCGAGCGACGCCTGAAGATCCTCGTCCAGCACGATCCACTGCGAGATCAATGAGGCGTCGACCTCCGCGGCGACATCGCCCGCCATCGTGAGCGTCACGTCGGCGGTGATCATCGTGTTCGCCTGATCAGCCGCATCCTGCAAGGCGGGATCGTCGGAGAGCACGGTGGGCTGCTGCAGATGCTCGGACGTCAGCTCGACGCGATCGGACAGCGTGACCAGCGCGCCGTCCACGGCCTTGACCACCGCATTGGCGTCCAGCATGGTGCCGGCCTGCTCGGGAACGACGACGAAGGCGTTCTCCGCCTCGTCGAAGCCGATGGTGGCGTTGACAGGGGCGGTCTTGTCGGCGTTGAACTCGTCGACGGCGGCGCGCACCAGCTCCTCCAGGCCGCTCTCGTTGTAGCTGGCGGCGAGCTTGCCGGTCTCGTCGTGGGTCCTGAACACCTCGATCGGCCATGCCCAGATGTTCACGTCTTCGTGCATGCTGGAGACGATGGCGCCGCTATCTGCGGAAATGCCCGCCTGCTCCGCATCGAGCTCGAGGCGGAATCCCTGGCCCGTGACGACCAGGCCGTAGTCGGAGATCGCCTGATCGAGCTCCTGGCGCACCTCGTCGACCTGGGCCATCGAGATATCCATGTGCCCGGCGGAGGTCTGCGGGAAGAATCGGTTCGAGAAGAGGAACGCGCCCGCCAGGTAGACGATGACGAGGATGCCGGCGATGACGCCCAGCACGATCGCCGCGACCTTGCGGTGCTTGCGCTTCTTCTCCTCGTCATCGGCTTCCGCCTCCGCGCCGAAATGCGCGGCGCCCGCCTCGGCGGCATCGCCGGCGGCGTCCTGATCGCCGTAGGCATCGTCGGCGAACAGCATCTCAGTCGGCAGCGCGGCGGTTTCGCCAACGGCGTCGTCGGCGCCTTCGTCGGGCCGTTCGGCGTCTTTGGACCGGGAATCGCCCTCCTCGGCCCCTTTGGCGGCGTGCTTGCCCTTCGGCTCCTCTGCCGGAGCCTTATCCTCCACGTCGGCATCGGGTTTCGCGACGTGCTTGCCTTTGATTTCGGTGTCTTTCTTCTTCATGTTCACTTTCGATTCGACTGCAACCTCTGCATTGTACCAGCGAACGCATCGGTTCCCTGCGATAATCCGCCGCGCATCCCGACGTTCCTGAAATCGCCACGTAATCGACAAACGGACGCCGCCTCCCCGCATCCTCGCGTGGTATGATTCGGCAGGTGAAAAGACGGCCTCCCAAGCCCTGCCGGCAAGCTGCGGGCGACGCGCGGAACCGAGGCTGCCGCCGCATCCGCAAACCCAAGGAAGGCCATGCAGACCTACATCGCCCATTACTCATCGCCAGCCGCATCGGACTCCCGCGCGAAGGGGCTGTTCGAGTTCGAGAGCTCGTCGCGCGTCGGCTCGAAGGCGAACCTCCACGACGCGCGCGTCAGGATGCTGGAGCTGTACGGCAAGGATGCCGTCTCCTGGAGCATCGTGAAGGTCGAGCGCAAGAAGGCGGCCGCCGAGTCGTGCAACGAGCAGCTGGAGCTGGATTTCCGCGCGCCCAAGCGCGAGAGGAAGCGGGCGAAGCGAAAGGAGTGGTGGTGATGCGCGGCATCATGAAATACAAGCACGAGGCGTTCCTGGAACGGCTTCTGGAAACCCCTTCGCCGACCGGATACGAGACGCCTGCCGCCGACGTCGTCCGCGAGCGGCTCGCCGGGACGGCCGACGAGATCCGAACCGACGTCATGGGCTCGGTCCATGCCCTGCTGAAGGGCAAGGGAGCCGGCCCCTCCTTCATGCTGGCGGCTCACATGGACGAGATCGGCCTGATGGCCACCTACATCTCCGATGACGGGTTCATCAGCTTCGCCCCCATCGGCGGGGTCGACCCTGCGATCCTCCCGGGACTGCGCGTGCGCATCCACACGCCGCACGGCGCGTTCAAGGCCGTGATCGCCCGCAAGCCCATCCACCTCATCAAAGCCGACGAGCGCAAGACGGTCACTCCCATCGACGAGCTGGTCATCGACACGGGCATGCCCGGCAAGAAAGTCAAGAAGCTCATCCATGTGGGCGATCCCATCACGTTCGGGGTCGGCTACGAGCGCCTGAGCGAGACCATGGCGGTGTCCCGCGCCTTCGACGACAAGGCGGGCGTGTGGATCGCCGTGAGGGCGCTGGAGAAGCTGGCGAAGGCCGGCCGCGCCGAAGGGGATTTCATCGCCTGCGCGACCGTCCAAGAGGAGATCGGGACGCGCGGCGCCATGACGTCGGCCTACGGCATCAACCCCGACGTCGCCATCGCCTTCGACGTGACCCACGCCACCGACTACCCCGGCATCCAGAGAACCAAGCACGGCGACATCGTCTGCGGCGGCGGCCCCGTCATCGCCCGCGGGCCCAACATCAACCCGCACGTGTTCGAGCGGCTGATCGCCGCGGCGAAGAAGGAGGGCATCCCCTACCAGCTCGAAGCCGAGCCCAGCGTCACGGGCACCGACGCCCGCGCCATCCAGGTGGCGCGCGGCGGCATCCCCTGCGGCTTGGTCTCGGTGCCGCTGCGCTACATGCACACTCCCACCGAGGTCGTCGACCTGCGCGACCTGCAGGCGACGGTGAACCTGCTGGTGCGCTTCGCGCTCGATCTGAACGAGGGCGCCTGCTTCGTGCCTGGCATGGATGGCGTGCAGGCCGAGAAGGAGGAGTAGCCGGCCGATGACCAAAGAGGCCAAGACCATAGCGAAGAACCGCCGCGCCCTGCACGACTACGAGATCGTGGAGACCTACGAGGCCGGCATAGCCCTGAAGGGGTGCGAGGTGAGGTCGTTGCGCGACAACAACTGCCAGCTGACCGACTGCTTCGCCATCATCCGCAACGGCGAGGTGTGGATGCACGGCGTCCATATCCCACCGTTCAAGAACGGCAACCTCGCCAACGTCGACCCCGACCGCAAGCGAAAGCTGCTCCTGCATCGCAAGCAGATCCGCGACCTCGACCGGAAGGTCAGCGAGAAGGGCATGGCGCTGGTGCCGCTGAAGATGTACTTCAAGGAGAACTCCCTGGTGAAGGTGGAACTGGCGCTCGCCCGCGGCAAGAAGCTGCACGACAAGCGCCAAAGCATGGCCGAGCGAGACAGCAAGCGCGAGATCGAGCGCGCGCTGAAAGAGCGCAGCCGCTAGGAGGAGACATGTTTTTCCATCGCAAGAAGCGCAAGGGCGCCGCGGCGGAGGCCGCGCAGGAGGAGACCGTCATCTTCGAGGACGAGCCCTTGGTCGTCGAAGACGATGTGCTTTCCCCGGATGAGGCCGGGATGCCGGACGATCCCGCCGATGCTTCCGAGGAAACCGCCGAGCTGGAAGACGAGCTGCTGGAGCTGGAGTTCGACGAGGACGTCATCCAATGCTACCTGGTCGACGAGGATGACAACGAGATCGGCTTCGTGCTGCTCGACGAGGACGGCAACGAGGTCGAATACTACTACGCCGAGGAGGACGAGGGCGAGGCGGAGGAATCCGACGCTTCCGCCCCTGCCGCCGCGAAGAAGGCGGCTCCGAAGAACACCAGCCTCGCCTACCGCGCCGGAGCGGCTGCCGCCAGCGCCGCGCATGCCGGCAAGCATGCCGCCGACGTGGGCGTGGAGAAGGCGAAGCAGGGCGTCGAGAAGGCCCGCAGCTGGGCGGACAAGTTCGACCCCAACGACGGCGAGGAATACGACCTGGGCATCACGCGCGAAGGCGTGAAGGAGACGACCCAGGACATGAACGCCATCTACCGCGAGAGCATCGAGACCATCACCGAGCTGAAGGACGCGTTCGACGATATCAAGGACGGACTCGACCTCGGCGGCCTGCTCGGGAAGAAGAAGCGCTAGGAACGCCGGCCGTCCCGGCGCGACGCCCGATGCGGCTTGACTTTTCCATCCCGTCGGCTAGACTTGAGTATCCGCAATCGGCGGATAGGCGCAACGCGCCCTCCCCGGTTGCCGCACTTTGAAAAGGTGGAGCCTCACTCCCCTTGCAGCACGGAGATTCCGCGCTGCCGCGGGCGCTGTGCCCGCCCTTATCGGGGGCGACTGGTTTCGACATGGTAGGTTTGAAGTGAGGAGCAGGCCGTGGTCTCCTCGCCACGCTAAACAGGGGTACCGTCAATTTAATTGGCAAGAAGAACTATCAGAGCGCTCCTGCGCTCGCCATGGCCGCTTAGTTCGCGCCTGGCTGTCGTCCCGGGATCTTCCCCGCTTCCGGGTTCGGCATCAACCTAGGGGAATGCGCCTTCGCACGTAGCCGGTATGGCGAAGGCTAAGACCGAACCGGCTAGGGAATGCAACGCGTGTCGCTGTGCCGAGCATCCCCGAACTCCGATCAGCGACTAAGCTTGTAGGGCCTTGCGGACGATCTAGTATGGACCGGAGTTCGATCCTCCGCGCCTCCACCATTTTCATCAGGGGAAACGCCGTCGGCGGGCAATCCATTCGATTGCGTTTCCCCTTTTCATCTTCCTTTTTCGGAACCGATCTTCCACGCGTCGAAATACTAGTTTGGCTGCCTGCCGATGCCCGAGCATCATCTCCCCTCATTATTTCCTTACCGCATATAATGAGGGGCAAGGGCCGTAAACGCCCTTGCGATTTAGATTTCGTGGCGAAGCGGAAAGGAGCGCAGAATGGAACGCGAGGAAAAAAGGCTGCTGCTGAATCGGCACCTCGGTGCGGTGCAGGATGGGCCCGTCGCCGATCTTATGTTTGAAGGCGAGCAGATGCTCGTCGCATTCCTCAGGAAGGAGCATCAAGCCAAGCGGCAGTATGCCGTCGTGCTGACCGACAAGAGGATCGTCTTCGCCAACTTCACCTGGCCCGAGTTCGACCCGATAAGCCAAGAATCGTTCCCTTGGAAATCGGTGCAACATTGGTCCGCCGATTGCGGCTCCGATCGCACCCTGACGATATTCCTTCCCGATATCAAGCTCGAGCTGGCGTTGCGGAGCGATTCCTCCCCGCTCTCCATACTCGATCTGGAGAAACTCGTAGCGGCGCACGCTGCGTCCTGCTAACCCCGAACCCCAACGGCGATTCCATGACCACCGAAGCGGTACGCAAATCGATGCAAGGCAACAAGCGGGCGAACACCAAGCCCGAGCTGCTGGTGCGCGCACGCTTACGCGCTGCCGGACTTACCGGGTACCGCCTGCAATGGAAAGTGCCCGGACATCCCGACGTTGCATGGCCGGGCAAGAAGGTCGCCCTGTTCATCAACGGGTGCTGGTGGCACCGACACGAGAAATGCCACCCCAGCATGCCCAAATCCAACGTGGAGTACTGGGTGGTGAAGTTCCAGCGCAACGTCGAGCGCGACGCCCGAACGCACGCGCAGCTCGAGGAGATGGGCTGGAAGGTCCATGTGGTATGGGAGTGCGAGCTCAAGAAGAAGACCATCGACGACACGATGGCGCACCTCCTACCCGAGCTCGCCGCTGAACTAGGCAAACCCCTCGCGATGTGAAAAAGGGACAGTCGCTTTTTCACATCGCCCATTCGAGAAAAAAGGACGGAGGATTCTTCCCATTTTCAGTGCGAAAGCCAGGGTTTTCCTTGGTTGAGCAGGGGCATGAAGCAGGCTCCCCGCCCCGCCCGCCCCTACGCAAGCACCCGCGTCACTTCCCCGGGCGCGAACACGCCCTTGTCGGTGACGATCGCCGTGATGAGCTCCGCCGGGGTGACGTCGAACGCGGGGTTCCACACATCCACGCCCTCGATGGGCTTGGGAAGGACCTCGGCGGGATCGCGCTGCTCGATGGGGATGCCGGACCCGTCCGCAAGAGACGCGTCGATGGTGGAGGCAGGCGCCGCAACGTAGAACGGGATCCCATGGTGCTTCGCCAGCACCGCCACCCCGTACGTGCCGATCTTGTTCGCCGTGTCGCCGTTCGCGGCTATGCGGTCGGCCCCGACGATCACCGCGTCCACCTTGCCGGCAGCCATGAGGCTTGCTGCCATGTTGTCGCAGATCAGCGTCGTGGGAATGCCAACTTTCGAAAGCTCCCACGTGGTCAGGCGCGCGCCCTGCCCCACCGGCCGCGTCTCGTCGGCGCACACGCGCGCGACCTTGCCCTGCCCCGCAGCCGCGTAGACGATCGAGAGCGCCGTTCCGAACTTCACCGTGCCGAGGCTTCCGGCGTTGCAGTGCGTGAGGATGCGCGATCCTGCCTGCAAAAGCTCGGCGCCATGGCGGCCGATAGCCAGGTTCGAGGCGATATCCTCGTCCTCCATGCGACGCGCCAGATCGAACATCCCGTCGGCGATCTCCCAGGAGGGCTTGCCCTGGGCAGCCTCCTCTTTGGCGAACGATTCCATGCGGCGCACCGCCCACATCAGGTTGACGGCGGTGGGGCGGGCATCCCCCACCTCGACTGCCGCTGCGCCCAACGCCTCGATGAAGCTTTCCGCATCCTGGGAGCATCCATGCGCACGCGAGGCGGGAACCCCTTCGGAAAACGCCCAGAGAACCAAAGCGGCGGCGCCGGCGATGCCGATGGCAGGAGCCCCCCGCACGGCGAGCGTCTTCACGGCATCCACCACCTCGCGCCAATCGGAGGTCGTCAGGAAACGCTCCTCATAGGGAAGCAGCCGCTCGTCCAAGTAGACGAACGCAGGAGATCCGTCGCCGTCGCGCACCAGATCAACCGACAGCGGCAGCGCATCCAAATCCAAGCACGTTGCCATCCCATCCGCTTCAACCATCAGGCTACCTCCTACTGAAACCGCGCAAAACTCCGTCAGGGTGTGAAATGGGTGAATTACAAGGGTGAAGAAGTCGGTGAGCTGAAAGCCAAGGACTTTGTGGCTGCCGCGGAATACGCCCTCAATGTAAACGCCGACGGCGCGTATATGTATGAAGAGGCTATGGTCTCCGGCGCTGCCGCTGTGCTGGCGGAAGAAGGCGCCTTTGATCAGGTGGGCGTCCGCGCGGTGGATGACTACACGCTGGAATTCACACTGGCCAATCCCTGTCCTTACTTCCTGACCTGTCTGACCTACGGCTGCTTCACTCCCATATCTGAAGAATGTCTGCGCCAGGTGGGCGACTGGGATAGCCGGGCCTCCTGGGCCAAAGAGGACTGGGACGCGTTCTCAGAAAAACTGGACGGTATTGATTATACCCAGCTGTG
>URRZ01000074.1 GCA_900550385.1 uncultured Coriobacteriaceae bacterium | reverse complement strand
GGGGGCTTCCAAAACCCAACCGGCCCGGGGTGGTTTCCGGGGGCGTTTTCCGCCGCGATGCGCCTTCAAGTTCGCGCGGTCGCGACTACGAGACGGTCTCGCAGCGCCTACGCCTCCTTGGTGACGCCCTTCATGAACACGACTCCCGTGGGATGGTAGTAGAAGTCATGCACCTTGGGGCTGTAGCCGCACAGGTTCTGGGAGTGGGAGATCAGCAGCCACGGCTGCTCCTCCGCCACCATCTCCTCGCACTGATGGTAGATGGCGTTGCGCTCGTCGCCGTCGGGCAGGGTCACGCCCTGGGCGATGAGGTCCTTGTACTCCTGGTTGTTCCAGCGGGCCACGTTGATGGACCAGTTGGAGTCGGCCAGCAGGTTCATGAAGTTGTCCGGGTCGCCGTTGTCGCCGGTCCAGCCGTAGAAGCAGATGTCGTACGGATCGGTCTGGCACTTGGTCTTGTAGGTGGTCCAGTCGTACTCGGTGATGTTCACCGTCACGCCGACCTCGGCCAGGTAGCCCTGGATCAGGCGTGCCAGCTCGGAGCCGCCCTTGGTGTTGTAGGGGCGGGAGTTGGTGTAGGTCATGCAGGCGAGCTCGGTGACGCCCTTGGCGGCCAGGGTCTCCTTGGCGGCCTCGGGATCGTAGGCGGTCTGCTCGATGTCCTCGACGTAGGGCGCCATGAAGAAGGGCATGACGGAGGTCGCCACGGTGGCGTACTCGCCGTAGACGGTCTCGACCAGCTCAGGCACGTTGACGGCCTGGGCGATGGCCTTGCGCACTTCCTTGTCGGTGCACACGCCGCTATCGGTGTTGAACGCCATGTAGTTGATGGTCATGCCGTCCTCGGCGAACAGCTCGTAGCCGTTGTCGGTGATCTGCTGCACGGAGGCCAGGTCGACGCCGTCGATGATGTCGACCTCGCCGTTGGTCAGCGCGGTCACGCGGGTGTTGTTCTCGGGGATGATGCGGAACACGACGTTCTTGGTCTTCGGCGCGTTCTCGGTGTCCCAGTACTCCTCGTTGGCCTCGAGCACGATGTCGGACTGCTTGGTCCAGCTGACGAACTTGTAGGGGCCGGTGCCGGCGCCGGTGGGATCCTCGCCGACGTTCCCGCCCGATTCCTCCAGGCACGTGGGGCACACGATGGGGGCGGCGAGGGCCATGGCCAGGTTCTTCTCGAACGCGGTGTTGGCGGCGCGCAGCGTGATCTTCACGGTGTAGTCGTCGACGGCCTCGATGGAGGCGACGCCGGTGCCCGCGGCCTCCTCGCCGAACACGAACGACGCGTAGGGCATGTCGGAGGTGCGGTTGGGCTCGAGCTGGCGCTCGATGGAGGTCACCACGGCGGCGGCGGTGAAGTCGGTGCCGTCATGGAACTTCACGCCCTCGCGCAGCTTGATGGTGTACTCCAGGCCGTCGTCGCTGATCTCGGGCAGGTCGGTGGCCAGGCACGGCTGCACGGTGGTGTCGGTGGCGCCGAAGGTGTACAGGCCCTCGAAGATGTTGGCGGAGACCTTGGCGGACTCGCCGTCGTCGAAGAACGCGGGATCCAGCGCGCGCGGATCGGCGCTCTGGGCGTAGGTGATGGACTCGGCGATGGTGCCGCCCTCTGCCGCGCCCTCGCCGCCTTCCTTCTCGCCGCCGCTGCAGCCGGCCATGCTCACCAGGCCGAAGCTCGCTGCGGAAGCGCCGAGCAGGCCGAGGAAACGGCGCCTGCTGAACGAATACTTCTCTTCCATCGGATGGTCTCCTTCCCTTCGCCCCGCGCAACGGCGGGGCACTCCTCGAGGCGCTCGCGCGCCCTCGCCGCCGGCGCGCATATGCCCGGCGAGCGTATTGGCTTACTTTATCGCAATAAAGCATATGGAGGAATAGTGGAATGCTTGTTAATGCGGATTTAACCTGCCGAACGCGCGCATATGGAGCATGAAAGGCGACGGCGGGCCGACGTGCGGATATATAGTAAACTGGCGGGGAAGGAGGCATGCGCGGATGCGGGGAGGCTCCCGCGCCCGGCGCATGCGGACGAGGCGCCCGGGACGCGTTCGCGGGGCGCGCGGCGGGCGGCTTTCGGCCGTTCGGCAAGAGCGAGAGGATGGCGCGTGGTTTCCAGCAAGCGGGGTTTCTCCCACATCAGCGTGTCGGCGGACGACGAGGACGATCTGGTCATCGAGGCGGGCGCGCCCGAGCCTTCCGCAGGCGCCGGTTCCGCGGCTCCCGAGCCGGATCGGATGCCGCGGCCTGCGGCGGAGGCCGCGGACGGGGGGCGGCAGCCCGCGGCGGGCGAAGGCGGCGCTGCCGCGGACGCGTCCGAGGCGCTGGCCCCCTCTGCGGCGGAACCCCCGCCATCGCCCGCCGAAAGCGCGCGCCAGTATGACGGCGGCGCCCATCGCACCAGCTTGGAGGACCTCCAAGACTCCAAGATGGGGGCGGTGCAGAAGACGGTCATCGCCTTGGCGGCGATCGGCCTCGTCGCTTTCGCGATATACTATCTATTCTTCATGTAGGCGCCGCATCCGCGCCCATGCGCCTGCCGGCGCCGCGCGAAGCGAGGGAAGGAGCGTCCATGCCAAAACACGCAGCAAACGGAACAGACGGCATCCCCGCCGATCCCGAGAGGGGCCGTCGCGCCGACCCCGCGTCGGATGACGAGCGCATCGGGCTCACCGAGGCGTTCTCGCCCGTCGGCGACGGCGATGCGGCGTTCGACGAGGCCGCCCGCGCCGGCGACGAGCACATCGGCCTGACGGAGGCCTTCGCCCCGGTGGGGGAGGGGGCGCATGCCGGCGGGTTCAGCTACAAGGGCGACAACGAGGACGCCTACCCCGACGCCCTGCAGAGTCTGGAGCCCCCCGACAGGCCGCCACTCCTGGTGGGCGACGACTCCATGGACCGCGACGCCGCGCGCGAGCGGGTGGGCGGCATGCACGGGCAGGAGGAGCCCTCCGAGTACCTGGGGAAATCGCGCCGGACGAGGCGCGTGCTGGTGGGCGTCATCATCGTGCTGCTGGCGCTGTTCGCCGCCGCCATCGTGGCGGGGGTGATGCTGGTGCGGACCGCGTCCGAGACGGCGGTCCAGAGGGCAGCCAGCACGCCGGCCTCCAGCGCCGATGCCATCCAAGAGGGCGTCGAGGACGCCTCAAGCGGCACCGAGAAGCTCGTCGCCGTGCCCAACCTGGGATCGCTCCTGGGCCTTGGCCAGGACGAGGCCATCGAGCAGATCGGCCTGGGCGCGACGGTGACCAGCACCCGCGAGGTGAGTGAGGAGGGCAATCCCGTCCGGACCAACCTCACCATCGCCCTGACCGAGGAGCCCGCGGATTCGCGTTCGGGCACGCCGTCGGTGTACCTCGGGCTCGACGAGGGCGGCTCGGTGGTGCAGGCGGGCTATTCCGCCCCCACGGCTTCGCTGGGCTACGGGTCCCTCAGCTTCGCCGACGCGGTGTCCAACGACCACGTGATCGAGAAGACGCTCGGCGATGCGGGTGTGTCCGTCGAGGAGGGCGCGGCGGTGCTGCCGGATGACAAGTCGGAGTACTCCACCTACGATAGCGACGGCACCACCCTGATGCGCGAGAGCTGCACGTTCGAGGGCGAGGGCCAGGCGGCGGGGAAGACCCTGCCCTGGTCGGCGACGCTCACCTACGACTACACCACCGCCAACGCCTCCGACAACCTGGTGGACACCATCCGCCTGATCTATGTCTACGTGAACGCGTAGCCCCGTCGTCTTCCGCGTAACGCCCCCGATTGCCCCGCTTCCTGTACGGGATGCGGGGCGGGGTGCTGGGGCGAAAGTTAAAAAGGAAAACAGGTCCGAGGGATGGGGGAGGGGTTCCGCGCGCAGTTCCGCACGAGCCGAAACGCCCAGTGGGCGTTTCGAGCGAGCCCAGGACTGTTTGAGCACGGAACACCTCCCCCATCCCTCGGACCGAGACGGGTCGTATTGTGGATTTCTCTTGCAGGGCGTCATCTCCGTGCTATCCTATGCGGGCTGTTCAAACAAGCGGGGGCGTGAAGCCTCCCACCTGGTTCGGCGCTTCGGCTGCTGATGGGTCACGCGAATATGAGGCCGCCTCGCGCGGCGCACCATGAATGCGAACCCGCAGCCCGAGGCTGCGGGTTTTTCGTTTCGTGGCGGAAGCCACGGGGAAAGGAAGGTGAGCGCAATAGCTGCTCAGGAGCCTCGGCTCAACGACCAGATCACGGTGCGGGAGTGCCGCTTGATCAACTTCGATGGCGAACAGTTGGGAATCTACCCGCTGGTCCAAGCCCGGCGCATCGCCGAAGACGAGGGCCTCGACCTCGTCGAGATCGCCCCGCAGGCGGACCCCCCGGTCTGCCGCATCATGGACTACGGCAAGTTCAAGTACGACCAGGCCATCAAAGCCAAGCAGGCGCGCAAGAACCAGTCGAAGATCGAGACGAAGGAAATGAAGTTCCGTCCGAAAATCGACGTGGGCGACTACACCACCAAGAAGAAGCACGTGCTGCGCTTCCTGGACGCGGGCAACAAGGTGAAGATCACCATCATGTTCCGCGGGCGCGAGATGGCGCATCCGGAGCAGGGCCTTACCATCCTGGAGCGACTGGCCGACGACCTGAAGGACGTGGCCGTCATCGAGAGCCAGCCGAAGATGGAGGGTCGCAACATGCACATGCTCATCGCCCCGCTGCCCTCGGCGGTCGCGGCGAAGAAAAAGAAGAAGTCCGGCAAGGATGAAGAAGGGAAGGATTCCAATGCCTAAGATGAAGACCCATAGCGGATCCAAGAAGCGCTTCCGCGTCACGGGTTCCGGCAAGATCATGCGCGGCAAGGCCTACAAGAGCCACATCCTCACCAAGAAGAGCGCCAAGCGCAAGCGCAATTTCCGTCACGAGACCGGCGTTTCCGCTGCCGACGCGAAGAACGTCGCCCGCAACATCGGTCTTCGATAATCGAAAAAAGGAGTGATACGAAATGGCTCGTGTTAAGCGTGCTCTGAACGCGCACAAGAAGCGCCGCACCATCATGAAGCGCGCCAAGGGTTACTATGGCGCGAAATCCCGTTCCTACAAGGCGGCTAAAGAGCAGGTCCGCCATTCGCTGCAGTACCAGTACCGCGACCGCCGCAACAAGAAGCGCGAGATCCGCCGCCTGTGGATCACCCGCATCAACGCCGCGGCCCGCATCAACGGCCTGTCCTACTCCGTGTTCATGAACGGCGTGAAGAAGGCCGGCATCGAGTTGGACCGCAAGGTGCTCGCCGGCATGGCCGTGAACGACCCGCAGGCGTTCGCCGCCATCGCCGAGGCCGCCAAGAAGGCCCTGTAGGCCCGGACGGCACCCGCGACATACGACGCAAGGAGAAGGCCCCGCAGCTCGAGCTGCGGGGCCTTCTTCGCGTTTGGGGGGAATCTTGCGGCTTCGCGGGTTGCTTGGCGCTCGCGGACGCGCCCCCTAGGCCAGCGAGCGCTCCTCATGGGGGGCGCCGATGGTGAAGGTGGGGTCGGCGATGTGGCAGACCTCCTCGACACCGGTGAGCGTCTTGCTCAGGTAGCCGCGCGCGACGTCGGCGGCGTTGCCCTGGGCGCCCGCGACAACCTCGACGCCAGCCCGGCAGAGGCGATTGGCGATGTCGTATTCGATGCGGCCGACGATGAGGACGTCGATGCCCAGCTCGCCGAACAGCTGGACCAGCTTGTCCAGCGAGAGCTTGGGGTTGGGCATGTTCTGGCATTCGGTGATGATGCCCCGCTTGACGGTGTAGCACATGAAGCTGGCGGCGCTGGCGAAATAGGATGCAACTTCCAATCCGTCGCTAGCTACGGCGATCCTCATCTCAACCTCCTGTCCGTGATCCGCCATCCACCTTAGCGGCAGACGCCGCGCATCCCCCGCGCGGTTCCGCCAAGCGGGGGGAAACGGCGGCATAAGGCGGCGGACCGGCCGGGGCGCGGCGGGCGGCGCGAGACGGCGCGGTTGCCTGCCCGCGGTGGGCGCTGCGGGACGGCGGGCAGGCTAGGAGCGCGATGAGCGGCGGCGGGCCACGTCGGCACGATGGGCGCGCCCGGGACGGAAATCGCCCTTGCGCTTGGCGCCTGCTCCGGAGGCCGTTCGCTTGGCGCCGCCGGAGCTCGAAGCCTGTTTGGCTCCGGATGCCCCGGCCGCCTTCCTGGCGTCCGCCTTGCCTGCGGAAGGCTTGCCGGCAGCGGCGCTGGATGCGGCTGCGGCGCGCTTGCCTGAGGCGGGCTTGGCGCCCTTGCGCTTTGACGGAGCGCCCTCCCCGGGCTGGGCGGCGCGCTTGCGCTTCTTGCGGGCGCGGGCGGCGAGCTCCTTTTTCGCCTGGAGGATGTCGGGATCCTCCTTCGCCTCCCGCTTCGCCTGCTTCAGCGCGGCGGCGCGCTCGGCATCCTCGCGGCCGAAGCCCGCGAGCTCGAGTTCGGGGATCTTCTGCTTGATGAGCTTCTCGATGGCGGCAAGCTCCTCTTCGGTCTCGGGCGTGACGAGAGACACGGCGAAGCCCGCCTCGCCGGCGCGTCCGGTTCGTCCGATGCGGTGCACGTAGCTTTCCGGCGGGGTGGGCAGGTCGTAGTTGACCACGTAGGAGACCTGCTCGACGTCGATGCCGCGCGCGAGCACGTCGGTGGCGACCAGGATGTCGATCTCGCCGGCGCTGAAGCGCTCGAGCGCGCGCTTGCGGGCGCTCTGCGATCGGCTGGCGTGGATGGGCTCGGCGGAGAAGCCCGCCTTCTTCAGGCGCCGGCAGACCCCGTCGGCGCCGCGGCGGGTGCGGGCGAACACGATGACGCGCCGCGGGCCCTTCTCCTCGAGGAGCGCGCGCAGCATCTCGGGGCGGGCGAGGCGCGGGCAGCGCACGATGAACTGCTCGATGGTGTCGGCGACGTCGCCGCGATGCGCCGCCTCGACCGAGGCGGGGTCGCGCAGCAGCGCCCCGGCGTGCCGGCGCACCGCGTCGTCGATGGTCGCCGAGAGCAGCAGCGTCTGGCGGCTTTCGGGAGTGGCGGCTACGATGCGCTTGACGGCGGGCCAGAACCCCATGTCCAGCATGCGGTCGGCCTCGTCCAGGACCAGCGCCTCGACGTTGCCCAGGTGCGCCGCGTCCTTGTCCATCAGGTCGATGAGGCGCCCCGGCGTCGCGATGAGCACGTCGCATCCGCGTTCCAGGCAGGCTATCTGGGGGTTGTAGGACACGCCGCCCACGGCGGCGAGGATGCGGTGGCGGGTGGCCTGCGCGATGGTGCCGCACACCTCGCCGATCTGCTGGGCGAGCTCGCGGGTGGGCGTGATGACCAGGATGGCGGGGCCGTACCCTTTCCCGACGCGCCCGATGCGGTCGAGCAGCGGCAGCGCGAACGCGGCGGTCTTGCCGGTGCCGGTCTTCGCCGCGGCGATGATGTCGCGCCCCTGCAGGGCGAGCGGTATCGCCTGCTCCTGCACGGGCGTGGGCTGCGAGTATCCCAGGAAGCGCACGGCCTCCAGGGCGCGCTCGGACAACCCGAGCGATTCGAATGACGTCATGCTCTTGCGTTCCTTTCGTTCGTCGCGCCGGGATCCGGTGGATCGGGGCGCCTGCGTTGCGGGGCGGGGAGCGGGCAAGGGGATGCTTCCGCCGTCTGCGCCGTTCTCTAGCGGATGTGGGCGGGTTTCTTCCCCCAATAGAAATGGGCGAAGCGCTTGCGCCGCGTGGGGTCGCCCGGCGCGGCGGGGGAGCCGGCGAGGCGCATCGCCGCATGGACGATGTCGCGCGCCGCGTCGGGGCGCCGCAGGAAGCTGCCGTTTATCAGCATCGCGCGGGTGCTCTGCGGGCTGCGGGATATGTGCCGAAGGGCGTCCACGAGCTCGCGCGCGGTGGTGACGTGCATGGCGGCGCCCAGCGCGGTGAGCGTGCGCACGTTGATGTTCTCCTGCCCGTAGGCTTTCCCCAAAAGGACCATGGGCACCTGGGCGCACAGGCACTCGGTGACGGTGAGCCCGCCGGACTTGCAGATGACCAGGTCGCTTGCCGCCATCAGCGCCGCCATCCGCTCCACGTAGTCGAACACCGTGGCGTTGGCGATCCCCAGCTCGGAGCACATCGTGCGCAGGTGCCTGGCGTTGTCCTGGTCGCTGCCCGCGACGATGGCCAGGTGGAGGTTGGGGAACGAGTGCAGGTAGGGCAGCACCTTGTCGAGCGTCTCGCGGAAGCGCACGTAGGGGCGCGGCAGGTACGCGCCCGCCAGCGCCAGCACCACCTGCTTGTCGGACGGCAGGCCCAGCTGCGCGCGCACCTCGTCCTTGTCGTAGGATCGGCGGAAATCCTCCCGCGTGGGGATGCCCGTTATGAGGATGCGCTCCTCGGGCACCTTGCGGGGGCGCAGCGTCTCGGCCATGGACTCGCTGGCGACGCAGAACAGGTCGGCATGCAGGTGTGGCCACAGCCCCTCGGTCTCGTAATCGGTGGGCACGCAGATGATGGGGAAGTCCTGCCCCGACAGCATGCGCGCGCCCACCGCCACGTTCGCCGCGGTGATGTGCGTGCAGACGACGGCGAGGGGCCGCTTCTCGCGGACATGTGCGGTGAAGGCGGGGAACATGATGCGCGACCAGATGGTGCCGCCGCCCCACAGGAACCTGCCGGTGAAGGTGTAGCGCCAGGTGAGGTCGTAGATGGGGCGCGTGAAGCCGGTGAACAGCGAGGCGGTCTTGTCGCCGTCGAACTTGATGCGGCCCCAATCGAGGATGTCGAGCACCTCGACCTCCAGGTTCCCGGGCACGGCCGCATCGTCGCTTTCGGCGAGCGTCTGGAACGCCTGCGCGATGGCGTTCGCGGCGCTGCGGTGGCCCGACCCCACCGAGGCGTGCATGACGATGACGAGCGGCGCGGCCTCGGGGGCTTCGGCTCCCGCGCCGACTGCGGCCCCGTCGACCGTCGCGAGGGCCTTGCCGTCGGAGGCGTCCGCGGCATCGCCGCCGCTTGCCGAAGGCAGGCGCCCGGGTGCGGAAGGCGTTTCGTTCTGAGATGCGGTCGTGGTCATGTTCTCCCGTGTTTGCGCAGATGGCGCCCGAAGAAACAAAGGCCGACGCAAAGTCGGCCGTCTTGGGCGGATGGTGCCCTCGACAGGATTCGAACCTGCGGTCTTCTGCTCCGGAGGCAGACGCCCTATCCACTGGGCTACGAGGGCAAGCGGGGCAGATTATACGCTATCATGGGCGAAAACGGAAACGAGGAGACGGGAAAAGCGCAACCATGGAGGAAATCGTCCGCATCGAGCGCATGGGCTACGGCTCGGAGGCGGTGGGGCACCTGGCCAGCGGGAAGGCGGTGTTCGTCGATCAGGCCGCCCCGGGGGATGTGGCAGCCGTCGAGGTGGTGGAGGAGAAGCCCTCCTTCGCGCGCGGGCGCATCGTGCGCATGGAGGAGCCTTCCCCTTTGCGGGCGGCCCCGTTCTGCGAGATGGGGGGCCTGTGCGGCGGGTGCCCCTGGCAGCACCTCTCCTACGACGCCCAGCTGGCCGCGAAGCGGGAGAACGTGGTCGCGGCTTTGGAGCGCACCGCCCGCTTCGAGCACGGGGCGGCGGATGCGCTGGTGTCGGAGTGCCTTCCCAGCAGGCGGCAGACGGGGTACCGCAACAAGCTGGAGCTTTCCTGCAGCCGCGCGGCCGACGGGAGCCTCGCGCTGGGGTTTTTGCGCGAAGGGTCCCACGAGCCGGTCGTCCCCGCGTCGTGCCCCATCGCAGCGAAGCCGCTGCAGAAGGCGCCGCGCGCGCTGAGGGGCGCGCTGCGCTTCCTCGCGGGATCGAACGAGCTAGGGATATTCCGCGTGGGGGTGCGAGGCAGCCTGCGGACGCGCGACGTGGAGGTGGCCCTATGGACGAAGCCGGGCCCGTTCCCCCGCGCCGCCGCGGCGAAGACGCTGGCGGACGCGCTCAAAGCGACGAGCATCGTGCGCGTCCTTGCGGATCCCGGGCGCGCCCGCAAGGTGCGCAAGGTCGAGGTGCTCGACGGCAAGGGGATGTGGCACGAGCAGCTGGGAGGGTTCGACTTCCTCACGAGCGCGCCATCGTTCTTCCAGGTGAACACGGCGCAGGCGGAGAAGCTGGTCGAAGCGGCGCTGGACGGCTTGGCGCAGGGCTCGCCGGGCGGCATCGCGGGCATGGTGGCCGCGGACCTCTACGCCGGCGGCGGGACCTTCTCGATCCCGTTGGCGAAGGCCGGGGCGGACGTTCTGGCGGTGGAGTCGGCGGGCTCGTCGGTGCGGGACCTGCGGCGCAACGCGGAGGCTAACAAGGTCGACGTGCAGGTGATCGGCGGCGACGCCGCGCGCGAGCTGCCGCGTTTGGGGGCGCTCGACGCGCTGGTGGTGGACCCGCCGCGCGCGGGGCTTGCCGACGGGGTGGTGGACAGCATCGCGTCCGCCGCGCCGACGCGCGTCGCCTACATAAGCTGCAACCCCGCCACGTGGGCGCGCGACATCGCCCGCTTCGAGCGGTGCGGCTACCGCCTCCTGCGCGCCACCCCCGTGGACATGTTCCCCCAAACCCCCCACGTAGAAGTCGCCAGCATCCTCGAGC
>URRZ01000073.1 GCA_900550385.1 uncultured Coriobacteriaceae bacterium | reverse complement strand
GAAGAAGGGCGTGAAGGGAGCGAAGAGCGTTGCTGCCTAGGCTAGCCCCTTGTCACACAAACTACCGAAGCCTCCAATAGATGGTAGGCTACAGTCCCATCAATGTCAGCGTTTCAACGGCATCGTCCGGATTCGAGGGGCCCGTCCATGGCAGTCTTGCCGCGCATAAGCATCGTCGTGAAGGGGAAGGGTGGCGAACAGGGAGTCGCCTCGCTCCCCTCCCTCGGCTTGGCGCTGCATGCCGCTTGGATCTTCGTCGCCATCTTCTGCGGCGTCGAGTTCGCGCTGGACAGCACCGCGCTCCGCTCCTTCAAGCCCCTCCTCCAGCCGCTCCCCCTGGGATTCGCCGCCGCAGCCGCAACGCAGGCCATCGCCCTGCTCGCCGCCGGCATCATCCCGAAGCGGAAGCCCGCCTTCCTGCGCAGCCCGTCCTTCGCGACGGCGTGCGCCTTGGCGATGGCGGCGGGGTCGGGCGCTTCGGCGCTGTTCGCGGACGACGCGATGAGCTCGGTCGTCACCATCGCCTCGGGCGTCGTCATCGGCGCCGGCTCGGCGGGGCTGCTGCTGTTCTGGGCCGAGTCGTACTCTCGCCTCGGGATAGCTTCGCTGACCCTCAACACCGCCATCGCCATCCCGCCGTCCGCCATCATCGTCTTCTGCACGGTGCACCTCGCCCCGGCGGGGTTCGTCGGCGGCGTGGCGACGGCGCTGCCCCTGCTGGAGATCCCCGTGGCGCATATCGCCTCCCGCACGGGCAAGGCGGGCGACGCGGTCGCCTCCGTCGAAGATGCGGGCATCAAGACGGGAAAATACGGCTCGATGCTGGGTTTGGCGATGATCCTCATGGGCCTGTCGCTGGGCATGCTGGAGGCGATGGTCTCGGAGATGCAGCGCGAGGACTTCGACCTCGCGTCCCAAGCCGCGGCGCTGCTCATAGGGTGCCTGGGCATCCTTTTGCTGTTCCACTTCGCGATGGACCGCGACGAGGAGGAGGTTCGCTGGGACCTGTTGCTGCGCCCCCTGATGATCGTCGTGGGCCTTGCCGCGTTCCTCACCCCGCTGTTGTTCGGCGCGTTCCCGCCGCTTGCGAACCTCGTCCTTTTCACCTGCTACCTGTGCACCAGCGCCGCGCTGTGGGTGTCGCTGGTGGGGGCTGCGCGGGAGTGCGGCATCTCCTCGACGTTCTCCATCGGCGTGGGGTGCGGCATGCTGACGCTCGGGACGCTTTTGGGGGCGTGGATCGCGTTCGACCCGCACCTGCTCGCCTCGATGCAGTGGGAGTTCATCGCCGCCGCGATCCTGCTGTCGTTCGCCATCGGCTACGTCATCTACCCCCGCGTCGACATCGTCAAGCGCGATGCGCGGCGCGACAACCCCCCTGACACCGAAACCCCCATCGAGGAAAGCGCCCGCACGGCGCTGCAGGCCGAGACGGACGCCTACCGCCTGGCCTGCGAGACGATCGGCGCCGAGAACGGCCTCTCGCAGCGCCAGATCGAAGTGCTCTACCTGCTTTCCCGCGGGCACAACGCGGCATTTATCCGCGACCGTTTGGGCATTTCCCTAAGCACCGCGAAGTCGCACATCTACCGCCTCTACAAGAAGCTGGGCATCCATACCCAGCATGAGCTGCTCGAACTCGTGGAAAGCCGGCTGCGCGCGTGGGGCGATGCCGGATTCCCCTCCGCCTAGCGCCGCCCGGGCGCCGCGTCCCTTTGTGAGCCTGCACAACACGTGATGCGCGGGAAAACCCTACGATCCCCCCATCCGGAATGAACTGTAGTCCATGAAATGGAAGGGGATCAAATGGAGATCAAGCAGCAGTTCAAAACCATTCCCATGTACGATCCGGACAGCGATCGCTTCATGGTGAAGGAGGAGCAGTGGCCCGGCTGCGAGCCCATCGAGGTCATCTACCGCAAGGGCAACGGCGGCTACACCAAGGAGGAGATGGAGCAGAAGATCATGAACGGCGAGCAGGTTTCGCCTTTCAGCTACTGCCCCGAGCTCAACACCCATACCTACGAGGCAGCGCCCGGTATCCTGTGCGACCGCGACACCCCGGTGAAGATGCGCGACGGCGTGACCATCTACGCCGACATCTTCCGCCCCGCCGATTCCGGCCCGGTGCCCCTGATCATCAGCTGGGGCCCCTTCGGCAAGAACATGATGGAGGGCAACGGCAAGTTCCAGCCCGTCGGCGTGCCGCCTAAGACCGTGTCCCCCATGGCGAAGTTCGAAAGCGCCGACCCCGGCTACTGGGTGCCCAACGGCTACGCCATCGCCAACGTCGATCCGCGCGGCGTGGGCAACTCCGAGGGCTTGGTGTCCAACTGGGGCGTCCAGGACCACTACGACGGCTACGACTTCATCGAGTGGGCTGCCGAGCAGGACTGGTGCAACGGCAAGGTGTCGATGTTCGGCAACTCCGGCGTGTGCATGGTCATCTGGGGCATCGCTTCCACCCGCCCGCCGCATCTGGCATGCATCGGTGCATGGGAGGGCACCGGCGACATGTACCGCGAGTCCTTCACCATGGGCGGCATGATGGCTCCCGGCTACAACAACAACATGGTGAACTCCATCGCCAGCAAGACCTGGGTGGAAGACGCCCCCAACATGCTGGCCGCGCATCCGTACTTCGACGAGTACTGGAAGGCCCGCGCGCCGAAGTGGGATCGCATCAACGTCCCCGCCTACATCTGCTCCGGCTTGTGCCACATCCACAACCGCGGCTCCTGGGAGGCGTTCCGCAAGATCCGCAGCCCCAAGAAGTGGTTCCGCGCCCATCGCGACATGGAGTGGCCCGACACCTACAACCGCGACAACCTGGACGACCTGAAGAAGTTCTACGACCGCTACCTGAAGGACATCCACAACGGCTGGGAGACCACCCCGCGCGTGCGTTTGGACATCATGGACGCCTTCGACTACGACTTCCAGCCGAAGCGCCCCGAGAAGGAGATCCCGCTGGCGCGCACCATCTACAAGAAGCTGTACCTGGATGCGTCCTCGCACAAGCTCTCCTACGACCCCTACCCCACCCACACCGAGGTGTCGTACGACCCGAAGACCGAGACCACCTGCTTCGACATCAAGTTCGAAGAGGACACCGAGATCACCGGCTACATCAGCGCGCATCTGAACATCGAGTGCCGCGGCCATGACGATATGGACCTGTTCCTGTGGGTGAAGAAGCTCGGCCAGCGCGGCGAGTACGTGCCGGTGTATTGCGCGGGCGTGCCCTACCGCGGCGCCTGGGCCTACTTCCGCGGCCAGCGCCGCGAGCTCGACCCCGAGCTGTCCACGCCCTACGATCCCGTGCAGGCGCACCAGAAGGACGAGCCCATGGAGCCCGGCCGCATCTACCCGGTGGACATCGAGTTCTACCCCACCTGCCGCATCTGGCACAAGGGCGAGACGCTGCGCCTGGAGATCCAGGGCCGCTTCATCCAGACCGAGTGGTTCGAGGACTCGCACTTCATCTTCGAGGGCGAGAACGGCGACGGCATCCATGTGATCCACACCGGCGGCGAGTACCAGTCCTGGCTGCAGATCCCCTACATCCCGCCGAAGTACGAATCCGGCGACTACGTGTACCGATAGGCAGCACCGAATCGCATGCCGCATGCGCCGGCCAGCCCGGTCGCGCGCGGCATGCGAGGCTCTCCGCTCTTTTGCCGTACCGCCAACCCGTTTGCGCGTACCCTCCTCTCGCGCACGATTGGAATAGGGGCTGTTGCCGCATCCCAGACGACAGCCTCGCCGCCGAGCTGATGACAAGCTAGGCGGAACGGGACCGCCACCGTATCCCCGACGGCGGTCCCGCCCTGAAGCTGGAAGCACGGCCGAAGGGAAAGGCGCCGACCCCCGGCGCCTTAAAGCGAAACCCCGGCAGCGCTCCTCCAAGCTGCCGGGGTTTCGCTGCAAAACAGCGCTCCTCCAAGCTGACGGGGTTTTCCTTTAAGGCAGCGAAGGGGGTTCCTCGAGGCCCCCGCTTCATGCCCCTTGCCATGCCATATCGCATCCATGCAGCGGCGAAGAGATCCTCAATGCCCCAAATAACGCATATTTTGGATTTTTGCGTCAAAAAACGCGATATTTGGGGAATGCATTCAGCGCCCGAATGGCGAGGTAAATCACGACACTGCGACGACCTGCGGAAACATCGAAACAAGGTGGCCTGGGATGCAGTGCAGCGCTCTGTTTGCGCCATTTTTCCCACCAAAAGCCCCAACAAACGTGAAAAATGGCGCCGCGATCCCCAAATATCGGCATTTTCGCCTAGAAAAACCAAAAAATGCGTTATTTGGGGAAGGGTGCGGCCCTTACGACGCACGGCGCGTCCATTAGCCGGGGAAGGTGCGGCCCGAACGACGCATCCGTTAGCTGGAAGAACGCAACCCGCATGACGCGCAGCGTAGCCACGGACCGGGCGAAAGCCCTCAATCTAACGAGATCTTCCCCTCGTAGAGGAGCATGGCGAACGTGAGGTAGATCTGCCCGAACGATTGCGCGGAACGGAGCCCTTCCCCCGTCGAATCTTTCCCCATCAGCTCCTCGATCCGGTTGAGCCGGTAGTACAGCGTGTTGCGGTGCACGCCCAGCTTCTCGCTGACCGCATGGGCGTGCTCAGGGTCGCTGATGTAGGCGAAGAGCGTCTTCGCCAAGTCGGTGCCGTTCTCGGCATCGTGCTGGATCACCTTCAACAGCGGCGGGTAGTAGAAGTCCGCAAGCTTCGACCCGTGCTCCAAATGGCGGAACAGATCGAATGTGCGGTAGTCGTCGTACACATAGACGGTCGACTGCGGATCCATCCTCCTGCCTATGGCGATCGCGCTTTTCGCCTGATCGATGGCGCGTCCGAAGTCGCGCACATCGGTGAACGAATCGCTGAACCCCGCCCTGATGGAGATATCGCCGCCCGCCGTGCGCTCCCACGCGCTCACGGCGTCGCTCTTCAGCCGCCCGGGGTCGAACAGCTCGTCATGCGAGTTCAGCATCACGATATCGGTGTCCTCCAAGTAGAACACGGCGCGCTCGCCCGTGTCCTTGCGGAACTGGTTCGCCATCTGCTGGGCGATGCGCCAGCTCACGCCCGACTCGCTCATGTCGAAGAAGGTGACGTGCTTGTATTTTCGCAGATCGTATCCAAACACCGAGAAGCGCTGGCGCGCATCCTCCTCATCAAGGTGGATGAGGGATACGGGGGATGCGAGGCTGCGCAGCAGCTTGGTGATGTTGCTCGATTTCGTAAGCGTGTTCGCGCCGCGCTCCCGCATGCCCAAGCTCAGCAGCCGCGCGATGGTGGGCATGACGTTCAGCTGGTCGCGGTCGAGCTCGGCATCGCGCACGAACACGGAAAAGCTCCCGATGACGATGGTGTTGACGTAGATGAGGTTGAAGTAGTTGTTGATCACCTTGCCGTCGGCAAGCTTCACCTGGTATTTCGCGGGGCGGTCGCGCACACCGAGGGGGCGGGTGATGGTGGAGCTGGAAAGCTCCTGCTGAACGTCGGTGTTGATGTAGCCCTGCCCCTCGTCATCGCTGAACTCCGGCAGCAGCCGATAGAAGTCCTCCGACATCGCAAGGATGTTGAACGCTTCGTCCAAGATGCTCGCCGGGCAGCCGAACATCGAGGCGATCTCGTTGGCGATCACCTCGAGCGGGGCATCGCGTGTGATCATCCTGATGATGTTCTCGACACCCTGTTCCAAATCGTTCATGGCGCACCGCCTCACATCCCATGGCCGGTCGAACGGCTTCCCCTACCTTTCAAACGCTCCACGACGTCGAGGCATCCCTACTCCGCTGCCTCGATATCGTCATTATGCACGGGGTTCAGCAGGAAGTAGGCAACCGTGATGATCCCCAGCAAGATACCGACGGCAACGAACGTCGCACGCAGGTCGCCGCCGAAGAAGCCCGCGATGAAGTTGACGACGAACGGCGAGATGAAGCCCGCCACGGTGCCCGCCGCCTGCACCAAGGCGATGGCGGCCGCGACGCCTGCCGCAGGCACGATGTAAGCGGTGAAGGTGACCACGCAGGGATTGCGGATGGCGAACCCCAAGCCGAACAGGAACGCGCCGACGTACACGACGACGATGTTCGGCGCCAATCCGATGGCCACCATGCCGATGGCGCACAGAAGGCACGCTGCCGGCACCACGTTGCGCTTCAGCGCGCCCACGCACGCGCCCACCACGAAGCCGGCGGGAAGCCCGATGAGCGAGAACATGGTGGTGACGCCGCCCGCCACGTCCGCCCCGCCGAAGCCCGCCGATTCGATGAACATGGCGATGTTGGTGTTGAACGCGTACATGAACACGCTCCAAACGAACGCGAGGATCGCCCAGACGATCACGCCCTTGGAATACGTCGCCTTGGTGGTCTCGGCATCCTGGGGGACCGGCTTGTCCTTGGGCAGGCAGACGGCGATGACCGCCGCGACGGGGATGCCCACCAAGAACAGCAGGAACGACCACCACCACTGCCACATCACGGCGATCTGGCCGCTGGCGAATGCCAAGACCGCGCCCATCAGCGACAGCGCCGCGCTCTGGTAGCCCATCACGCGCGCTTTGTCCACGCCGTCGTAGTAGTCGGATATCAGAGCGGAGCTGATGATGTTGACGATGCCGGAACCGGCTCCCACCAGCGCGGATCCCACGTACAGCTCGATGAGGCTCCCGTGCAGGAACGCCGGGAGGAATCCCAGCGCCAGAAGCAGCGAGCCGAAGACAGTGAGCGCCTTCTTCGAGAACCAGCGAGTCAGCACGCCCGACGCCAGCATCACCGGAAGCGAGACCAGCATTGCGATGCTGTACACCACCTGAACCGAGCTAGCCGATGCCTCGGGGAAGCTTTTCTGCACTTCGCTGAGGATCGGCATGATCGCCGAATACGCCATCATGATGGAGCACATCGCCAAGATGGCGACGAGCACTTTGGTCTTGGAAACCGTTCCGCTTTGCTGGGATGCCATGCCTTGCCTTTCAATCATATGAATCCTCGAAACGGGAACGCGGGCCCCTCTCGGCCCGCCCCGCCTTGTTCACGCGAAAACGACGGCAATGGCGCCGTCGTCGCGATCTCGCTATGGAGCCGGGAGGGCGGCGATCATCCGCCCATCCGGGAAGGCGGCTGTCCGCTACGCCGCTCTCCCGGCTCCATTCCGGCGCATGCGCCGGAATGTTCACGCCAAAGAGGGAAAACACAGCGCTTTCGATTTCGGGGAGGGGCCTGCGGGGCGTTGCCGGCCCCTCCCCCTGCGCCCTTTCAGGCGCGTATCGCTAAGATGCGATCGAGCGCTACTTCTGCTCCTCGACCGCCATCTCGGCACCGGACTGGGTGCGGGAAGCGATCTGCTTGTAGGGCAGCGCGATCAGCGGGATCAGGGCGATGACCGTGATCACGAAGCCGGCGATCGGCACGTAGATGGCGCCGACCATCGCGGAGATGGTGGACACCACGGAGATGCCGGAGAAGCTGAGGATGCTGAAGATCACCTGGACCACCGGATAGGCGACGTCGAAGTCCTCGCGGCCGAAGATCGAGGTGGTCAGCGACATGATCATGTTCGCAGCGCCGGACATGCCGAACAGCAGGAACGCGACGGCGATGGCGCAGGCGAGGGTGTTGTGGCCGCCGAGGAAGATCAGCAGGCCGGAAAGGCCGGCGATGCACACGACGATGATGGTGGTGATCTTGGAACCCAGCTTCACGTCGAGGACGCCGATGAGGTAGTGGCCCAGAAGGCCGATGAACCACATGCCGGACAGCAGGCCGACGCCGAACAGCATGTCATGGCCGAACGCCATCAGCGTGGGGACCAGCAGGCTGATCATGCCGGACGTGTAGATGCCGGTGATGCCCAAGCCGAGGGCGATAAGCCAGGTCTGCGGGGTGCGCAGCACCTTGCCGACGGTCCACGGGCTGTTCTTCTTGTACTCCTGGGCAGCCTTGAACTCGGCATCCAGCTCCTCGCGGGACAGGGTGCGATCGTTGTCGGGATAGCAGCCAGCCTCCTCGGGGTTGTTCTTCACGAACACGCCCACGATGATCAGCATGATCACCAAGACGATGGTGCCGGCCCAGAAGAAGCCGGAGATGCCCCACGGCGTGCCTTGGAACACCAGGATCAGCGGGTTGCACAGAGCGGTGGAAGCGGTCATGCCGATGGTGGCGATGCCCATGAACGCGCCCTTGGTGCGGGGGAACCAGCTGGAACCCAGCTGGCCCAAGCCGATGGAGCCGTAAGCGACCATCGTGATGTAGAAGATGATGACGGCAGCCGCATACATCGCGAAGCTGTTCATCACGGCGAGGATCGCAAAGCCGATGGCGCTGCCGGCCAGACCGATCATGCAGATCAGCTTGGCGCCGTACTTGCGGCCCAGCGCGCCGAACACAACGATGCCGATCAGCGACACCCAGCCGCCGATGGTGATGACGTAGGACATGTCGGTCTGGGCCCAGCCGTACTGCTCGGTCCAGATCGTCAGCAGCGTGTTCGTGCCGCCATTCCAGAAGGAATAGAAGAAGCAGAACACGAAGCAGATCGCCGTGATGCCCCAACCCTTGGCGCCGAAGTTCGGCAACCAAGCGTTGAATTTCTTTTTCTCTGACATCTTGCCTCCTTAGAACCAAAGCGGCACGCGGATTCATGCCGCTCCCCTTGCCCGATCCCCGAAGCGGCTTCGATTCGATCGGGACCCGGGCACTCCGCAGGCACGCAGCTCCTCTGCGAGCCGTCGCGGTCTCCCAAGCAACGTCGCAGCCGAAACCTCGCTGCTGCTACGTTGCTTGGAACCGCATCGGAGACGAACGGCCTTCCATCGACGCGCGATCGCGCCTCCTTTTATCGCCCCTGGAACGCGGACGCGCTGCATCGAAGACCGTCGTTGCCCTGCATTCTGGTGAAGTTGTGGATTCGGGGTCTTGGGAGAATGCACAACGGCGGGCGGAAAGCTAAACGAAAATATTCCGAACGGGTCCTCGTCGGAATCGACGAGCCCGGACGCTTCGCCGATGATTGCCGAAACGGCGCTCTCGGCCCTTATCGAAGGCGCGCAAGCCTAACGCCGGAAGAACCCCGTTGCCATCTGGATGGAGAAAAACGCCTGTTCAAGCGCATGGGCCTTCCCTCATCGCTTCAGACGGACGAAGAACGGGCCTCGCGACCTCCTCCAAAACGGCGAAAGGGAGGGGCTCGGTTTTGCGCCCCTCCCTTTCGCCCGCCTTGTGCGTTCGAACAACCGAAAGCCGACCATCCGGGAAAGAATCCCGCCGGCTTCTTCGCTACTCCGCGCTTTCCCCCTCGATCGCCTCGTTGCTCACCGGATTGAAGAGGAAGTACAGCACCGAGAGGATGCCCAACGCCACGCCGCAAACGAGGAACGTGGTGCGGAACGAGCCGTCGAACAGGCCCGAGATGAAGTTGACGACCGCCGGCGACAGGAAGCCCGCCACCGTGCCCAGCGCTTGGACCAAGGCGATCGCCGCCGCCGATGCGGCCGTGGGCACCAGGTAGGCGGAAAACGTCACATTGGCGGGATTACGCACCGCGTATCCCAGCCCGAACAGGAACGCGCCCACGTACACGAAGCCGATATTGGGGGCCAAGCCGATGACCAGCATGCCCGACGCGGCGACGGCGCAGGCGATGGCGACCACGTGCCGCTTCATGACCTTGATGCACGGGCCGAGGATCAAACCGCCCGGTATGCCCACGATCATGAAGATCGAGGACACGATGCCCGCCACATCGGCCCCGCCGAAGCCCTGCTCGTCGATGAACATCGAGATGTTGGTGTTGAACGCGTACATGAACACGCTCCAGATGAACGAGAGGATCGCCCACCAGATGAGGCCGAGCTTGTAGACGGAGCCCGCCTTCGGGGCGCTCTCGCCAAGCGGCTTGTCGGGCGGGAGCAGGACCATCACCAGCACGAACACCGGCAATCCCACCAGGAACAGCACGAAGGAGAACCACCAATGCCACGTGGTGGCTATCATGCCGCTGGCCATGGTGCACACGCCGCCCAAAGCGGAAAGCGCCGCGCTCTGGTAGCCCATGATGCGCGCCTTGTCCACGCCATCGTAGTAATCCGAGATCAGCGACGAGCTGAGGATGTTCACGATGCCGGAGCCGGCACCCACGAACGCGGAGCCGATGTAGACGTGCACAAGGCTGCTGTGCAGGACCACCGGAAGCGCGCCGCCCACGCTCATCAACAGCAGGCCGACAAGGACCAGGCCCTTCTTCGAGAACCGGTTCGTCAGCACGCCCGACGCCAGCATCACCGGCAGCGACACCAGAAGCGAGACGCTGTACGCCATCTGGATGGCATTGGTGGAAGCCTCGGGGAAGCTGATGCCGATCTCGTTCAAAATGGGCATGATCGCGCCGTTGGTCGCCATCACGCCGCTCATGGTCAGCAGCGCTATGAGGATCTTCGCCTTCGATCCCCGCGCCGCAGCTGTCGTTCCGCTCATATGAAACTGCCCTTTCGAAATCGTATTTTCGGAGGCTTCGGTAGTTTGTGTGACAAGGGGCTAGCCTAGGCAGCAACGCTCTTCGCTCCCTT
>URRZ01000072.1 GCA_900550385.1 uncultured Coriobacteriaceae bacterium | reverse complement strand
GGAAGAAGGGCGTGAAGGGAGCGAAGAGCGTTGCTGCCTAGGCTAGCCCCTTGTCACACAAACTACCGAAGCCTCGATTTTTTTACCCCGATTCCTTCAAAACGGAACAGAGTGGCGGTTTTGTCCCTAGTTCCCCTGTTGTTACGGCCTGATCATTGGACTAGGGAGATCGACCGAGCGAATGGAGGGTTCGGGATGTGCTACGAGACGATACTTCTGGAAAAACGGGGCTCCATCGCGATTGTTTCGTTGAACAGGCCGGAAAAACTCAATCCGCTCAGCTCCCGGATGTTCGGGGAGCTTTCGCGCGCGTTCGACGACTTGCGCTTGGATGACGGGGTGCGAGCCGTTGTCCTTACAGGGAAGGGCAGGGCGTTTTGCGCGGGAGGCGATGTCTCCGAACTCGAATCGGGGGAGCTGTGCGCGTCGACGGTGCTCGATGCGCGCCGCTCCTCAAAGGAGTTCATGCTGAAGCTCCTCTCGTTCGAGAAGCCGCTCATTGGCGCGGTCAACGGTTTGGCTGCCGGCGGCGGCATTTCCCTCGTTCTCGCGTGCGACGTGGTGTTCGCCTCCGAGAAAGCGGCTTTCTCTGCGATCTTCAGAAGGATCGGCATCATGCCCGATTGCGGCGCGCTGTACCTGCTCCAAAAGGCAGTGGGGCCCGCTCGCGCCAAGCAGCTTGCGTTCACCGGCGAGATCGTGGGGGCGCAGGACATGCTCCGTTTCGGCATCGCCCAAGAGGTGGTCGAGGGCGATGCGCTCGAGCGCGCTTGCGCATTCGCCGAGGAGTGCGCGCAGGGGCCGGCTTTGGCGCTGGGCCTTTCCAAGATGCTCATCGACCGATCGTACGGGATGGACATCGAATCGTTCTTCGACTACGAATCGCTGGCGCTTCCCTTGGTGACGCGCAGCGCCGATTTCAAGGAAGGCGTCGCGGCTTTCCTGGAGAAGCGCGAAGCGTCGTTCGGGCCGTCGCATATGGCCTCCGAGCTTTAGTCATGTCTTCGCTCATACAGGCGAAGTCGGCATAAGAAGCAGGTTAGAGAGAAAGGGCAGGAAATGAAGTACACGGATAAACCGGATTTCGGGCCGCTGTCGAACGTTCGCGTGGTCTTGGCGGGCTTGAGCACCGCAGGTCCTTTTGCGGCGACCATGATGTCCGACTTCGGCGCAGACGTCATCTCGATCGAGAGCCCCTTCGTGCGCGACCAGTACCGCACGACCGATTCGCTTGCCTACCTGAACAAAGAGCGCCGCAACCAGCGCGCCATCGCGCTTAACGTGGTGAAGCCCGAAGGGCAGGAAGCGTTCCTGAAGATCATCGAGAGCGCCGACATCTTCATCGAGAACTCCCGTGCGGGCACTTGGGACAAGCGCGGCCTGAGCGACGAGGTGCTGTGGGAGCATAATCCCAAGCTCGTCATCTGCCACATCACCGGATTCGGCATGACGGGCGATCCGGAGTACCTCGCCCGCGGCTCCTACGATTCCATCGGTCAGGCGCTTTCCGGTTTCATGGCCCTCAACGGCGAGCCCGATGGCGCGCCTATGCAGGCTCCCGCCTATCTGTGCGACTACGTGGTCGCCACCTTGGCTTCCTGGTCCTGCCTCGCCTCCTACATCAAGGCGCAGGAGACCGGCGTGGGCGAGTCCATCGACTGCGCCCAGTACGAGGCCATGATGCTGTTCAGCTCCTGCTGGCCGATGGACTGGTTCCAGTATCGCCTCGAGCGCAAGCGCGCCGGCGCCGCGAGCCCCACGTTCGCCGGTTGCGGCACCTACCAGTGCAAGGATGGCTGGCTGTACGTGTTCTTCCTCTCGACCCCCACGATGAAGAAGGGCCTGCCCTTCTTCGGGCTGGAATTCGGTAGCGAGCTGTATCCCGAGGAGAACTACGCGGTGTTCAAGGGCACCGAGGGCGGCGATATCCTCGAGGAGAAGGTGCGCGCTTACTGCGCCGAGCATACTGTTCTCGAGGCAGAGAAGGAGCTCAACGCTAACGGCATCACCGCCAGCGCGGTGCTCGATTACAAGATGATGGAAACCCACCCGCAGTTCGTCGCTCGCGGCAACATCATCGAGTACGAGGGCATCGAGGGCGAGACGGTCAAGGGCCTGTCCATCGCCCCGCGCCTGAAGAACTTCCCCACGCAGATTTGGCGCCGTCCCCCGCACTACGGCGAGGACAACGAAGACGTGCTGGCCGAGGCGGGCTACACCTCCGAGCAGATCCAAGACATGTACGACAAGGGCCTCATCGCCAAGGACATGCACGACATCGACGGCTTGTACGAGCGGCTGAAGGCAAACAAGGAGAAGGTCGAAGCCGAGTTGGGCCTTTAGGAGCGCGACCATGCCGCAGATCAAGGAAACGCTTCAAGACAAAGTCTACCGCATCACGCTATGCCGCCCTCCGCTAAACGTCATGGATATCGCGATGCTCGAGGAGCTGGGGCAGGCGTGCCGCCGCGCGGTCGACTCTGACGCTTCCATCATTCTGCTTACCGGCGAGGGGAAAGCGTTCTCGTCGGGCGTCGATGTGGGCGATCATGACGAGGCGAAGGTGAAGCAGGCGAGCCAGCTGTTCTCGAAGGTGTTCGAGATCCTCCGTGAGACCGACAAGCCCATCTTCGCCGCAGTGAACGGCTATGCGCTCGGCGGAGGCTGCGAGCTGGCCATGGCGGCCGACATCATCGTGGCGTCCGAGAAGGCGAAGTTCGGTCAGCCCGAGATCGGCGTGGGCGCCGTTGCCAGCATCGCCTGCTACTGCCTGTTCAAGCGCGTGTCCCGCTCGCATGCTTTCGAGTTGCTGCTGTCGGGTAAGCACATCACGGCGCAACGCGCTTATGAGATGGGGCTTGTCAACGAGGTGCTGCCTTTGGAGGGTTTCGCCGAAGCTGTCGACGGCTACATCGCGCAATATACCGCGCTTTCGCCCCTGTTGCTCGCAAAGACGAAGAAGGCCGCCCTCGCCGCCGAAGGCAAGGGCTGGGATGAGGGCATAGCCATCATCGAGGATATCTACGAGCGCGAAGTCACCCCTTCGCATGATGCGAAAGAGGGAATAGCCGCGTTCTTGGAAAAGCGCAAGCCGGTTTGGACGGGAGAATAGCTTAGGATTCGAGCCTCCTCCAATCGATCCGTCAAGCGAAGCGGGACCCGAATAGGGTTCCGCTTCGCTTTCTCGTCTTCGGCAACCAGTGATGTGCGCGTGAAAAGGGGGCAGTCACCTTTTCACGCCCCTCGATGCGCTCCGGGATTCCTGCCGCGCCCCTCGATTTCTCTCATTTTCGCGAAAAAGAGAGAAATCCCCGCCCCTTTTTCTCATCGGCTTTTCCCCAGCGATACAATATTCGGACGTGCGATATTCGGCGACGGAGGGGCCATGCCTTTAGACACCCAACAGGAGAGGGCCGCGAAGCCCAACCAGCTCACCCGCCGGGTGATGGTGGGCGGCGTGCCCATGGGCGGCGGAGCCCCCGTGGTCGTCCAGTCGATGCTGAACGCGGCCGCCGACGATGTCGACGCCAACCTGGCGCAGATCCGCGCGCTGGCCGACGCCGGCTGCGAGGTGGTTCGCATGGCCATCCCGCGCCGCGACTGCCTGGACGCATTCCAAGCCGTGTGCGAGGCGTCGCCCCTTCCCGTGGTGGCCGACATCCACTTCGACGCGCGCATCGCCGTCGAGGCCGCCCGGCGCGGCGCGGCGAAGTTGCGCATCAACCCCGGCAACATCGGCGGCTGGGCCAAGACCGACGCCGTGCTGGATGCCGCCGGCGAGGCGGGCATCCCCATCCGCATCGGCGTGAACGCCGGATCGCTGGACGAGGCCATCGCCGAGCTGGACGAGGCTCTGCCGCGCAAGCTGGCGCTGTCGGCCGAGCAGCACGTGCGCCACTGCGAGGACCGCGGCTTCCACGACCTGGTGGTGAGCGCCAAGGCTCACGACGTGATGGCGACCGTGGCCACGTACCGTCTGCTCGCGCGCGAGTTGCCGCAGGTGCCGCTGCACATCGGCATCACCGAGGCCGGCACCGCGTTCCAGGGCATCGTCAAGTCCGCGTGCGGCCTGGGCATCCTGCTGGAGGAGGGCATCGGCGACACGCTGCGCATCTCGCTCACCGACGACCCGGTCACCGAGATCCGCGCGTGCTGGACGCTCCTCGCGGCGCTCGATCTGCGCCGCCGCTCGCCCGAGCTCATCAGCTGCCCCACGTGCGGCCGCTGCCAGGTGGACCTCATCGGTTTGGCGAAGCAGGTCGAGGAGCGCATCGCGACGCTGCGCAAGCCGCTCAAGGTGGCCGTCATGGGCTGCGTGGTGAACGGCCCGGGCGAGGCTGCCGACGCCGACATCGGCGTGGCGTGCGGCGATGGCGCGGGCATCGTTTTTTCCCAAGGCAAGACCGTCCGCAAAGTCGACGAAGCAGACATCGTGGACGCTTTGATGGAGGAGATAGGAAGACTATGACGAACAACATCATCCGCATGAGCACGCTGTACGCGCCCACGCTGAAGGAGGACCCCTCCGACGCCGACATCGCGTCCGCGAAGCTTCTGGTGCGCGCCGGCATGGTGCGCAAGGAGGCGTCGGGCCTGTACTCGTTCCTGCCGCTGGGCATGCGCGTGCTGCGCAAGATCGAGAACATCGTCCGCGAGGAGATGGACTCCCACGGCGGCCAGGAGATTCTGATGCCGTTCGTGCAGCCGGCGGAGCTGTGGCATAAAAGCGGCCGCTGGACCGTCTACGGCGACGAGCTTCTGCGCATGACCGACCGCCATGGCAACGAGTTCTGCCTGGGGCCCACCCACGAGGAGGTCATCACCGACCTCGTGAACAACGAGCTGCGCAGCTACAAGGACCTGCCCAAGAACCTCTACCACATCCAGCTGAAGTTCCGCGACGAGCGCCGTCCGCGCTTCGGGCTCCTGCGCGGCCGCGAGTTCATCATGAAGGACGCCTACAGCTTCGACGCCGATGAAGATGGCTTGGAGAAGAGCTACCAGCTGATGCGCGACGCGTACTCCAACATGTGCGAGCGCATGGGGCTGGAGTACCGCATCGTCGAGGCCGACTCCGGCCAGATCGGCGGCAGCGGCTCCGAGGAGTTCATGGCGCTGGCCGACACCGGCGAGGCCGAGCTCGTGCACTGCCAGTGCGGCTATGCGGCCGACGTCGAGGCGGCCGCCTGCGCGCCCGCGCCGAAGGCGTACCCGGCCGAGAAGCTGGAGAAGATCGCCACCCCGGGCGTCCACACCATCGCCGAGCTGGCCGCGCACCTGGGCTGCGACGAGGCCGCCTGCATGAAGGCGTTCGCCTGCAAGGACGAGCAGGGTGCCATTTGGGTGCTGTTCGTGCCGGGCGACTACGAGGTCAACGAGGTCAAGGTGGAGAACCTCATCGGCATCTTCGAGCCGCTGACCGACGAGGAGATGAAGGACGCCGGCCTGGTGAAGGGCTCGATGGGCCCGATCGGCCTGCCTGCGGGCGTGAAGGTCGCCGCCGACGTCAGCCTGCGCGACGTCGCGCCGTGGACCGTGGGCGCCAACGAGGACGGTTTCCATTACATCGGCGCCCAGTTCGGCCGCGATTTCCAGGTGGACGAGTGGGCGGACCTGTGCATGGTGCGCGAAGGCGACCCGTGCCCGAAGTGCGGCGCGCCCCTGTCGCACGCGCGCGGCATCGAGGTCGGCCAGATCTTCAAGCTGGGCGACAAGTACTCCCGTTCCATGGACGTGAAGTTCATGGACGAGAACGGCGAGGAGCGCTACTTCATCATGGGCTGCTACGGCGTGGGCGTCTCCCGCACGCTGGCCGCTGCGGTTGAGCAGAGCCACGATGACAACGGCATCATCTGGCCGTTCCCCATCGCGCCCGCCCACATCTGCATCATCCCGCTGACGGTGGGCGACGACACGGTGCAGCCCGCCGCCGAGCGCATCGCCGAGGCGGCGGCCGATCTGGGCTTCGAAGTCGCCATCGACGACCGCAACGAGCGCGCCGGCGTCAAGTTCGCCGACGCCGACCTGATCGGCTGGCCGCTGCAGGTCGTGGTCGGCAAGCGCGGCCTCGCCGAGGGCAAGGTGGAGATCAAGCGCCGCCGCACCGGCGAGCGCCGCGACGTGGAGCTGTCCACCTTGGTCGAGCTGTTCGGGTTCGCCCAGCGCGCCCGCCGCAGCGGCCGCGGCGTCAACGTCTTCGACGCGCTGTTCAACTAGCAGGCTGCGGTTGCGGCGGGACGGTCCCGCCGCACCGTCAGCATACTGCCGATGCGCCGGGGAGGGTCCGCCCTTCCCGGCGCTTTCTTCATGATGGCCGGGCTCATGCGGGCTGGGCGTCCTTCCCGTACGCCTGCTCCACCCAGGCTTGCGCCACGTCTAGGAACGCGCGCGTCGCCGCGCTTGCGGCGTCCATGGACCGCAGGGCCATGCCGACCTTGCGGTCCATCGCCTTCTCGGGGGGAAGCACCGCCAAGGGGAAGGGCGTCTCGCGCAGGATGAGGCCCGGGAGGATGCTGTATCCCAAGCCCTCGCTCACCATGCTCATCACTGCGTAGTCGCTGTCGATGTTGAAGCGCATGCGCGGCTGCACCCCGACGTGCTCGAAGAACGCGTCGATCTCGGAATGCGCGCCGCTCTTCAGGCGGATGTAGGGCTCCTCCGCCATGCTTCGGAGGGGGAACGCCTCGGCGCGCGCGAGGGGATGGTCGTAGGGGAGGGCGACCAGCAGGGGATCGCTGCGCAGGTGGATGGCGTGCAGCTTGCGCTTGAGCGGCGCCACCACGAACCCGCAGTCGGCGTCGCCGCGCCAGAGCATCTCCTCCAGCTCGTCCTGGTCGTCGTCGAGGGTTATCGACAGCTCGATGCCCGGATGCTGCGCCGAGAACGCCTTCGCTATGCCCGGCAGCCATTGGATGGCGGTGCTGGTGAACGTTGCGACGTGCACCGATCCGGCATCGAGGTTCTTCACCTCGCCCAAGCGCGATGCGAGGCGGCGCTCGGCGTTGCTGACGTCTTGGATCCACGGCAGCAGCTGCTCGCCTTCCGAGGTGAGGTGGGCGCCGCCGTAATCGCGCACGAACAGCATGCACTCCAGCTCCTTCTCCAGCGCGTTCACCAGGTAGCTGACGCCCGCCTGCGTGTAGCCCATCGCCTGGGCGGCTTCCTTGAAGCTGCCCGTCTTCGCCACGTTCAGGAACGCCTCGTACCGCTGGTTCGCCATAGCGCCGTCCTCCTTCGCCTCCGAATGGGCCATGCTGCGCACAATGTGCAACAGTAATATTGCTCATCAGGATAAACAAGGAATACTTTAATTCACAATAGGAAATTCCCGTTTTACTTTACATCAGCGGAACCATACCATTTTCGATGGTCGCGCGCTTGGGCGTTGCGGGGTCCGGACGGATCCGCGCCGGGGCGTGCGCCGGGGCGGCGCATTCGCGCGCCCTAAGGAAGGATATTCGGGATGGGGCGGCGGTTCCGCCTCGTCGGCGCGACGGAAGGGGATGCAGGATGCTCGAGCGCATGAAGGACGCCCGCTGGCTTTTCGTGGCAAGCGTGGTCTTGCAGACCCTCATCTTCGGCTTCGGCAGCGCCATCACCAAGATCGCCTACGAGAGCGTGACGCCCCTGTGGTGCATGACGCTGCGCTTCGGCATCGCCTTCCTCGTGTTCGCCATCCCGTTCGGGCCGCGCATCGTGCGCAGCCTGCGCGCGGCGCGCCTGCGCGACTGGCTGCCGGCGGCGCTGGGCATGGCGGTCTCCTACATCGGCATCAACGTGGCGCTGGATCTGACCACCGCCACCAACGTGGGCTTCCTGGGCGCGCTGCCCGTGGTGTTCGCGCCGTTCATCGCCATCGTCGTGCTGCGCCGCCGCTACGAGCTGCGCCATCTGCCGTTCCAGGCGGCGGTGGTCGCGGGGCTGTTCCTGCTGTGCAGCAACGGCGGGGCGTTCTCGTTCGGCGCGGGCGAGGCGTTGGCGCTGCTGGGCTCGGTGGGCATCGCGTGCGCGTTGGTGTTCGGCCAGAAGGGCTTGGCGAAGCTGGACGTGGTCACCGTCTCGGCCACGCAGGTGGGCGTGACGTTCCTCGCCTCCCTGGGCGGCGCCGTCGCGTTGGAGCCGCCGCTGGGCCTTCCCGCAATCACGCCGACGGCGTGGGGGGTCATCGCGTTTCTGGCCCTTGCCAGCACGTGCCTGACGTTCGCCTTGCAGAACCTCGCGCTCACCCGCTTGGAATCCTCCACGGTGTCCATGCTGCTCACCGGCGAGCCCATCTTCACCGCACTGTTCGGCTTCCTCATCTTGGGCGAGACCCTCTCGCTGGCGGGCCTTGCCGGATCGGCCATCATCGTGGCGTGCCTGGTGGGCGAGACCTACCTGGACGGCCGCGCCGATTCCGCCGCACCGCGCGCGGCGCGGCGCACGGGCCGGGCGCAGGTTCCCGCCTTCGCGAGCCGGTAGGCCCCTCGCTTCCCGCCGCCCGCGCTGCGGCGTGCCGTGCCCCGCTGCGCCCCCTTTGTCAACAATTGGCTTTCCGATGCCCCTGCGTCGTTGCCCTTTTACGGGGTTTGGTGCATTATGGCCCTAGGGAATTGCCGCTCGCGGCACGATTGGCGCCGCACGGCGGTGCGACGTCGCGACGATAGGAGGCTACCATGGCTGGCATTGGCGACGGATTCAAGGACATCTTCTTCGCGGGCGTAGGGGCGCTGGCCATCACCGGCGAGAAGGCCAAGGACCTCATCGACCAGCTGGTCGCCAAGGGCGAGATCACGGTCGATCAGGGCAAGCAGATCAATTCCGAGCTGAAGCACAAGGTCGCCGAGACGGCGACGAACGTGCGCTACGACGTGCTCGAGGCGCGCATGAAGGCGATGTCGCCCGAGGAGCGGGCCGCCTTCGCCGCCAAGGCCGCCGAGATCGCGGAATCGGCGAACGCCGCCGACGCCCAAGCCGCCGAAGCCGAGGCTGCCGCGACCGAGGAGGTCGTCGAGGTGGAGGCGGAAGTGGTGGGGGAGGAACCTGTCGAGCCCGCCGAGGCCGCCGAGCCCGCCGAGTCCGAGAAATAGCACTGCCTCCGCAGGGGCCGCGCGCCGTGCGGCCCCCGCATGCCCGTCCTCCTTCCAGTTAGGATGCCCGATAGCCCATGCCCATGGCGGAAAACACGCTGCTGAAGTACTTCTTCGCGTCCGGATCCGAGATCGATCCCGAGAAGCGGTTCAACCTGAACCGGAAGAGCCGTTCGCGCCGCATGCGCGAGATCCTCGGCATCCTGCAGCGCTACCATTTCCTGCGCGGCTTCCAGCCGGTCGAGTTCCGCTGCATGCTGGAGGACCTCGGCCCCAGCTTCGTGAAGATCGGGCAGACGCTGTCCACCCGCTCGGAGATCTTGCCGAAGGCGTTCTGCGAGGAGCTCTCCAAGCTCCAGATGGAGTGCGACCCCCTTCCCTTCGATCAGATCCTCGAAGCCGTCCACGACATCTACGGCGACAGGCAGGACGAGATATTCGACGCCATCGACCCCAAGCCGCTCGGCAGCGCTTCGCTGGCGCAGGTCCACAAGGCGCGCTTGGTGAACGGCGACATCGTGGCGGTGAAGATCCAGCGCCCCGGCGTCAAGGCCACCATGGCCCAGGACATCGACATCATGCGCATCGTGGCGCGTTGGGCGTCGCGCTTCATGAAGGACAACCAGATGCTGGACCTCCAGGAGGTCGTCGAGGAGCTGTGGACGACCTTCTTGGACGAGACCGATTTCGGCGTCGAGGCCGATAACCTCCAGGAGTTCGCGCGCCTGAACGAGGGCGTGGCGTTCATCGGGTGCCCGAAGGTGTACCCGGAGCTGTGCAGCGAGTACGTGCTGGTGATGGAGTACATCGAGGGCATCCCCATCCAGGACACCGAGCGCCTGCTGGAGCGGGGCTACGATCTGGAGGAGATCGGCCGCAAGGTGCTGGACAACTACGCCACCCAGATCCTGGACCACGGCTTCTTCCATGCGGACCCCCATCCGGGCAACATGCTGATCCGCGACGGGAAGGTCATCTACATCGACCTGGGCATCATGGGCAGGCTGACCCCGCGCGACCGCGCCGGGTTCGGCAACATCATCTCCGCCGTCGGCAAGGAGGACGCCGCCGAGCTGAAGGACGCCCTCATCTCGTATGCGGTGGTGAAAGACAACGCCGCCATCGATCATACGCGCCTGCTTGCCGATCTGGACACGCTGCTGAAGGACTACGGCTCGTGCGACGTCGCCGACATCGACATCGGCCAGTTCCTCACCGATATCGTCATGCTCACGCGCTCGTGCAAGGTGACGCTGCCCTCGTCGGTCACCAGCGTCTCGCGCGGCATCGTCACGCTGGAGGGCACCATAGCGCCGTTCATACCCAACGACAACGTGGTGTCCATCATCAACGACCACATCAAGCGCACCACCGACAAGAAGGCGGCGCTGATCGACGCCATGGAGGACTTGGCGTTGGCGCTGCGCGGTGCGGCGAAGGGCGCCTTGGACGGCCAGCGCTATGCCGGCGAGGCGCTGCACATGCTCACGCGCGGCCAGGTGAAGGTGAACATGGAGATGCTGGGCTCGGAAGCGCCGCTCAAGCGCCTCTCCTCGATCGTGAACCGCCTCACCATCGCGCTCATCGTCGCAGGCCTGTTCGTGGGCTCGTCGATGGTGTCGCTTTCCAGCATGGAGCCGCGCTTCCTGGGCGTGCCCGTGCTGGCGTTCTTCGGCTATCTGGGCGCCTTCGTGCTGTCGATCTGGGTGCTCCTGGACATCTACCGCCGCAAATGAGGAAGCGGGCGCCGCGATTGCCCCCCCGTCCGCACGATGGGGGTCTTTCCGGATCTCCCGCCCACCCCGTTTCCATGCGGCGCCCGCCAATCCGGCGACCACG
>URRZ01000071.1 GCA_900550385.1 uncultured Coriobacteriaceae bacterium | reverse complement strand
GGGCGGCGGCCCGGCGTGCCGCCGCCCGCGCACCCCCCCCCCCCCCCCCCCCCCCCGCCCCCCGGCCCGCCCCGCGACGCATTCCTGCGCTCATCGACGAGGGCTTGGCGCGCGCCGTGGGCGTGCGCATCGCCTTCACGGGGAGGGAGGGCGGTGTGAGCGCCCCTCCCTTCGATTCCCTCAACCTCGGATCGCATGTGGGCGACGACCCCGAGGCGGTGCTGCGAAATCGCGAGCTGCTGCTGGAGGCGGTCGGCGCCCCGCGCGCGCAGCTCGTCGTCCCGAGCCAGGTGCACGGCACGCACGGCGTGGTCGTCGACGGCGCCGACGATGCGTCCATCTCCCGGGCCCGCTCCGAGGCGGGGCAAGGCGCCGATTTCCTGGCGGTGTCCGTGCCCGACGTTGCGGCGCTGCTGTGCTTCGCGGACTGCACCCCGGTCATCATCGTGTCGCCGACGGGCCGCTTCGCCGTCGCCCATGCGGGATGGCGCGGCGCCGTCGCCGGCATCGCCGGAAAAGCGGCGCGCAGCCTCGCCGCGCTCGATGCCGGGGACGGCGTCGAGCCTTCGGCCTGCAACGCCTACATAGGGCCCCATATCCACGGGGAGTGCTTCGAATGCGGCCCCGACGTGGTGGAGCGCTTCCGCGACGCGTTCGGCGAGGCGGCGGCGCCCGATGCGCGCCATGTCAGCCTCGCGGAGGCGGTGTCGGCCGATCTTGTCCGCGCGGGCATCGCGCCCGATCGCATCGCCTGCGCGGACGTGTGCACGAAATGCCGTGCCGGGGAGTTCTTCTCGTACCGCGCCTCGGGCGGCACCTGCGGCAGGCACGGCGCGTTGGCGGTGAGGCTTCGATGAAAGGGGAGGTGCGAGCATGGGGACGGCCCAGCGGTATCTCGATGTGAAGGCGGAGTTGGAGCGCGAGTGCGCGCGTGCGGGGCGCGATGCGCGATCGGTGCGGCTCATCGCGGTGTCGAAGACGGTCGGCCCCGACCAGGTTGCCGAGGCGGCATCCGCGGGCGCGCGCGACTTCGGGGAGAACCGCCCCGACGAGCTCGTGCGCAAGGCGGCGGCGCTGCCCGATGCCCGCTGGCATTTCATCGGGAACATCCAATCGAGGCGCATCCGCGACATCGTCGCGCACGCGACGCTGATCCACTCGCTGTTCCAGGAGGAGCACGCCCGCAAGATCGACGCCGCCGCGGCCCGGCTCGGACGCGTCCAGGACGTGCTGTTGGAGGTCAACGTGTCGGGGGAGCGGAGCAAGGGCGGCGTGGCCCCCGATCGGGCCCGCGAGCTGCTGGAAGCGTGCGTCGGGCTTCCCCATGTCCGCGTCCGCGGCTTGATGACCATGGCCCCGCAAGGCGACCTGCGGGTCGCGCGCGAGGTGTTCGACGGGCTCGCCCGGCTGCATGCCGAGCTGCGGTGCGGGTTGGACGCCGACAGGGCCGCTTCATTCGATGGGCTTTCTATGGGCATGAGCGAGGACTGGCGTGAAGCGGTTGCCGCGGGCGCTACCATGATTCGCATTGGACGTGCGGTTTTCTCCGAGGGCTTCGAAGCCTAGGGGCAGTTGGGGGAGGCCGCGGCGCGCTTCGCCCGGCGGACGCGCGCATGGCCGGCGGAACGGATGCCGGGAGTAATCGGAGCAGGTGGTGAGCATGGAGCTTCCTAAGAGGAAATCTGACAGGGGCGTCTTCGACGGGCTGAAATCCAAGCTGGGCTTCGCCGACGGCGGCGGGCGCGACGCGATGGGCGACGGCTACTACGATGACGATTACGCCGACGACTACGGCGACGGTTACGACGGGGCCTACGACGAGTTCGCCGAATACGGCCCCGACTACGAGGACCAGACCTACACCGGGACGCGCTACGACGCGCCCGACGCGGTGACGACCCGCGCGCCGCGCGCCTCCTCGCGCGCCGGCCGCTCGGATGGCGGGTTTCCCCGCCTGGTGTCCATCGACGATGTGCGCGCGCACACGAGGATCCCGGAAAGCCTCAACAGGGACCCCCTTCCGGCGCGCCATGTCACCTCGGCGTCGTCGGGGGCGTCCCTGCGCCGCGGCGACCGCACCATGGTTAACTCGTCGCAACCCGCGCCGTCGTCCCCCGCCTACGTCGCCGCCGCGCGCGATGCGGGGCAGTCGCGCTCCGAGGGGCTGGAGTCCCTGTTCACGCCGAGCACGTCGGGTGCCGCCCCGGCGGACCGGCAGGCATCCGCCGCCGCGCCGGCGGCTGCGGGCAAGGGCGCGTTCGACCCCTACGAGGCGTACTCGGGATCGGGCGCTCCCACGCACGATCCCTCGCGCTCCCTCTCGGTGCTCATGCCCACCGCGTATGCGGACGTCGAGCGCATCGCCAAGGTCCTGAAGGCGGGCGACGCCGTGGTGCTGTCGCTGCGCCAGACCTCCGACGACCTGTCCAAGCGCGTCCTGGACTTCTCCTTCGGCGTGGCGAGCGCCCTGGACGCCCGCGTCGAGTGCGTCGCCGACAAAGTGTTCGCCATCACGCGCGAGGTCGCGCTGACCGATGCCGAGCGCGCGGCGCTGCGCAGCAAGGGGGTGCTGTGATGCCGTTCGGCGACCATCCCCGCTTCGCCGTCATCGGCGGGGGGAAGATGGGCGAGGCAATCGTCGGCGGCCTCATCGGCGCGGAGGAGGGCCTCGCCGCCCCGTTCCGGGCGGAGGACTTCACCGTCGCCGACCCCGGCGACGAGCGCAGGGCGTGGCTTAGCGACCGCTACGGCGCGGCATGCGTTCCCGACGGGTCGGGGATCGAGGCTGCCGACGTCGTGATCTTGGCGGTGAAGCCCCAGGTCATGATGGACGTGCTCGCCGGCATCCGCGACAAGGACGCCTATCGCGGCGGCGAGGCGGGTCCTCTGTTCGTCTCCATCGCCGCAGGGCTTCCCACCGCCGCCTTGGAGGCGGGCCTGCAGCCCGGCAGCCGCCTGGTCCGGGTGATGCCCAACACGCCGCTTCTGGTGGCGCAAGGGGCTACCGCCGTGGCGCGCGGCTCCCACGCCACCGACGAGGACCTGGAGTTCGTGCGCGGCATGTTCTCCTGCATGGGAACGGCCTGCGTCGTCGACGAGGCCGACATGGACGCCATCGGCGCCGTCAGCGGGTCCGGCCCGGCGTATGTGGCCGCCCTCATCGAGGCGCTGCGCGACGGCGGCGTGGGGGAGGGGCTCGACGCCGACTTGGCCGAGCGCCTCGCGCTGCAGACCGTGCTGGGCACCGCGCTGCTGATGGAGAGGACCGGGAGTTCGGCCGAGGAGACGCGCATCGCCGTGTGCAGCCCCGGCGGGACGACCTTGGCCGCGCTCGCGGCGATGGAGGATCGCGGCTTCAGCGCCTCGCTCGCAGCGGGCGTGGCGGCGGCCGTCCGACGTTCTAAGGAGTTGGGGAAGTGCTGACCAGCCTGGCGTACCTCATCTACGCGATCGCCGATGCCTACACCATGGTCATCTTCGTGTACGTGCTGATGTCGTGGCTGCCGACGGGGTCGGGGCTCATCGGCGACATCTACCGCGTCCTGGGAAGGGTGTGCGACCCCTTCCTCGATCTGTTCAGGCGCTTCATACCCCCTATTGGAGGTATGGTGGACATAAGCCCCATCGTCGCGCTGCTTGTATTACAATTCGGTGTGCGCCTGATCGTAGGCGTTTTGGTGTAACGCGCAGGGGGATCCCCGGCGCTCGATGCCTGGTCGCGAACGCGGGCAGGGTGAAGGGAACTGCAGATGGCTATCACCTCGGCTGAAATCCACAACCAAAGCTTCTCCATCGATCGCAAAGGCTACGATGTCGACGAGGTGGATGTCTTCCTCGAGCATGTGGCCGACGAGATCGACGGTTTGAACGACCAGATCGCCCAGCTGGAGAACCAGCTTGACGATTCGCGCTTCGGCGGATTCGACGTGCCGGCCGACATCGAGGACGACCAGCCCGCCTACGACGACGAGCCGGTTTCCGATGACGGCGCCATCGCCGAGAAGGACGCCCGCATCGCCGAGCTCGAGGCCCGCGTCGCCGAGCTCGAGCAGCAGCTCGACGAGAAGAAGGCCGACGACAACGCCATCGCGCAAGCGCTCATCATCGCTCAGCGCTCCGCCGACGACGTGATCTCCAACGCCAAGGCCGAGGCCGCCGGCACCATCCAGGATGCCGAGGACGAGGCCAAGCGCATCCTCGACAAGGCCGAGGCGGATCGCCAGAAGATCCTCGACGCCATCAAGAAGCTCGAGGACGATCGCGAGGACGCGCGCGAGGAGTACCGCGACCTGCTGTCCGAGTTCATCGAGGACGCGTCGCGCCGCCTGAACGAGCTGGGCGGCTCCAATTCGTCGTTCACGGGCGGCTCCCATTACGCCCGCACGGCCGACGCCGCGCCGGTCGCCGCCGCAGCCGCAGCGCCCGTCGTGGTGGACGAGCTGATCGACGAATCGCCCTACGACATGGTTTCGACCCAGGCTCCCATCAACCGCGACGGCTCCGCAGCCTACGCGACCCCGACCGCTCCGGGCGCCCCGGTCGTCGCAGCCGCCACGCCGACCCCTTCGGTCGTCGAGAAGGACCTTTCCGGCTTCGGCGACGTCGACGACGATTTCGAGTTCGAGGAGATCGATTAGGGTTCCGCCGGCCTGCCGGCCGGCGGAACTTGCCGACGCTGCAAAGGCCCCTGGCACCCAGCCTTCGCGCGATCCCGCAAGCTCACGTACCGAAGTACGCTTCGCCTGCGCGATCCCGCGAATTCTGGGCACCAGGGGCCTTTTCGCTGACTCTGCCTGATCCGCGATGTGAAAAAGGGACAGTCACTTTTTCACATCGAGTTCGTAAAGGCTTTCGCCTTTCCGAAGCGCGCTTTGCCGATGCTTGCTCTTTCTTGGAACGTGAAAAAGCGAGCGTCCCTTTTTCACGTTGGAGGCGAGCGGGCCGGTAAGCCGGGTTCTGTCGTGGGACGGCCATTTATCTCGAACGCCTGTCGCCAGGCGCCTCTAGCACGCAACCCGAACGCACGGAAGGGCGGCCGTATCGCGTTCCTATTTGCGCTTGCTCCGGATGGGGTTTTCCAAGCCGCGCCGTTGCCGACGCGCTGGTGCGCTCTTACCGCACCGTTTCAGCTTTTCTCCCGCAAAAGCGGGGGAGTTTTCTTTTCTGTGGCACTGATCCGTCGGGTCGCCCCGCCCAGCCGTTAGCTGGCATCCTGCCCTTAGGAGCCCGGACTTTCCTCGCACCAAGGGGTACGCGGCCTTTGGCCCCCCGCATTTTCCCCCCACCTGGGGGTCGGGGGCGGCGGGGCCCGCGGGCTTTTGTTTTTATTTGGTTCCCCCCCCGTTCGGGGGGGCGAAACTGCTCGACCGCCGAGGCTTTCCACAGCACCCCATCTTCACGCGATCCCCCAGGCTTGCGTACCGAAGTACGCTGCGCCTGCGCGATCCCGCGAATCTGGGGTGCTGTGAAAAGCCTCGGCTGCTTATGCTCCACCTGCGTGTTTTTCGAGGGGGTCTCATGGCTCATTGCGCTTTGGTCGGCGCCGCCGACTTCAATGCCGAGCATTTCAAGTTCCAGATGGACGGCGGGTTCTTCGACTTCGTCATCGCGGTGGACGGCGGCTTCGCGCATCTGGAGTCCATCGGCGTGGTGCCCGACATGGCGGTGGGCGATTTCGACTCGCTGGGCTACGTCCCCAAATGCCGCCGCGTGTCGCGCCATCCGGTGAAGAAGGACAAGACCGACATGGAGCTGGCCATGGAGAAGGCCCTGTACTGGAAGCAGGACGACCTCTACGTCTACGGCGGGCTCTCCGGAAGGCTCGACCACACGCTGGCCAACCTGCAGCTGTTCGCGAAGTTCTCCGAGCGCGGCGCCTTCGTCACCGGCATCGGCGATGATTTCTGCGTGCGCGCGCTCACCGGCCCGGACGTGTACGATCTGCCCCGACTCGACGAGGGCACCGTGTCGGTCATCGCCGCGAACGACCGCTGCGAGGGGGTCATCGAGACGGGCCTGCTGTACTCGCTCGACGACGAACCGCTCACCAGCCGCGTGTCGCGCGGCATCTCCAACGAGTTCATCGGCGAGCCCGCCAGCATCGGCGTGGCCGCCGGCACGCTGCTGATCTTCCATCCGCTGCCCTAGGCGTCTCCCGGGTGCAATCTGCTCTTCGTCGCTCGCGGCGCCTTGCGCGGCGCCCTTCCGGCCGTCCAAGCGCTATACTGGGGCGAACGCCGCGCAAGGCGGCGTCGGGGAGCTTGCGAGGCGCGCGGCGCACGGCAGGCTGAGAGGGGGCGCGCACGCCCCGACCCGCTGAACCTGATGTGGATAATGCCAACGAAGGGAGCCTCCATGCCGAATGGATCCGATGCGGCGCATGCCGTCGCGAAACCCGTCACCCAGATCGACTTCGCCCGCGCCGGCATCGTCACGTCGCAGATGGCCGAGGTGGCGCGCAAGGAGCGCCGCGACCCCGAGTTCATCCGCCAAGGCGTGGCGGCGGGGCGCATCGCCATCCCCGCCAACATCCACCATGCGGCGCTCTCGCCCGAAGGCGTGGGCGAGGGGCTGCGCACCAAGGTGAACGTGAACCTGGGCATCTCGGGCGACCTCGCCGACGAGGCGGAGGAGTGGCGCAAGGTCGAGGTGGCGCTGGAGCTGGGAGCCGAGGCCATCATGGACCTGTCCAACAGCGGCAAGACCCAAAGCTTCCGCACGCGCCTGATCGGCAGATCGCCCGCGATGATCGGCACCGTGCCCATGTACGACGCCATCGGCTACCTGGAGAAGGCGCTCATCACCATCACGGCGGACGATTTCCTGGACGTCATCCGCCGCCATGCCGAGGACGGCGTCGACTTCGTCACCGTCCATGCCGGCATGAACCGGCGCGTGATCGAGTCGTTCAAGGAGACGGGGCGCCTCACCAACATCGTCAGCCGCGGCGGGTCGCTCATCTTCGCCTGGATGGAGGCCACTGGCAACGAGAACCCCTTCTACGAGCGCTACGACGAGGTGCTGGAGATCCTGCACGAGCACGACGTGACCATCAGCATCGGCGACGCGATGCGCCCGGGCAGCACCTACGACGCCTCCGACGCCGGCCAGATCGCCGAGCTCATCGAGATCGGCAAGCTCACGCGCCGCGCGTGGGATGCGGGCGTGCAGGTGATGGTGGAAGGCCCCGGCCACATGGCGCTCGACGAGATCGCCGCCAACATGAAGATGGAGAAGCGGTTGTGCCATAACGCGCCGTTCTACGTGCTGGGCCCGCTGGTCACCGACATCGCGCCAGGCTACGACCACATCACGGCGGCCATCGGCGGCGCGATCGCCGCATCGTCGGGGGCGGACTTCCTGTGCTACGTCACGCCGGCGGAGCATCTGCGCCTGCCCGACGCCGACGACGTGCGCGAGGGGCTGGTCGCGACCAAGATCGCCGCGCATGCCGCCGACATCGCCAAGGGCATCCCCGGCGCGCGCGAGCGCGATAACCGCATGAGCGACGCGCGCCGCCGTGTGGACTGGGAAGGCATGTTCGCCGAGGCGCTGGATCCGGCGAAGGCGCGCCGCTACTTCGAGAGCGCGCCGCCGTCCAACGAGGGCACCTGCACCATGTGCGGCGAGATGTGCGCCATGCGCACCGTGAACCAGATCATGGACGGCCTCGTGGTGGATCTGGGCGAGGAAGGGGCGCGCCGATGAAGGTCGTGCTGAGCATCGCGGGATCCGACTCCAGCGGCGGCGCGGGCATCCAGGCCGACATCAAAACCATCGCCGCGCACGGGCTGTTCGCCGAGACCGCCGTCACGGCGCTGACCGCCCAGAACACCCTGGGCGTGGCGGGCGTGCTCGAGGCCACGCCGGAGTTCGTGGCGTCGCAGATCGACGCGGTGTTCGAGGACATCCGACCCGATGCGGTGAAGGTGGGCATGGTGTCCTCGGCGGCCATCATCCGCGCCATCGCCGAGCGGCTGCGCGCGTGGGGCGCCCGCAACGTGGTGGTGGACCCCGTGATGGTCGCCACCAGCGGCTCGCGCCTGATCGACGAGGCCGCGGTCGCCGCGCTTTCCGACGAGCTGCTGCCGCTGGCGCGCGTCGTCACGCCCAACATGCCCGAAGCTGCCGTGCTGGCGGACAGGCCCGTGGTCGACGACGCTTCGATGCTGGAGGCGGCGCGCATCGTGTCGTGCGGCTTGGCGGAAGCGGGCGGCGACGCGGCGGTGCTGGTCAAGGGCGGGCACGGCACGGCGACGGCGGACGATCTGCTGTTCGAGGCCGGAGGCGGCGTCCATTGGCTGCGCGCCGAGCGCATCCCGACGCGGAACACGCATGGGACGGGCTGCACGCTGTCCTCGGCGATAGCCTGCGGCCTCGCTGAGGGCAAGGATCTGCTGCAGGCGGTTTCCGATGCGAAGGAGTACGTGCGCGGCGCGCTGTCGGCGGGGCTCGACCTCGGCCGGGGCAGCGGCCCGCTCGACCATATGTGGCGCTACCGCTAGCCGCGCAGCGCGCTGGCGATGAAGTAGCGGCTCTTGGCCTCGAGCGCAACCAGGTCGCGCAGCGCTTGGGCGGGCAGCCCCTTGCGCGGGAAGTCGCGGATGATCTCCACGTTGACGCGGGCGTCGCAGAGCGCGCCCAGCTTGTCCTGCACCGCCTTCATGCGCGCGACGGCATCGTCGGCGCGCCCGGGATCGAGGAACGCGGCGAAGTTCTCCGCGGCGTAGCGCACGCGCTTGGCGGCCTTGCGCAGGTCGTGGGTCGCCTCGGCATCCGCGAGGTCGGTCCGCTCCTGCATCGCCCGCACCCCGGCGTCCATGTCGTCGAAGCGCTGGGCCACCTGCTGCGGCAGGAGGCCCTCCCGGCGGATGCGCCGCTTCCATGCGAAGCCCTCCGCCGCCTTGCGGGCGCGTTCGACCGCCTTCGCGGCATCTTCGCCCCCGAGCGCTTCGAGGACGCGGTCGCGTTCCCTTTCCCGCAGCGCCCGGCATGCCTCGACCAGGTCGGCGGAGGGCGGATCCATCGCGTCCGCCTCGGCGGAGAGCACGTCCAGCTCCCGCAGCCGCGATGTGGGGACCACCACGGAGCGGAGGTCGCGCTGGACCGCGCGGGCTTGGGAGCCTTTCTGGAAGGGGGCGAGGAACTTGTAGAGGCTGCGCAGCGTGCGTATCGACACGCGCAGCTTGTGCAGGGCCTCCACGTCGTCGGGGTCGGCCATGAACGCCGCGAGCCGCCCTTCCATGCGCTCCTGCGCCGCTTTCACGACGTCCTCCAGGTCGCACAGCGTCTTCCAAGGCGCCACGGCCGCGCCCTGCACGATCCACAGCAGGCGCGCGAGGGGTTCGGCAGGGTCGGAAGCTGCGGCGGCGGGCCCGTCGAGGGCGGCGATGCGGGATTCGTCGATCTCCATCGCCGCGATTCCGCCAGGGGCCACATGAAGCCGCGCGCCGGTCAGCAGCGCCAGCATTTCCTCGATGAAGGGGTTGTGGCCGACGCAGGCGATGAGGCCGTCGTCGGCGTCGGCGAGCTCGCGCAGGAACGCCTCTGGATCCTGCGCGAGCAGGCAGGTGCGCTCTTCGACGGGGCTCGTGCGGATGCCTTGAGCCTTGAGCGCTGTTTCAAGGCATTCCGCCGTCTGCATCGTGCGCACGGCGGGGCTCGCCCAAAGGGAGCAGGGCGTTTCCCGCCGTCGTCGTTCGAGTGGGAGGCGAAGCGTTGCCTGCAGCGCGCGCTTGCCCGCGCGCGTGAGCCGGCGGTCGAAGTCGGGCAGGTCCTCGCGGCGCGCCTGCGCCTTGCCATGCCTCATGAGCAGCAACGTTTTCGCCATGGTGCCCGCCTTTCCGCAAGCCGATCCTGCTTCCTCCCAGTGTAGTGGGCGATGATGCCCGGGCGGAGCGTTTAGAACTTCCAGGAGTTCATGTAGGCGATCTGCTCCTCGGTGAGCTCGTCGATCTCGATGCCGAGCGTCTCCAGCTTCACGCGGGCGACGCCGTCGTCGATGTCGGCGGGCACGTCGTAGACCTTGCACTCCAGCTCGCCCTGATGCTTGTAGAGGTACTCGGCGGCCAGCGCCTGGTTGGCGAAGCTCATGTCCATGACCGATGCCGGATGGCCCTCGGCGCAGGAGAGGTTCACCAGGCGCCCCTGGGCCAGCACGATGATGGTGCGGCCGTCCTCCAGCGTGTATTCCTCGACCAGCGGCTTGATCTCCTCTTTCTTGACGCAGTGCTCCTCGAGCCACACCAGGTTGATCTCGGAGTCGAAGTGGCCGGAGTTGCACAGGATGGCGCCGTCCTTCATGTTCTTGAAGGCGGGTTCGTCGATGACCTTGCAGTCGCCCGTGACGGTGACCCACACGTCGGCGTAGCGGGCGGCCTCCTCGGCCTTCATCACGCGGTAGCCCTCCATGTGCGCTTCGAGCGCCTTGAGCGGATCCACCTCGCACACGATGACGTTCATGCCCATGCCGGCGGCGCGCAGCGCCAGGCCGCTGCCGCAGTAGCCGTAACCGGACACGACCATGGTGCGGCCGCACAGCAGGCGGTTGGTGGCGCGCACGATGCCGTCGAGCGTGCTCTGGCCGGTGCCGTAGTGGTTGTCGAAGCAGTGCTTGGTGTTGGCGTCGTTGATGTTGAACACCGGGTAGCGCAGCGAGCCCTCGCGCGCCATGGCGGCCAGGCGCACCACGCCGGTGGTGGTCTCCTCGGTGCCGCCGATCACGTGCTCGAGCTTGCTTTCGAACGTCGTGTGCAGCGCGGTGTCCAGATCGGCGCCGTCATCCATGATGATCTGCGGGTTGGTCTCGCAGACGGCGGCGATGTGCTTCTCGTAGGTCTGCATGTCCTCGCCCGTGATGGCGTGCACCTTGATGCCGAAGTCGCGCACCAGCGACGCGGCGGTGTCGTCCTGGGTGGACAGCGGGTTGGACGCGCACAGCGTCACGTCGGCGCCGCCGGCGACCAGCACGCGCATGAGGTTGGCGGTCTCGGTGGTCACGTGCATGCAGGCGCCG
>URRZ01000070.1 GCA_900550385.1 uncultured Coriobacteriaceae bacterium | reverse complement strand
CTGACGCCCCCGGTTTCAGGCGGATAATGGGGGGTGGCCGGGGGTTTGGGGGGGGGTTTACAACGCGACACATCTATGGCCCCGCGGCGCGCCGGCGTGCAATTTGTTGTGCCCTTTTGCCACCCCTTGGTTGCTACCGCTTCCCGACGGTGCTGCCGCGCATGAGTGCCGGCTGCTCGGGCTCCACCGAGAAGATCTCGTCGTTGATGCGGTCGAAGTACTCCAGGATCGGCAGGTTCTGCGGGCAGGCGTCCTCGCAGGCGCCGCAGCGGATGCACTCGGTGATCATGTTCTTGCCCGCGTTGAAGCGCACGACGAAGCCCATCTGGTAGCCGGCGGACGCCGCATCTCCGTAGTTGATGTAGTGGTTCAGCACGGCGAGCGACTGCGAGATGCCGATGTTCTGCGGGCACACCTTGGCGCAGTAGTCGCAGCTGGTGCACAGCACGGTGCCGCCTTCCTTCAGGGCGGCGCGGGCGCGTGCGATGGCGGCAAACTCGCTTTCGTCCAGCGGCTTGAAGTCCCGGAACGCGCGGCAGTTGTCCTGCACCTGCTCGAGCGTGCTCATGCCCGAAAGCGTCACGACGATGCCGGGCTGGCTTGCCGTGAAGCGCAGCGCGGCGGTGGCGTAGGAGTCGTTCGGCATCGCTTCGTCCAGGATGTCCTTCACCGCCTGCGGCGGGTTGGCCAGGATGCCGCCCTTCACCGGCTCCATGGCGATGATGGGGATGCCGTGTGCGTGCGCCAGCTCCACGCACTCGCGCTCGCGGAAGTCGGGGCTGTCCCAGTCGCTGTAGTTGGCCTGCAGCTGCACGATCTCCGCTTCGGGGTAGGCGGCTAGGAAACCCTCCAGCTCCTCGGGCGTGCAGTGCGCCGAGAAGCCGATGTGCTTGGCGAGCCCGCGCTCCTTTACGCCCTTGACGAAATCCCACGCATGGAACTTCTCGAACGACGCGGTGCGGGTGCCGCCTAGGTTGTGCATGAGGTACACGTCCAGGTAGTCGACGCCCAGCGTGGCGAGCGTCTCCTGCAGCTGCTTCTCCAAGTCTTCGGCGCAGGTGCAGTTGCTCCATGCCACGCATTTCGACGCGATGAGGTACGAATCGCGCGGATGGCGCTCCACCAGCGCCTTGCGCAGGGTCTTCTCGGAGTTAGGGTAGGCCCAGGCGGTGTCGAAGTAGTTGCCGCCCGCCTCCAGGTAGCAGTCGATCACCTCGCTCACCTGATCGATGTCGACGGTGTCGTCGGCGCGTCCGTCGAAGCGCATGCAGCCGAACCCCAGCGGAATGTTGATCTTGGAAACGTCGAAGGCCATGGGATCCCCCTTCCCGATGGAAACGATGATGCGGCCATTATAGCGCGCTGCCGGAATCGGCATGGGGCGTGGGCTTCGACCGAAGAGTCGAGCTGCGGAGCGTGGGGCGGCGGTCACATTCCGGTCTCGTAGGGGATGCGGAAGTAGTCGAGCCATTGCTTGAATTCGTCTTGGACGGCAAGGCAGGTGTCGGTGAGATAGCCTTCTCCGTCATCCCATTCCGCCAGTCCGCGGTAATAGAAAAGCTTCATGTCGTCCGAGATGACGAAGGGGACGATGCCGTTCGCAAGGCATTCTTTCAGCAGGATCAGCCTGCCCACGCGCCCGTTTCCATCTTGGAACGGATGGATGCGCTCGAATCCCACATGGAAGAGGAGGATCTGATCGAACGTGTGGGGCTTGAGGGGCTCATAGGATTCCAAGAGCCGGGAGATCTCGTTCCGAACCTGTTCGGGCGCCGTTGTCATCATCCCCGCGACCTCGTTCGGCAGCCGCTTGTACGCGCCCACTGCGAACCATGGGCGAGCGCTGTCCGATGTGCCGGACTTGAGGATGCGATGCAGTTCTTTCAGCATCGACTCCGATAGCGCGTCTCGCGCGTGATCGATGCAATAGTCGATGCAACGGAAATGGTTGGCGGTTTCGACGATGTCGTCGACGCTCATCGCCTCGCCTTCGGCGCCCACGGTGGAGGTTTCGAAAATGAGGCGCGTTTGGTCCTTCGAGAGACGGGAGCCTTCGATATGGTTGGAGTTGTAGGTCAACTCGATCTGCAGCTTGTGGTAGATGCCTCCGGAAATGCCGCCGCTTTTCTCTTCCAGCAGGCGGTCGAGAAGCGGGTTCTTCTTGGCGCGTGCATTCCCGTTCGCCCGTGCCGGCTTCTCGGCATCTGCGGGAATGTTCCAGGTTTTTCCCGTCATGAATGCGCCGGGGACTCGTCCTTGCGCGCAGTAGTTACGAACGCTGCGTTCGGAGATCCCCCAGCGTTCTGCTAGGCCCTATGCGTAATGTTTTTCATTGGCGCCGTCTTTATATCGCAAAAATCACACTTCTTTTATCGCGCCAAATGGGATTTTTATTGCCTATATCGCAAAAAAATTGCCCACGGATCGGACTTCGTTTCCCGTTGCGTCCGCCCATCACTCGCGGCCCTTCTCGATCATGTACAACCCGACATGGATCTGCTTGTAGGTTTCCGCCTGCGGATCGACCTTGAGGATGCGGCACTCGACGACGTCATCGTGGCCGAAGGCGAGCAGCTGGGCGGGAAGGGCGTTGCTCTCGCGGGGGATGTAGCCCAGCTTGGATCCCTCCCAGCAGATCGCCACCGCGTCGGGGTCGTGGGGGTTGTCGGGTTCCGCGACCAAGCTCAGGTTGTCGCCGGGCCCCAGGTCTCTAAGCACCGGCGCGGCGTCCCAGTAGCGCATCCCGGCGATGTAGAAATCATCCATGTACCTCGATCGGGTTCCCATTTCGCGTCCTTTCTCGCGTTGCCCTGCACCGATCATGGTACCGTGGCGCCCGATTCCGGATGTCCGTCGTTACGTACAGGGATGAAACGTGGACACCCCCGCCATTCAACTGGTAAGATACGAACCGGACTGCATCGATCCCTTCCGATCCCGTTCAGAAAGCTGAGTGATGGCGATGGCGAACACAGGCAAGGCGAAGCTGAAGATCCTTTACCTGCTGAAGATATTGCAGGAGGAGACCGATGCGGAGCACGGCCTGAGCATGGCGCAGATCATCGAGCGCCTGGCAGAATACGGCATCGGCGCCGAGCGGAAGAGCATCTACGACGACATCAAGGTGCTGCGCGAGTTCGACGTCGATGTGCGCACCTACCAGCGCAATCCCGTCGAGTACGCCATCGAGCGACGCGACTTCAAGTTCGACGAGCTGGTGCTGATGGTGGACGCCATCCAGTCCAGCCGGGCGATCACCGACCGCCAGGCGCAGCAGCTCATCAGGAACGTCAAGACGTTCGCCTCGAACGGCGAGCAGGAGAAACTCGATCGCAGCGTCCACGTGGTGGGGCGCATCAAAACGGAGAACGAGAGCGTCCTTTCGGTGGTCGATGCGATCCACGACGCGATGCGGCGGCAGTGCAAGGTGGCGTTCCCCTACAGCAAGCTCGGCCCCGACGGTAGGCGCTACCTCACGCACCATGGCGAGGAGCACGTGGTCACGCCTATGGGCGTCACCTACGATGACGGCTTCTACTATCTGACCGCCTGGAGCGACGAGCACGAGGGGCAGGCGGAGTTCCGCCTCGACCGCATGGACGGCATCCGCGTGCTCGAGGACGTTCCCGGGACCAAGGTCCGGCAGGGCGTCGACCGTCACGCCGAGGAGGAGGACGCCGCCGTGTTCGGCCGCTTCAAAGGCCAAAGGATGACGGCGGTGCTTTTGGCGAAGCCCGACAAGCTGGAGATCGTCACCGACCGTTTCGGCGATGCGGTGGAATCGATCGCGGAAAGCGAGGACGGCGCGCGCGTGCGGGTGAGGCTGTTCAAAAGCAAGCAGTTCTTCGGCTGGGTGGCGGGCATGAACAAGGCCGTGAGGATAATCGGCCCGAAAAGCCTGGTCGCGGAATACAACGCGTACCTCCTCTACCTGCTGAAGGATTACCTACCTTCCCTCGAAGCGGTGGCGGAGCCCGTTTGGGCCGCATTCGAGGACGAGCCCGCCGTCCTCGAAATCGAGGACCAGAAGCTCATCGGTTGCTGCGGCGATCTGGATCGCCTGAGATCCGATGCCGACTGAGAGGCTGCGATCGTATTTCCAAGAAAGGCAGAGCCGGTCGTTGAGGTAGGCGTCGGCGGACCCGCATCGCGCCATGCCGATGCGACGCGCGGTGTCCACGATGCCCTGCCAGAGGGCGAGCCCGCCATCATCCCCTCGCGATGCGACGAGGTCGAAATCCTCGAATCGCAGCAGGAGGGGCCCGTCGCGCATCCAGGCGCCGTCGTAGCATTCCCAAACGGCCAACGCGTCGGCGAGGCGTTGGCCGACCACGCCGTCCAACGCCCCCGGCAGCCCTTCGCGAAACGATTCCCCTAGGATCAAGGCTCCCTTGTCGTAGAACGGTCCGGCGGAGCGGCGGTCGGCCGAACGCGAGGCATTGGGAGCTGGTTGATCCGGATGGGCGGAGATCGGACCATCGGGGATGCCGAACGATTCGTCCGTGCTGCCGTACAGCGGATGCGCGCCCCGACGCTCCATGGTTCCTCCTCCTTCGTCGTTCCCGGATATCTAGGGGGATCATAAGGCTTGGCGGATCCGCGCCTGTCCCACCATGCGGACAGGTGCTCGGGTTGGCTTTCACGCGCCAGGTCGTTGCGAGACTCGGATTCTGCTTTTGGGCCGACTGCCGGGGTCGCGGGGCATCCTTGCTCGATCGCGGCAACCACCCGCGTGGGGCGATCATGCGGTTTTCGACGTTCAACAAAAAGTTGGCTCCTCGCTGCCGCTTCGGGGCGAGGGCGCGGCCGTGATACTATGGCGGACGCGTTTCGGCTTTTGCCGGGCGACTGCCGAAACTTGCGAATTTAGGGAATTATGCCGAAGGCAACGAACTATCGAGTGAGGAGACCATCCATGAAAAGAAAGGGAACCGCGACCGGTATCTTCGCCGCAGCGCTTCTGGCGGCTGCCATGCCGGCTGCCGCGTTCGCGATGCCGGGTGACATCGAGGAGACCGTGACCGAGCAGGGCTACAACGCCTACGAGCATCAGAGCAGCGATGCCGCCTACGACGACTCCGAGCTGCTGGCGGTCGAGGGCGACTACGTCGCGACCGCGGATGCGATGATCCGCCAGTCCCCGTTCGGGACGATCCTGGGCAGCGTCCAGCCGGGCGCCACGTACCATGTCGTGGGCGAGTGCCCGGACTGCATGTGGTACAAGATCTCCGGTGACATCAGCGGCTACGTGTACGCCAGCTACCTGGTCCCGGCGGGCGAGTACCAGCAGGGGACGAACAGCAACTCCGAGCACGGCGCCAACATCCGCAGCCTGGACATGATGATGACGGTGGACGTGTACGAGGGCAATGCGCTGAACCTGCGCGAGGCCCCCACCACCGATAGCGGCGTGGTGACCAGCGTTTCCGCCGGCACCGAGATCCACGTGACCGGCAACGTCCTGAACACCGACTGGTACCAGTGCGAGTACGACGGCCGCACCGTCTACGCTTACGATGACTACCTGAAGCCGGAGTTCCCGCAGACGATGGCGTGCAACGTGCCCGCGCTGAACATCCGCGAGGCCGCCGACATCAACGCGAACGTCATCGGCACGCTGACCACGGGCGACAAGGTGAAGGTGTCCGCCGACGAGAACGACTGGCTGCGCTTCGAGATGGCAGACGGCCGCATCGGCTACGTGTGGGACGAGTACATGGAGGCCGTGGGCCAGTAAGCTGCCTTACGGCTGACGGTAACGCGAATCGCAAACGCCCGCCCCTCCTTGCGGAGAGGCGGGCGTCATTATGTTGCGACGAGCGGTCGAGGGCGACGTGATGCAAGGGAAAGCGCCTATGCGCCCCCTTGCTCGGACGCTGCGATTTTCGCTACGAGGGCGTTTGCCCATGCTATCGCTTCGTCGGCGGTTTCCAGCACGTCGAGCCCCTTTGCCTGAGCGGCGTAGAGGGCATCCCAGCCCTCGCCTTTGGCGATGGTTGGCGGCCAAGCCTGCTCTTTCCGGTAGGCGAACAGCCTCTCGCACGTTCTCCGTGCCGCTTCGTAGTCGACATCGCTGTTGTCGATGATGATCTGCAGGTCGATGAGGTCGTGGGCGCGCTCGCTACCGGCGCTGCTTGCAGCGTGCAGCTTCTGGGCTATCTGATGCTCGAGTTTCATGCAAGGCACGGGGTCGGGCTTGGGGAAGCCGAGCTCCGCCAGCACCCTTGTCGCTTCCGGGGATTCGACCATGTCGGGGTCATCGGCTGTGCGGGCGCACAGCCTGTCTATGGCGATGTCGAGGTTGCGTCTGCTATTGGGGGCTTTGGTCTTCGGTCCGGTCATCTCAGCTCTTCCCTCAGGGCCCTGTGCTCCCTTTCCGTGACAAGCCCTTTGCCCCTTGCCTCGTCTGCTGCCTCGATCAGGCGCTCAGGCATGATGGCGCCCTTGCATGCGCGCAGGGCGTCCGCCACATTCTGGGAAGGGATCCCCTCGTAGAACGTGAGGGAGTCGTCTGGCGGTGCGGGCACTAGGCGGATCCATGCGGGCAACTTCCTGCGCACGCGCCGCGGTGTAGCGACCGTCACGGCGACGGGGTCGACCAGCGCCAAGCCGTGCATGGAAAGCACGGCGTCTCCTCGCAGGTATGCTCCATCTCCTGCAAGGGCGACCGCCTCGGCGAACGGATCGTAAGGGGTCGGCACCCAGCGTGCGAGCTTGTAGACGCCGTGCCCGCGGCGAATGAGTCTGCCATCGTTGCACCAGCGCGCCATCTCTCCGGTTGTCACGCCCGACTTACGCGCCTGCGCGGCTGTTACGATGCCGTGTCCGTCAGCCGCGATCTCGTATATGTCATCGAAGTGAGGCATGTCAAAATACTAACATTTTTGTATGCCTTTTGACATACTTTGCAGAGCGAACATCGAAGATTCGAGCTTCTTTCGCTGCGTGCGACCCCTTTCCAAAGGGCACATTGGCTGTTCATGCGGATTGCGGATTGGAGGGCGCCCGATCACTCCCACTCATTCGTAATATACATATAATACCCCTATTATAATCCATGTGGTATCACCATGTCCGCATGGTGTCAACTGGTACGAATCACTTTGTAATCACCTGGGGTGATTACAAATCGGCCAATCTGCGCCGAAACATCCTAATCTCGCGACTACTCCCCAGCGATTATTCCCCTACCCACGAGTGGGGATAACAGCAGGTGGTTTGCATAGCTCATCATCCCGAGGATTCGGAATCTTCGCTGTGTGGATCTGCCAATTGCTGGGTGCCGATTCTCTCAGAAGGTCGACTGTATTCTCTCACGCTTAACGCCCACGGGCAATGTGCGGCAGCGGGAAAGACCCCAACACTAGCAACTTGGGCTCGTGGGGTGTGTGCTGCCGTTTGTCTTGCCGATGATTGCGAGTGGCTTAAGCGTGATGTCGCTTTCGAGTGCCGGCTGTCAGTAAGCGTGATATTTCTTGCACTAGAAATAGGAGCCAAACACATCAACCGCATCCCTGAGCAAGTCGTTGAGGTCGTCAAAGCCAGACCTGGAAAGCGTATAGACGATGATCTCAAAGTTGTCTCCGCCGGACAGATCGGCGAAGACGTCGGCGTTCCCATGGCCGTTGATCTGGCGGAATACCTTCCGGAACACCTTGTTGCCCTTGCCTACGTAGCTCTTGTCTTTCGTTACGTTGGTTAGCACGTACACGCCCGGCTCGTCGCGTTCCTTGAGTATCTTTATGTCGCTTCGCCTGCTACCTGCGTTGAATCGACGCATATCATAAAGCTCCTCAAATTCGCTGACGGTCAGAGGCCCGCCAGAGTAGAGTTTCTTAAAGGCTCCTGCACGGGATCGCATGGTTGACTTGTCGGCCGCCATCCCGCGCATGGCGTCAATGCTTAGGTTGGCGAAGAAGTTAAGCAATGACATAGGCTCCCCATTACAGTTTTGAAGCGTAGTTGGTCGACCGTTCGAGCCATCTGCTTGGACAGTCAGACTACGATTGACATATGTCCCGAGGGACTGCCGATCGGGCGCCCGCGGACGGCCTTCTGCCCCTGCCCCTCGAGGGCCCGGGGGGTGTTGCCGACGCGGGCGCCGCTGCTTCTGACGACTGATAGGAAACTGCCGGGCTCCTCCGACCAAAGAGCGCCACGGCCAGGTAATGCGGGTGTCGCGCGAGGCAGCATTCCGATCGACCGACGATTGGAAGGATACCACCATGCCGACCGAAGCCGCCACCTGCGCAGCCGTCATAGGGCTAGACGTCGGGAAGTTCTCCCATTGGGCATGCCACGTGACCAGGCAGGGCGAGGTGCTGAGAAGCGAGCCCGTGGCCAACACCGAGCATGACCTGGACGGCCTGTTTGCCCAGGCCGAAGCCGGGACGCTGGTCGTCGTCGACCAGGTCCGCAACATCGGCTCGCTCGCGATATCGAGGGCCAGGCTCGCCGGCCTGCCGGTCGCCTACCTGCCCGGGATCGCCGCCCACGGCGCGGCCAAGCTGTTCGCAGGCGACGCGAAGACGGACGAGCGGGACGCCGCCGTCATCGCCAAGACGGCCCTCGGCATCCCCGACTCGCTCCTGCCCGTGCCGAAACATGACGAAAGGCTCGAGGCCGCAAGGTCGATGGCGGCGCAGAGAAGCCACATGGCCACCTGCCCCGCCCGCGACAAGAACGGGCTCCGGAGCATCCTCCTGGAAAGCCGCCCGGAATTCGAGGCGCTGGCCGACCTGGCGGACCCCCGCTGGCTGAGGATGATGGAGTCCCTGGGCGGCCCCTGGGGCGTCGTCGACGCGGGAAAGGCGGCCGTCGGGGCCGTGACCCGCGGCGCGAACAGGGCCCGCATCGACGCGGCGGTCGCGGCGGCGGCCGCATCGACGCGACCGTCGGAGTACCGGGTCATGGCGGAGAATCCGCAGGTGAAGGTGCTTGCCGGGCGCATCAGGGAGTCCGCGGAGGAGGCGGCCCGGCTCGACGCCGAGATAACGGCGCTGCTCGCCGGGGACGGCACCTACGCATGCCTGCCGACCATCCCGGGAATCGGCCCCAGGACCGCATCCGAGCTGGTGACAAGCATAGGCATCGGCGACTTTCCCGATCACGACCACCTCGCATCCTACTGCGGCATCGCGCCCAGAAACCGGCGGTCGGGCAAGTCGATATCGTCGGTGAGCTCGTCTCGCCAGGGGAACAAGCGGCTGAAGAACCTGCTCATCTTCTCCTGCAACTCGCTCAGCCGCAGCAAAGGCCGGTTCGGCGACTACTACCGCAGCTGCAGGGAACGCGGCATGTGCCACGGGGAGGCCTTGAAGGCCGTCGCCAGGAAGAGGCTGAAGGTAATCTACGCAATCATGAGGGACAAGGTCCCGTACTCGGCATAGCCAGCCGCCTCTTCGTAGAAACCGCAGGGCCCACAAGCGGGTCCTGCGTCAGCATTGCCTATTTGGGGGATCAATCGGGGAAATCGGTTGACAAAACTATAGGAACACCCCCATTTCCTAGACAAGAGAACATCAGTACGGAAGATGGGGGGGCTTTCTTACGTCCATCAACCTGCGATGCAAACACGGCCGCTCGCTCAAAAGCTGGCGTTGACATATTCGGAAAGGGACTTGGACGCAAATCTGCCGCCTATATCCTCGGGATTCAGGGGAGATCGCGAGAAATAGGCAGCAGATGCACCGAGCCGTCGGGAGAAACGGTCTGCCGAACATGGACAGAACGCATGCGAGATGCGGCTACAAAGCCCTCCGATGGAGTTATGATTTATCGCGTTCACATTTAGGAGCGCAGTTCGGAAGCCTGGCCTAAGGGGCTCTTTCTGTTCGGATCGGACTTTGCGGTCGCTTGTAGACACCCTGTCCGTGGAGCGAGGTTCAACTTTCCCGCAATGCTCGATGGGCACCATAAACGATATTGCGCCGGATGAGAAATAATGAGACGGGTCGTATGGCCGTGCAAATATAATAGGTGACAGGAGCCACTGCTTCATTTTTGATTCAAGCGACTGGGCTCCAGTTTCCTCGATTCCGGGGCTCAGCTCTGGAAATATGTCGTGGCGCTTTCGAAGCGAACCCGCCGAGTGCCCAGTGGCAGCATCGGCAACATGGGGGAAATCGCTGAGGTGATCGAATGGTGGCGGGCAAAAGAGCAGGAGCAATCACTCACCCGCAGCTTCTGTGCGGAATCTGCTTTGCGCTGTGCTTTTTCGCATTCATGTTGACCGAAGCGCTTGTTAACGAGCGCTGCGCCGACGTCCTGGGGAGTGGCGCCGTGAATATCGTATACGCGTTCGGTCTGGTCTGCACGGGGGCGGGGTTTCTTTCTTTTTCCCTGCTGCGAAAAGCCTGCCGGACGGAAAGACTGAGAAATGCGGCCTTGTTCGCTACCGGTGCATTGTGCCTTGCGGCAGATGCCGTTTTCCTGACGGCGGACCAACCCGCTGCCTTCTTGGCAAGCTCTATTGCCGCCCTGCTGCTGATTGGCCACATCGGCAGTAGCGTGTATTATCACGCGGCGATGCATTTCGCTGGGAATCGATATACGGGTAGGGTCGTTGGCTCCGGTATGGGAGTGGCGATCGTTCTGCAATTTGTCGTGCAGAACCTCGCGCCGCAGCCGGCCGTCGTCATGATGTGCCTCTTGTTCAGCGTAGCCTTCGCGCTGCTCATCATCGTTAGGGGATCGAAGGAATGCGCTGCGCAAACTCCGCCCCTGCATTCCTCTGATGCCCGAAAAGGTCGCAAAGCGGTGGTGGCACTGGTTATTGCCGTCGTGCTGATGAGTTTTGTCGCGGGGATGATCGACAGCGTGCTGACCGCCTTTACCGCCGAAAAGTCCTACGACGTGTACAGCGGCGTTCGGCTGTTTTATGCGTTGGGGCTTTTCGCTGCGGGGTTTGTTGCTGATGCAAGAGGCAGGAGCTACCTTCCGCTCGCCGTGGTGTGCGCTATGCTGCTCTCCTCTGTTTGCATGTTCTTCCTTTCAGAGGAAGTTGGCTATTTTGGGCTCTTCGGTGGTTTCTGTGGGAGAGATTCCGGCATAGGCCCAGCTCAGCGGGCGAAAACAACGATCTGGAACTG
>URRZ01000069.1 GCA_900550385.1 uncultured Coriobacteriaceae bacterium | reverse complement strand
AGGCGAAGAACGCCATTCGCGACGCGGCTCGCGTGCTTGGCCAGCCTTATAGTGTGGGCGACCGATTGTGCAAAATGGTCGGCGACGAATTGGGCATCACGATCGACAAGGCGCTCGATGCGAATCCCGATTTCAAGAAGGCTTACGACGAGGAGCCCGAAACCAAAGAAGTCGTCGACGCTGCACGCTCGATTGAAGGCAATGTGCGCGGCGAGGGCGTGCACGCATGCGCGACTATTATTTGCCGCGACCCCATGGCCGACCATGTTCCCATGAAGCGCGATACCAAAGGCGGCGGCATTATTACGCAATATGACGGTCACTATACGCCTGACCTGGGTTTGCTGAAGATGGACTTCTTGGGCCTGCGTACGTTGGGCGTGCTTTCGCGCGCGTGCCGCAACGTGGAGATGACCACGGGTCGCAAGATCATTCCCGAGGAGATTCCCACCGATGATGAGGCGGCGTTCGCCCTCATGCGTTCGGGTAACATGGACGGCCTGTTCCAGGTCGAGGGCGGCTTGTACGTGAGCCTGTTCGCGCGTCTGCCACCGAAGAGGTTCAGCGACATCGTGGCTTCGATCGCCCTGAACCGCCCGGGCCCGTTGGAGTCCGGCATGGTCGACGACTATGTCAAGGTGGCAAGCGGTAAAACGCCCGTGCACTACTACGACGAGCGTCTGCGCCCGGTGCTTGAGGAAACCTATGGCACCATGGTGTACCAAGAGCAGATCATGCAGGTGTCCATGGTCATGAGCGGCTTTTCCGCCGGTAAGGCAGACAAGCTGCGTAAGGCAATGGGCAAGAAGAAGCTCGACATCATGCGCATGCTGCAGGAGGACTGGAACAACGGCGCGGTCGAGAACGGGTACTCGCTTGAGATCGCGAAGAAGATCTGGGACGACGCGGAGAAGTTCGCAAAGTACGCGTTCAACAAATCGCATTCGGCTGCGTACTCGATCCTGGTTATGCGCACCGCCTATCTGAAGGCGCATTACCCGAACGAGTACATGGCTGCAGTGTTGTCCAGCTATATGGGCAATACCGACCGCTTGATCCGCTATATCTCCAGCTGCAATCACAACGGCACGCCCGTGCTGCCGCCGGATATCAACTCGTCGAACGCCGAGTTCACGCCGGTTGAGAACGGCATCCGTTTCGGCCTGGTCGGCGTGCGCGGCGTCGGTCGCAACGTGGCGGACGAGATTATCGATGAGCGCGAGAAGAACGGCCCGTTCACCAGCTTGCACGACTTCGTGAACCGCGTCGATGCAAAGTGCTACAACCGAAAGACGCTCGAAGCGCTCATCAAGGGCGGCGCGTTCGACTCGACGGGCTACACGCGCCGGCAGCTGATGTACTTCGTCGACGAGACGCCGCTTCTGGAAAGCGCGTCCAAGCGCCAGAAGGACCGCGACCGCGGCCAGGTGAGCATGTTCGACATGTTCGCGGACGATCCGGATTCCGGTTTCGAGGAGGACGTGCCCGAGCCCGACGGCGTGGAGTGGCCCAAGCGCCAGCTTCTTGCCTACGAGAAGGAGATCATGAAGATCTACGTCTCGGACCATCCGCTGCGCCCCTATGAGAACGCCATCTCGCATATGACCAAATGGCAGATCGGCGATCTTGCCGACCGCGAGAAGGAGATCAAGTCGGCCGTGTTCGTGGGCATGATCTCGAACGTGGTGGTGAAGCTGACCAAGCGCGGCACCAAGATGGCCACATTCACGCTGGAGGACACCACGGGCTCCATCGAGGCGATCACCTTCAAGTACGAGGACTTCGCCGACGCCATCCAAGAGGATGCCATCGTGAAGGTGAAGGGCAAGTTCGAGCATAACGATCGCGGCAACCAGATCATGGCGTTCGAGGTGGAGGTCATCGAGCTTTCCGAGGAGGACGCGCGCCCGCAGCGCCTCGAGATCAAGCTGGCGTCATCGGAGGTGAACCAGAGCACCTCGACGAAGCTGAACCGCATCTTGAAATCGTACCCGGGGCGCGACGGCGTGGTGCTGTTCGTCAGCCAGGCCGACGGCCGCAAGTTCCGCGCCGAGCTGCCGGTGACGGTGGACGCATCGTCGCCTGTGATGAGGTCCGAGATCCAGGATCTGTTCGGCCGGTCCGTCTTCATGGCGTCGTAGGGTTCCGCCAGCCTGCCGGCGGCGGAACGCGCCGATGCTGCGAACGAGACGAGGGCTTAGAAAAATGGCGGCCACGAGGCCGCCATTTCCTTGCGGGGTTTCGAGGGCGCCTACCGGAACGTGATCTCGCCGGTCTCGGGGTCCATCGCATCGACGATGGCGAGCGAGCACACATCGTAGCCGCGCTCGCGCAGCTGGTCGCCACCTTGCTGGAAGCCCTTCTCGATGGCGATGCCGATGCCCTCGATGCTGGCGCCGGCGTACTCGCACACCTCGATGAGGCCGTTCATGGCGCAGCCGTTGGCCATGAAATCGTCGAGGATCAGCACGTGGTCGTCAGGCCCGATGAACTTCTTCGACACGATCACGTCGAAGATCTTGCCGTGTGTGAAGCTTTGGATGCGGGTGCAGTACACCGTGCCGTCGAGGTTGATGCTTTGGCTCTTCTTTGCGAACACCACCGGCACGCCGAAGATGGAGCCCGCGATGGCGGCGATGCCGATGCCGGACGCCTCGATGGTGAGGATCTTGTCGATGGGCTTGTCGGCGAAGTGGCGGTGCCATTCGCGCGCCATCTCGGTGAACAGCGCCACGTCCATCTGATGGTTCAGGAACGAATCCACTTTCAGCACGTCGCCGCTCTTCACCACGCCGTCTTGGCGGATGCGCTCTTCCAGAAGCCTCATCGTGAACCTTTCCCCCATGGTGCGCTTACGTTGGATGCGCGTTAAAACCGCGTAAGGCCAGTGTAGCGAATATGCGGCGGTTGTGGGCAAGATCAGGGGAAATTACCGTTGGAGCCCCGTGAGAAAAACCGAGCCGCGCTGCGGTAAGATGGCGGGAGGCGATCGGCGGCGGGCATGCCGGATGCCTGCAGCGTTTGCATTGGGAAATGCGGGAAAGGCTGGGTCCTATGTCGAACATGGCTTCAGCGTGCGAGGCGCTCAAGCGGCACTTCGGGTACAGCGCGTTCCGCCCGGGGCAGGAAGGCGTCATCGGGGCGCTGCTCGACGGCCGCGACGCATTGGCCGTCATGCCCACGGGCGCGGGCAAGTCGCTGTGCTACCAGATCCCGGCCACGGTGCTGGAGGGCGTCGCGCTGGTGGTGAGCCCTTTGGTGTCGCTCATGGGGGACCAGGTGCGCGCCCTCGTCGACGCGGGGGTGAGCGCCGCCTACCTGAACTCCACGCTTTTGCCGGACGCGCAGGCCGGGGTGCTCAGGCGCGCGCTTCAGGGCTCGCTGCAGGTGGTCTACATCGCCCCGGAGCGCCTGGACGATCCGAGGTTCCTGGATTTCTCCCGCAAGGCGCGCATTTCGCTGGTGGCGGTCGACGAGGCCCACTGCGTGTCGCAATGGGGCCAGGATTTCCGCCCCTCGTACCTGGGCATCGGCGATTTCATCGCGCAGCTGCCCTGCCGCCCTGCGGTTGCGGCGCTTACAGCGACGGCGACCGAGCGCGTGAGGGAGGACATCGTGCGCCTGCTGGGGCTGCGCGATCCGTATCGCGTGGTTACGGGGTTCGACAGGGCGAACCTCTACTTCGGGGTCGAGCGTCTCGATGCGAAGAGGAAGATCGCGCGCATCGCATCCTATGCGCTGGAGCATGCCTCCGAAAGCGGCATCGTGTACTGCTCCACCCGCAAGGACGTCGAACGCGTCCAGGAGGCGCTGGTCGCCGCCGGCGTGAAGGCGACGCGCTACCATGCGGGGCTTTCCGCTGCGGAGCGCGAGCGCAACCAGCGCTCGTTCATCGTCGATGACGAGCCGGTGATGGTTGCCACCAATGCGTTCGGCATGGGCATCGACAAATCGAACGTGCGCTACGTGCTCCATCACAACATGCCCGTGAGCATCGAGGCGTACTACCAGGAAGCCGGCCGCGCCGGGCGCGACGGCGAGCCGGCGGAGTGCCTGCTGTTCTGGAACGATTCCGACATAGGCACGTGCCGCTATTTCGTCGAGAGGGATTCCGGCAACGAGGAGCTCACGCCCGGGGAGGCGGATGCGGTGCGTGCCACCCAGCGCCGGCTGCTCGAGGCGATGTGCGGGTATTGCCTGACGACGGAATGTCTGCGGGACTACATCCTGCGCTACTTTGGGGAGGAGGGGGTCGCTCGGGCTCCGGAAGCGAGGGGTTCCGTGCTCAAACAGTCCTGGGCTCGCGCGAACCGTCCGCTGGAGCGCCCGCTCGGGCGGGAAATGAGTTTGTCAACGGTCCCCCGGACCGTTGACCGTGCGGAACTGCGCGCGGAGCCCCTCGCTTCCGGAGCAAGCGGCTCTTCTTTGGTTGAAGGCAACCATCCCGTCGTCTTTCTTGAAGAGGGTGTTCGCGCTTCGCACGAATCGGATGGGTCGAGGCCTGATGGGCGGCCGCGTCGTTGCTGCTCCAACTGCGATGGGGGATTCGAAACCGTAGACGTCACGGAATTGGCGCGGTCGGTGCTTCGGTGCGTGCACGAGCTGCGCGGGCGGTTTGGCAAGGGGATGGTCGCCGATGTGCTGCGCGGGGCGAAGCCCGAGAAGCTTTTGGAGTTCGGGCTGGACAAAGCGAAGAACTACGGCGTGACGGACGCGTCGAAGGAGCAGGTCAAAGAGGTTATCGAGCTGCTAGCCTCGCAGGGCTACCTGGAGATCTCCGAGGGAAAGTTCCCCTTGGTGGGGCTGGGGCCGCGTTTCCGCGAGGCGGGGGATGCGGATTTCCGGCTTGCGGTGAAGCGCATCCCGCGCCAGGCGGCGAAACCGAAGGGCGCCGCCGCCCGGGCTGCTGCTTCGTCTGCGGAGGAGGCGGCTGCCGGCTCGAAGGGCGCCGCATTCGCGTCGGCGGTGGGGATGACCTACCAGCAGTTCCAAGGCAGCCTGTTCATGCGGCTGCGCGAGGTGCGCAAGCGCATCGCCGACGAAGCGGACGTGCCGCCCTACATCGTGTTCTCGGACGCCGCCCTGTACGACATGTGCGCGAAGATCCCGCGCACCGACGAGGAGTTCCTCGAGGTGTCCGGCGTGGGCCAGACGAAGCTCGCCCGCTACGGCGAGGCCTTCATGGCGGCGATCGCGGAGTACTTGGACGGCGTCAGCAAGGAAGCCTAGCTATCGCTGGGAGAGGAGCTGCTCCAGCGCTTCTCCTCGGTACACCGTGCCGGATTCGGCGAGATCTAACATGTCGAACGAAAGCGACACGTTTCCATTCGTGGTGTCAACCGCAATGGAGCGTGCCGCCGATTCGTCGAACGAAGAGCCGGTCTGACCCGTGACGACGCCGTTGTCTGCACGCGCGTCGATGCGGTAGTCCATCCGATCTCCCGGCATTGCAAGCGTTGCATCGCCGTTGTCGGAGGTCACGATCGTTTCAGGCGCGTCCGTGTAGTGCAGGTTGACGTATCCGTCCGTCGAGGCGACCTGCAGCGAAGAATGCGCTGACGTTTGCGCCATCGAGATGTACCCGTTGGTCGTGCCGGCGCGCACGACGTCGGCGAGGACCGAGTCCATGACGATATCGCCGCCGCCCGTCGCATTCGCCTGCAGGGTCCCATCGACGGTGACGATGTTGCACTGAACGCCGCCGTTCGAGCTTTCCAGACGCGCCGATTTCGCGGCGAAGCTGTTCGCGATGGCGAACCCTCCGTCCGTTTCGACGACCGCATCATCCAGGTGATCGAACCCCACGATGCTCGCATTCTCGCTTTCTGCTGAAGCGAAGACGCTGCCCTCGAAATAATGCGGGACGTATACGCAGGTGGAATGGTCTTCGGGCTGCGAAGCGAGGATGCCGACGAAGGGCCCTGCGGCGGTGTTGCTGCCTACGGATAGCGTGCTGCCATCCTGCGAGATGCTCACGCCTCGCCGCTGATGCTCCCAGTACTCGATGCGGATCGAATCGCCATCGTATCCTTCGATGCGGACCTCTTCCGTATCGTCGCGCGCCTCGATGGACGTTATTGCGGCGACGTCCCCCGCCGGAATCTCCTGCGTTCGCCTTGCCCAAGCGCGATCGTCGTTGGAAAGGTTCTGCATGTCGCCGCCCGCTAGCGCGAAAGCGCTGCCGGCGATGATGGCGCCCGCCACCACAAGCGCGGTGGCGACGATGAGCAGGACTTTACGCGCGGTCGTCATGGCTGCCTCCTTCCGGTCGGGCGGATGGCGTTGCGGGTTCGAGCCGCTCGCACGGCACGGATTCCATCGAATCTTGGGATGGCGAAGGCGGGTTGCCGTCCTGCGCTATCACGTAGCCCGGAGGTGGAACGGGTCCGGCATCGGTCGGATTGGACTTTGGGGCAGTCGCCTCGTGGATTGCCGCGCGGGCGCTTTCCGTCACCGACGCCGCCTTGCCTTTGACGTAGCTTGCCGCCGCGGCCGCCTTCTCCTTCGCCCTGCCGCCTGCTTCAGCTGCCTTCTCCTTGAGGTCCGCCTCGCGAACCTTGCGCACGAACAGGCCCTTGACCTTGCTGGCGAACATGCCGGTGAGCTGGACGAGCCCATTGCTGACCGCTTTCACGCCTACCAGGGCGAACAAGCCCAAACCGCAGGCGGCAAGCCCGCAGCCGAACGTCCACGCGCCGGTAAGGGGGAACCCGGTTGCCAGGCAATAGACCAATCCCACGACGCCGACGGGTCCGCACAGGATCAGGCAGGCGACGCAGAGCCACAGTCCGATGATGACCGCCCAAAGGCTCAGATAGATCGCCGCGACGCATAGCGCGAAGGCGAACGCCAGCGAAATCCAGATGGGGGAGAGCACGATCGCCAGCACGATGTTGACGGTGCGGCTTCGTGTCTTCATCTTGGCGACCGCCTTGGGGATGGGCGGCACCTCGGCGATGATCTGCGCGGCGATGCCATCCACGTCGCCGAGCGCGGCGACCGCCTCCTCCTCGGTCGCGCCGTCTTCCATGCGGTCGTCGATCATCTCCGCGTAGAAATCCAGCGATGCGAGGATCTCCTGTTCGGGAAGCTTTCCCAGCGCGGTTTTCAACGCGGCGAGGAACTCCTCTTTTCTCATCTTCCGACACCTCGCTTCACGTATTCGTATAGGGATTCGATGTCCGACCATTCGGCCAAAAACTCGTCGATGCGTGCGGAGCCGGCGGGCGTGATGCGGTAGTACTTGCGCATCCGCCCGTTGTGCTCCACCGAGTAAGTGGTCAGCGCTCCTGCCGCCTCCAGCCTTTTGAGCAGGGGATACAGCGTCGATTCGGTGATCTGCAGGCTGGCGGGCATGTCTTTGACGATCTGATAGCCGTAGGAGTCGCGTTGGCTGATGGAGGCGAGCACGCACACCTCCAAAAACCCGCGTTTCAATTGGGGATCCATCGAACACCTCCTTTCGCTTGCTCGATTGCTTTCGGACGATGCGCGGACGGATCGTCGCGAATCCTCGGCGCCTCCGAAATGCTATGCGACGCATACTATGCGATACATACTATACGATGCGAGGTATCAAGTGTCAATGAATCTCAAGTGACGGAAGGGTAACGGTGGAGCTGGATGGGGAAATGCCGGCGTGCTGAATAGGGCGCTTACGCCGCGCCTAGCGCGATGGAGGTGAACCAGACGATGATGCCGACGATGAGGATGTCGCAGAACACCATCGTGCCGATGAGGATCCAGCGCGCGATGCCGATGTCATTGTTTTTCGGGGCGCTCAGCAGGCCCATGCTTTTCAACTGCGGGGCGAATACGTAGCAAAGCGTGCACAGGATGCCGACGAACATCGTGGTGCCGCCCATGATGGCGAGAAACTCCCATTTGGGCCCCCAGCGATCGACCGTGCCGTCAAAGCCCATATGTAGCGGCACCGTTTCGGGAAGGATGGCGGCAGAAATCGCGCATGCGGCAAGCGGCAGCACTGTCAGGACGATGAGGATCGGAACGCCGAACCGCCACATGCAAGCCTCCTCGGAATGTGAAAAAGGGACAGTCGCTTTTTCGCATTCTAGCACGGGGGGGGGGTCATCCTCGCAACGCCCGCGAGGACGCTCCATGCGGGCGGAGACGCGCATGCGGCATCGCTGGCGTGCCGTTGCGAGCCGGCATCCCGTTCGGATCGTGCATAGTGCGATCATCTTGCCGGCGGGGTGCGAATTGCTCGCGGGATGCACGGCTGAAGCCGCCGCTGAGCGCATTCTCTTCCGGATAGGTTTCCGTTTTCCCAGTTCGGCTGATCGCTGTTCGTTCCGCCGGGGAATCGACCGTGCATATCGGAAAGAATTCGCATTCGTTGGGCGAGTTTTGCCCGATATGCACGATTCGCGCCCGACCGCCCCCATTCGCGCCCAGCTGCCCTCATTCATGCCCGACTTCCTGTTCTGACGGAGCAGCGCAAAAGGTTTTGCCCGATGCGCAGCCGCGCAGCGTCTCGTCAAACGTCTTGCTCGTCGCCTTCGCCTCGCTGTCGCCTGCGGCGTTCGGCGTGGTATGCTGTAGCGCGTTTTGCGAGGAGCATTCGAGGCAGATGGAAGGGGGCGGCGGCCATGCAACGGGGGATCGGGCGCAAGCTCGTTCGGCTCATCGGCGAGAACAAGCGCATCGTCATTCTGGCAGCGTGCGCCATCGTGTTCGTGGCGCTGCTGGAGGATGTTCTGCAAGGCGAGCTCGGCCGCCTCGACCGCGCCGCCTATGCGCTCATCGTCGAGCGGCTGCGCGCGGACTGGCTCACGCCCGTCATGGAGGCGGTCTCGGCTCTTGCGACTCCGGTGTCGCTCATTGTGTTCCTACTGGTCATCGTCGCGTTCGCTCCAGGAAAGCGCCCCGGAGCCTGCGCCGCGACGAACCTTGTGCTCGTGTTCCTGCTCAACCAGACGCTCAAGGCCATCGTCCAACGCCCGCGTCCGGACGGCTTCCAGTTGGCAGTCGAGCAGGGTTTCAGCTTCCCTTCGGGCCATTCGATGGTGGCGATGGCGTTCTTCGGCCTGCTGGTGTGGATGGTGTGGCACTACGAATCCGACCGCGCGACCCGCATCGGCTGCTCCGTCGCGTTCGGCCTCGTCATCGTGCTCGTGGGCATGAGCCGCATCTATTTGGGAGTCCACTACGCCTCCGACGTTCTGGCCGGCTTCTGCGTGTCGCTTGCGTGGCTGGCGATCTACACCCGCGTCGCCGCGCCGCTGTTCCTAGGCCCCGTGCCGAAGCGGAAGGGCGATTTGCCCGAATAGCCCGCGCGGCGTTCCTCAAGGCGGGCGGGCGTTTGCTATCATATGCGGGTTAACGTGGTCGTGCGCTGCGCAGGCGGGCGCGCGCCCCAAAGGGAGCAAAGGAACCCCAATGACCCAGCACCTTACCGAAGACGACGTGCGCGGCATGGCCGCCTATGCGCGCATCGGCCTGGACGACCAGGAGCTCGCGCAGATGACCGTCGATCTGAACAGCATCATCGACACGCTCAAGCCCATCACGGAATTCGACCTCGAGGGCGTGGAGCCCACGTTCCACCCCATCGGGAGACTGTCGAACGTGATGCGCGAGGACGTGGAGCAGCCGTCCTTCACGCAGGACGAGGCGCTGGCCAACGCGCCGCGCCAGCAGGACGGCAGCTTCCTGATCCCCTCGATCCTGGGAGAGGGGGGCGATCGCTGATGGCGGAGACGTTGAAGGGCTCGGCTGCGGGGTCGGGCGCCGGCGCCGGTATCATGCAAATGGGCGTGCGCGAGATCCGCGAGGGGCTTGCCGCCAAGGAGTTCTCGGCCCGCGAGGTCGCCCGCGCGGCGCTCGACGCGATCGCCGACCGCGACGGCGAGGTGCACGCGTACCTGGAGGTCACCGAGGAGCAGGCGCTCGAGGCCGCCGAGCGCGTGGATGCCGCGGCGGCGCAGGGAGCCCTCGACGAGCTGGGGCCTTTGGCGGGTGTGCCGGTGGCGTTCAAGGACAACATGAACCAGATCGGCACGCATACCACGTGCTCGTCGCGTATGCTGGAAAGCTACGTGTCGCCCTACACGGCCACCTGCGTGCAATGCGCCATTGACGCGGGCGGCATCCCGTTGGGCAAGCTGAACATGGACGAATTCGCGTTCGGCTCCTCCACCGAGACCTCCGCGTTCGGCCCCACGCATAACCCGTGGGATCTTGCGCGCGTGCCGGGCGGCAGCTCGGGCGGCAGCGCGGCGGCGGTGGCGGCCGGTATGGCGTGCGTCACGCTGGGCAGCGACACCGGCGGATCGATCCGCCAGCCCGCCAGCTTCTGCGGCGTCGTGGGCGTCAAGCCCACCTACGGCATGGTGTCCCGCTACGGCGTGGTGGCGTTCGGCAGCTCGCTGGACCAGGTGGGACCGTTCGCGCGCAGCGTCGAGGACGCGGCGTGGGCACTGCAGGCGATCTGCGGGCACGATCCGCGCGACTGCACGTCGCAGGATCTCGACATCGACTTCTTGGGAGCCGTGCGTGAAGGCGCGCAGGGTGTGAGCGGCATGCGCGTGGGCATCGTGAAGGAGTTCCTGGAGGCCGAGGGCCTCTCCGACGAGGTTCGTGTGAAGGTCCAGGAGGCCACGGAGAAGCTGCGCGACGCCGGTGCCGAGATCGTGGAAGTGCAGCTCCCGCACGCCGACGCCGCCATCAGCGCGTACTACGTGCTGGGCCCCTGCGAGGCGTTCAGCAACCTAGCGCGCTTCGACTCCGTGCGCTACGGCCTGGCGGATCCCGGTCACAAGGATCTGTCCGGCCAATACGAGGCCAGCCGCGCCAAGGGGTTCGGCGCCGAGGCCAAGCGCCGCATCCTGCTGGGCAGCTACCTGCTTTCCTCCGGCGTGTACGACACGTACTACTATCCGGCGCAGCAGGTGCGCACGCTCATCACGCGCGACTACGTGCAGGCATTCGAGAAATGCGACGTTATCCTGGCACCGGCGAGCCCGCGCACCGCGTTCAAGTTCGGCGAGATCAGCGACCCGGCGCAGATGTACCTCTCGGACATCTTCACCGTGCCCATCAACATCGCCGGCAACGGCGGCATGACCGTGCCGGTGGGGCTGGGCGCGGAAACAGGGCTTCCCGTGGGCGTGCAGATCATCGCGCCGCAGTTCAAGGACGCCAACATGCTGCGCGCCGCCGCGGCACTGGAGCAAGCCTACGGCAAGGCGCCGCTGGCCCCCGCCTACGCCTAACCCCGCGCGAAGGCGGGATCTCCAGGTCCCGCGCCCCCCGTGCGGGTTGCGCCCCAACGCCGCGAGCGAAGCGACGCGGCAACAACTGCGAGTAAGGCAATGCAGCTGCCGGGGCTGCGGGGGTGCTCACAAAGCGAGTTCCGCAGCGAAGCGAGGACTGTTTGAGCGACTGAGCATCCCCGCAGCCCCGGCAGCGGAGGGATAGA
>URRZ01000068.1 GCA_900550385.1 uncultured Coriobacteriaceae bacterium | reverse complement strand
GGGGGGGGGGGGGGGGGGGGGGGGGGGGGGGGCCGGGGGGGGGGGGGGGGGGGGGCGGGGGGGGGCCCGCCGCAGGGGCATCGCCTCCGCCCGGATGCGGAGGCGGGGCGGGCTGCTCGCCGGAGGCGGCGTGCTGATGGTCGCCCTCGCCATCCTCCTCGCAGGGTCGATGCTCTCCCTTAGGGCGAGGGCGGGCGCGCCCGACCCCTCCCCGTCGCTCGGCGGAGGAATCGCGGAAGACGGCATGCCGGGCGAAACCGGATCGGAAGACGGCGGATGGCCGGAAGTCGATTGGGCGTTCTGGGAAGGCGTCAACCCGGCGGTGGTCGGATGGCTGTCCATCCCGGGAACCGGGATATCGCAGCCGATCGTGCAGGCGCCGGCTGACGACCCGACGTTCTACCTGGACCACGACGCCACCGGCGCGTGGAACCCCTACGGCGCGGTGTACCTGGACGCCGATTGCGCAGAGGGCGGGCTTTTGGGCAGCGAGAACGCGGTCGTGTGCGGCCACAACTGCGATGACGGGGCGATGCTGGCTGACGCGGCGCGCTACGGCGAAGAGGGCTGGGCGAAGGAGCATCCCCGGATGCTGGTCCAAACGCCTTCCGAACGCGCGGAGTGCCGCGTCGCGTTCGTCCGGACCATCGACAACGCCGCCGAGGCGGCGAAGCGCACCTCCTTCGCCGACGAGGACGATCGGAAGCGCTGGTATGTCGGGGAGCGCAACCTCGCCTCCGTCGTGCTCGACGGCGAGGGGATCCCCGACCAGACGCTCACCTTGGCGACGTGCAGCTACCGCTCCTTCGCCGACGAGCGGACGGTGGCGGTTGCCGCGATGGAAAGGGGCGGCGATGGGGCATGAGCCGGAAAGCCGGCAGCGCAAGCGCTGGCCGGCGGTGGCGTTGGCGGGCTTGGCCATGCTGCTCGCGGCAGCGGCGGCGCTTGCGCTTTGGGGATGGGTCGAGCTGGCCTAGCGCCGCGCTACAGCGCCGCCATGCGGATGCTCATGTCCAGCGGCTTCGCCGTGAAGGGGGCGGTGGTCGCCAGCCCGTCGACGCCCGTCGCCGCATAGGCGGCGGCGTTTTGCGGGTTGATGCCGCCGGCGGCGATGAGCGTGAGATGCGGGTTGATCCCGCGGATGCGCTCCACCAGCGACGCCAGGCGCTCCACCGGCACCTTGTCGAACTGGATGCCGTCAACCTGCGTTTTCGCCAAGGCGAACGCGTGCTCCTCGCCCGCTTCCACGAACAGCTTCTTCTCCACGCAGCGCGACTTGATCTGGGGGATGCGCTCCACGAAGGCGTCGAAGCCGCCGATGAACTCCAGGTGGTGGTCGAACACCAGCACGGTCTCGGAGAGCCCCAGCCTGTGCGGCCACGCCCCGCCGGCCATGACGGCGGCGGTGAGCAGGTCCTTCGCGCCCGGCATGCTCTTGCGCGTGGTCAGGATCTCGCAGCGCGGGTTCGCCTCGTGGGCGGCGTCCACCATCGCGCGCGTCTTGGTGGCCACGGCCGAAAGGTGGTCGAACACGTTCAGGCACACCTTCCACGCCTGATGCAGCTGGGACGCCTCGCCCTCCACGACGAAGAACGTCTCCCCCGCCCCCAGCGCAGAGCCTTCCGGCTTCGCCTCGACCACGCGGCAGCGCAGGCTTTCCATGATGCCGCGCACCGCGTCGGTCCCCGCCAGCACGCCGTCCTCGCGCGTGTAATATTCCATGCGCCCCGGCTGGCTGCCGATGCCCAGGACCTCGCATGTCAGATCGCAATACGGCACGTCCTCGGAGACGAACTGCTCCACCCGCGCCCTGGGAAACCACACCATGCTCCGCGCTCCTTTCGCAAAACGGAAACCCCGTCGTCACCCCTCAAGAATGTGAAAAAGGGACAGTCGCTTTTTCACATCCGCCGCCAAAACGTGAAAAAGCGACTGTCCCTTTTTCACGTTTTGGCGGCGGCCCTTCCAAGGAATTCTCGCACATCGTCATCGCATTCGCAGCAGAATAATTCCCCCGCCGGCATAATGGCGCGCAGGCTCCCGTCCAGCACGACGCCCACCCGGTCCGCCAGAAGGGCAGCCTCGTTGAAATCGTGCGTGATGAACACGATCGTGCAGTCGAAGCGCGCATGTATGTCGCGTACCGTGGCGTACATGCGCTCCTTGGTTGCCGGGTCCAACGCCGAGAAAGGCTCGTCCAGAAGCAGGATCTCGGGTTGCAGCACCAACGCGCGCGCCAAAGCGGTGCGCTGCGCCTCGCCGCCGCTGATGATGCCGGGGTGCTTGTCGGCGATGCCGGCGATGCCGAACAGCTCCAGCTGCTCGTCCACGCGGCGGTCGATCTCGTCGCGGCGGAACCCGTTCATCCTCAGCCCGTAGGCGATGTTCTGCCGCACGGTCATATGGGGGAACAGCGCGTGGTCCTGGTACACCACGCCCATGTGGCGCTGCTGGATGGGCAGCGTCTCCACATCCTTGCCGTCGAGCAGGATCTGGCCGCCGTCGAGCGGGAACGCGCCGGCGATGGCCTCCATGAGCACGGTCTTGCCCGAACCGGTGCGCCCCAGGATGGCGAACACCTCGCGCGGCTCCACCTCCAGCCGATCGACCCGGAGCGTGAACGATCCCCGCGTCACCGTCAGGTCGCGTATCGAGATGCTTCCGGCCACAGCGCCCTCACCTCGCCTTCCCGCGTTTGGACGCGCCCTTGCGCGCGGACCCCACGCGCACCTCGCCCACCGGGCGATTCAGCACGTTGGCCACCACCAGCGTTGCGGCGGACAGCAGCAGCATGATCATCGCCGTGGCCATGGCGGTCTCGTTGTTGCCGGTGGAGATGCTCAGGTAGATGCTGCCGGGCAGCGTCTCGGTCTTCATGCGCGTCACGCCCACCAGCATCAGCGTCGCCCCGAACTCCCCCATGCCGCGCGCCCAGGTGAGCACCAGCGTGCTGATGATGGAGTTGCGGCAAAGCGGCAGCATGACGGTGCGGAACACCGCCCCCGGCGTGGCGCCCAACGTCTTGGCGACGAACTCCATGCGCGGGTTCACGTCGGAAAACGCCGTGCGCACCATGCGGATGGCGAACGGGAGGTTCACGATGAGCTGGGCGAATACGATGCCTGTGGGCTCGAACACCACGGCGAAGCCCGCCTCGCGCAGCGCCTTGCCGAACGGCGACGAGAATATCAGCAGCAAGGCGAAGCCCAGAAGGATGTAGGGCAGCGACAGCGTCAGCTCCATCAGCACTTCCGCCACGCGCTTGAACGGCATGTTCGTCCGCGACAGCGCGTAGGCGGTGGGCAACGCCAAGACCAGGCACAGCGCCGTGGAGATGGTGGAGGTGACCACGCTCATGCGCAGCGAGAACAGCACTTCCTCGGACCTGATGGCGTCGCCGAAATGCGTCACGCCGCCCGCCACGATGGCGACGATGGCGCTGCCCACGAACAGCAGCACCAGCGTCGCCACGATTATCGCCACGACGGAGAACACGTCGCGCTTGCGGCCGCGATGCTTGCGGCCACCTCCCCCCGAAGATCCCGAACGGCGCCTCAGGGGCGCCACGGCCTACACCCGCTCGTAGCCGTAGGACGCCCAGATGTCCCAGGCGGTGTCGGTCTGCAGGAAGTCGTTGAACGCCGCGACGGCATCCGCGTCGGCAGCGCAGGTCAGCTGCGCGGACGGGATGGTCTTCACGAAGGCGTCCAGATCGGCGGTGTCCACGATCACGGCACCGTCATCGGTGACGTTCTCCTTCCACACGATGCCCGCGTCGCCCTCGTTGTTGGCAAGCGCCGTGGAGATCTGCGGGGCGGTGGTGGTGGTCGTGATGACGTTATCCGCCATCAGCGTGTCCCAGATGCCCAGCTTGGTCAACGCGTTCTGGGCGATCTTGCCGATGGGGGTGGACTCCGGGTCGCCCACCAGCACGCGCTCGCAGTTGGCGAGGTCGGCCAGCCCGGTGACGTTCTTCGGGTTGTCGGCGGGCACGGCCAGAACCGGGATGTGCTTGACGAGGTCGGTCTGCTGCTCGACGTAGTCGGCAACGGGCTTGAGCTCGTCAGCCGAGCCGGCGATGAAGAAATCGCCCTCCTCGGTGGTGGTGATCTGCGTCTGGATCTGCGCCGCGTTGGCGAACGTCACGTTCATGGTGCAGCCCGTCTCGGCTTGGAACGCGTCGGCGATCTCTTGGAACGGGTCGGTCATGCCCGCGCCGCAGTAGATGTTGAGTTCCTTGCCCTCCAGGCTCGCCGCCTGCTCGGCCTCCCCCGACCCGCCGCCGTTCGCGGCCGGCTCGGACGACGAGCAGCCCGCCAGCGCCAACGCCAGCATCGCCGCGCACGCAGCGACCGCCGCGAAAAACGCGAGCCTTCCAGCCTTCGACTTGGATGCGCCCTTCTCCTGAACCCTCATCTCACCCTCCTTGTCCGTTGGCTTGGCCGAACGCGCGGCGCCCGGCCCGCACCGACGCCGCGACCCTCCCCGATACGCGAAAGCGGATCCGAGCCGCAGCTCGGATCCGCTTCGGAGTTTAAGAAGGTGCGTCAGTGCATCCCGCTGACGTCAAGTATAGTGAATTATTCTGTTTTCGCAATATACTGAAACGCGTTTATTTGCGTTTCGGTTTATTTTCAAACGAGCCTATCCATCTGGATCAACTGGGCGGCATCCTGCCAGCCGGTCGGCGCTCTGCCAGCGACACCCCGCCAGCCAGCCCGGCACCCCGCAAGCCGACGCTCTGCCAGCCAGCCCGGCACCCCGCAAGCCGGCGCCTACAGCTCCGAGATGATGCGCTGCGTGCGCGCGGTGCACTCGGCCTTGGCCCGCTCGATGTCGATGCCCGGCCACACGCCGTCGCGGTAGACCACCTTGCCGTCGCACATCGTCAGCACCACGTCGGAGCCATGGCCGGCGTAGACGACGTTCATCAGCGGGTCGGTCATGGGATGCCACGACGGGCCGGCGGTGTCCACCACCATCAGGTCGGCCTTCATGCCCTCCTTCACCTGGCCGCAGTCTTCGCGGCCCTGCGCCAGCGCGCCGCCGCGCGTCGCCGCGCCGAGCGCCTGCTGGGGCGTGACGGCGGTCGGGTCGTTCAGGTAGCCCTTGGACAGCAGCGCCATCAGGTACAGGTCCTGGAACATGTCGTGGTTGTTGTTGGATGCCATGCCGTCGGTGCCCAAGCACACGTTCACGCCGCACTCAAGCATCTTCATCACAGGCGCGAAGCCGCTGCCCAGCTTCATGTTGGAGGCGGGGTTGAGCGCCGCGAACACGCCATGCTCCTTCATGATCTCCAGGTCGGCGTCGTCGCACCACACGCAGTGGGCGGCAATGGTCGGCACGTCGAACACGCCGATGCTCGCGAAGTAGGCCGCCGGCGTCATGCCGCCGTGGCGCTGCTTGCACTCCTCGTGCTCGCTTTTCGTCTCGGAGAGGTGCAGGTGCATGCGCAGGCCGGCCGCCTTGACGACCTCGGCGATGTCGCGGCAGGTCTGCTCGTTGGAGGTGTACTCGGCATGGATGTTGTAGTCCACCAGGATACGTCCGTCCAGCGCGCCGTGGTACTTCTTGATGTAGTCCTCCATCTTGGCGGCGATGGCATAGTCGGCGAACGGCTTGGCCTCGAAGAACAGCTCGCTCTCGCACACGTTCATCTTCATGCCCGCCTCGTCGACCGCGCGCACGCGCTCGTCGGTGCAGTAGTACATGTCCGAGAAGCTCACGCACCCGTAGCGCGCCATCTCGGCGCAGGCCAGAAGCGTGCCCCAATAGTTGTCCTCGGGCGTCATCTTGCCCTCGAACGGCCAGCACTTCGTCTCGAGCCACGCCTGCAGCGGAAGGTTCTCGGCGAAGCCGCGCAGAAGCGTCATCGGCGCATGCGCGTGCGCGTTGTAGAACGCCGGCAGCATCAGCTTGCCCGCGCCGTCGTATGCCTCGCCGTACGCGTCGGCGTCGGAGGGCGCCTCCTCGCCGATGTAGTCGATGCGGCCGTCCTTCACGCCCACCCACCGATGGGCCTTGTAGTCCAGATTCTCGTCCAGAAGATCGATGTCCTTGAAAAGCATGCGCGCTCCTCCACCCGTCTTGCCAACGTCGTGTCCCAAAATCGCCGCATCTCCGCGAAGGATCTGGAGCCTTCGCGATGCGCGTATAGGATTATATCCAATAATTGCGGAAGAAAGACGCGATTGGCGCCATGCCGGCTCGAGCGGGCGGATGGCCGATGCCGAAGCGGAGGCGCGGTTGCCGAAGCGACGGTGCAGTCGCCGTCGATCCGACTCGAACATGCGAACCGGGCGCCGAGGCGGCGCGGGTCCGCGGACGCCCGGGAGCCGCACGCGCAATCCTGCTATCTGTCGTCGACACCTATGCTATTATCCGCCTAGACGAGATCGCGCTGCGAAGAGCGCGGCGCACCAAGGAGGTTAGCCATGGCAGAAGAGGAATGCACCCACGAGTGCGGAAGCTGCGGCGTGTCGGGCTGCGCGGATCGCACCGCTTCGGGCCCTTCGACCCTGCAGCTTAACAAGCGCAGCTCCATCAAGCACGTCATCGGCGTGGTGAGCGGCAAGGGCGGCGTCGGAAAATCGCTGGTCACCAGCCTGCTGGCGAGCCAGATGCAGAAGCGCGGCTTCAAGGTGGGCATCCTGGACGCCGACGTCACCGGTCCGTCCATCCCCAAGACCTTCGGCATCACGGGGCACCTGATCGCCGACGCCGACGGCATCTTCCCCTCCTCCACCGAAAGCGGCATCGAAGTGATGTCGGTGAACCTGATGCTGCCTCAGGAGGACATGCCGGTCGCCTGGCGCGGTCCGGTGGTGTCGGGCATCATCAGCCAGTTCTGGGGCGAGACGAACTGGGGCGACATCGACTACCTGTTCGTCGACATGCCTCCGGGAACCTCCGACGTGTTCCTGACCGTGTTCCAGCAGCTGCCGGTCGACGGCATCGTCACCGTCTCGGCACCGCAGGAGCTGGTCGCCATGATCGTGGGCAAGGCCGTGAACCTGGCCCGCAGCCTGGACGTCCCCGTGATCGGCCTGGTGGAGAACATGGCGTACTTCGAATGCGACGGATGCGGCAAGAAGCACTTCATCTTCGGCGACCCGCAGGGCGAGGCCGTGGCGCAGAAATACGAGATCCCCGCCTACGCCACCCTGCCCATCGACCCCGCGTTCGCGCGCCTGTGCGACGAGGGCAAGGTCGAGGACTACGACGTGAAGGGCGCGCTCGACCCCATCATCGAGCAGGTCGAAGCCGCGCATCGCGAGAAGGACGCCGAGTAGCCCCTCGCCTCGCGGCATAGACGAATCGTTGACGATGCCGCCTCTGCCCGGAAAACGCGCCCCGCATGCATCATAATGGGCTGGATGGACTTGAAGCGCGTCCGCGAGGAGGCTCCCGGACGCGCACTCCCTGCGGCATCCGTCATCCCGACGGCGCAGGCGACGAGGAAAGGATGGTCCCATGGGCAGATCGTTCGGCGGTGGCGGCGGAGGCGGCTTCGGCGGCTTCGGCGGCGGAGGCCGGACCTTCGGCGGCATGGGCGGCGGCGGACGCTCGTTCGGAGGCTCCCCCTTCGGCGGCGGCCGCGGCTATCCCGGCGGCGGAGGTGGCATGGGCGGTTTCGGCGGCGGGGGCGGCTTCCTGCAAGGCATGATACTGGGCAGCCTGATGAGCGGGCGCCGGGGCTCGGGCGGCGGCATGCCGCCCCAAGGCGCGCCGCAAGGCCCGCGCAATTCCGGAAGCTCGTCCAGCGCGGGATGCATCATCGCCTTGGCGGTGGCCGTCCTTCTCGTCATCGTCCTAGCGCTGGGCCTCGGATCGTGCAGCTCGTCGGACGTGCAGGCCTCCACGGTGCAGCGCGAGGCGCTTCCTGCGTCCGCCGTCGCCGAAACCGGCTACTACACCGACGAGGGCGGCTGGATATCCAGCCCCTCCACGCTCGAGGCGGGCATGCGCAGCTTCTACGAGCAGACCGGCGTGCAGCCCTACCTGGTCATCCTCCCCAACGGCTCGATCTCGTCGACGCAGCAGATCACGAGCTTCGCCGACGAACTGTACCCCCAGCTGTTCTCGGACGAGGGCCACTTCCTGTTCGTGTTCTGCGACGACAACCAAGGGCGCTACTACTACGGCGGGCATATCGGCGCGCAGGCGGAAAGCGTGATGGACGACGAAGCCGTCACCATCTTCCTGCAGTACCTCGACCGCTACTACTACGACACCTCGCTCTCCGAGGAGGAGCTGTTCTCGGAGGCCTACGCCAGCACCGCCAAGCGCATCATGGAGGTGACGCCCTCGCCGGTCGTGCCCGTGGCCATCTGCCTCGTCATCGCCGTCGTGGCGGTGTGCATCGTGCTGTTCGCGCGCCAGCGCGCCAAGGCGAAGGCCGAGCAGCAGCGCCATCAGCAGGAGATCCTGAACACCCCGCTGGAGAAGTTCGGGGACGACGAGGTGGAGGACCTCGCCGAGAAATACGCCGCGATGGATGGCGAGGGGAAGGACGGCTCCCCCGCCGACGAACCGGACCTTCGGACCTTCGGCGACAAGGATCTGGACGATTTGGAGCGGAAGTACTCCGGGGGCGACGCGGCCTCCCGATAGCGGAAGAGGGCCCGGCGGCGGAAGCGCCGGGGAAGAACCAGGCGGACCCTGCGGCGACGTCCCGCAGCGAAGCATAGGGAAGCGACAGGCGGCGAAGGCGCCGCTGGACGGCGGAAGCCGGAAGGAAGGAAAGGAACAACATGGGTATTCTCGACCGTTTCGCCAGCATCGTGAAGGCGAACATCAACGACCTGCTCGACAAGGCGGAGGACCCCGCCAAGATGATCGAGCAGTACCTCATCGACATGACCGAGAGCCTTGCCGAGGTGAGGAAGGAGACCGCCGGCGTGATGGCCGAGGAGACGCGCACGAAGCGCCTGGTCGACGAGAACGCCGCCGAGGTGGCGAAGTACGCCGAGCTGGCGAAGACCGCGCTCAAGGCCGGCAACGAGGACGACGCGAGGACCTTCCTCGCGAAGAAGCAGCAGCTGGAGGCGCAGGCGCAGAGCCTGCAGGAATCCTACGCCGCCGCGAAAGGCAACGCCGACAAGATGCGCCAGATGCACGACAAGCTGGTGAGCGACATCGAGCAGCTGAAGGGCCGCCGCGAGGCCATCAAGGCCAAGGTCGCCGTCGCGAAGACGCAGGACAAGGTGAACGAGATGACCTCCGCCGCCGGCAGGGCGGAAGGCGCCATGAGCGCGTTCGACCGCATGGAGGCGAAGGCCGACGCGATGCTCGACCGCTCCAACGCCGAAGCCGAGCTGAACGCCTCCCCCTCCGACCCGGTCGCCGAGCTGGAGCAGAAGTACGCCAACGCCGGCAGCGACGCCTCCGTGGAGGACGAGCTCGCCAAGATGAAGGCCGAGCTGGGCCTGTAGGCGGGACCTTGGCGTAAGGGCCGTCCGACGGTTCGCCGTCGGGCGGCCCTTTTCCGTTTGATCGGCGTTGCGGGGCGCCGCCTCGCCACGGCGGCGCGCAACGTAGACGCCACCTCGCCACGGCGCCGCGCGACGCGACTGCCGTTCGGGCGCGGCATTCGCCGCCCCTATTGCTCGAGCATCTCCGCGAAGTCCGCCAGCGCCGCGGGGATGTCGATCTGCTGCGGGCACACCGCCGCGCAGCTGCCGCACCCGATGCAGGACGCGGGCTGCTTGTCCTCGGGCAGCGCCGCCAGCGCCATCGGGGCGATGAAGCCGCCCTTGGTGAGCTTGTGCTCGTTGTAGAGCGCCAGCAGGTGCGGGATGTCCAGCCCCAGCGGGCAGTGGCCGGTGCAGTAGCGGCATGCGGTGCAAGGCAGCACGTCGCCGCGCTTCATGTCCTCGGCGACCTCCGCGACGGCGGCGCGCTCGGTGTCGGAAAGCGGCCCTTTGTCGAAGATGGCGATGTTTTGGGCCATCTGCTCCATCGAGGATGCGCCCGACAGCACGGTCGTCACTTGCGGGATGCCGAAGAACCAGCGCAGCGCCCACTCGACCGGCGGCATCTCGGGATTCGCCTGCGCCAGCTTGGCCTTCGCCGCATCCGAGATATCGACCAGCTGCCCGCCGCGGACGGGCTCCATCACCCACACGGGGATGCCGTGGGAATCCACGAGCGCGACCTTCTCCCGCCCGCCTTGGAACTCCCAGTCAAGGTAGTTCAGCTGCAACTGGCAGAACTCCATGTCCGCGCCGTACGCCTCCAGGAAGCGCTTCATCACGTCGATGCCGCCATGCGCGGAAAAGCCCAGATGGCGGATGCGCCCGGCCTTCTTCTGCTCCAGCAGATAGCTGATCGTGCCGTGCTTGGCGTCGTCGAGGTACGCGTCGATGTTCAGCTCGCACACGTTATGCGCCAGGTAGAAGTCGAAATGGTCGACCTGGCACTTCTCCAGCTGCTTCTCGAAGATCTCCTCCACCTTGCCGAAGTTCGCCAGATCGTAGCCCGGGAACTTGTCCGCCAGGTTAAACGACCCGCGCGGATGCCTCGCCAGCGCGCGGCCCATCGCCAGCTCGGAATTGCCCCCGTGATAGCCCCAGGCGGTGTCGAAGTAGTTGACGCCGTGCCCGAGCGCGTAATCGACCATCGCCTGGACGGCGGGCTCGTCGATGGCGCTGTCGTCGCCGTCGATCACCGGCAGGCGCATGCACCCCATGGCATACAGGGAAATCTTCTCGTCTTGGAAATCGCGGTACTGCACCGATATCCTCCCTCTTCCCGATCCTTCCGGGCGCCGCCGAGCACGGCGGCGCTTTCCGTCTACGCCAATTAAACATGCTGGAGCTTGCTTAAAGTACAGAATGGCTGGCCAGGATTGAGAATATCTACACACTTTTCCTCGGATGGCGGGGACGCGGCGGGTTTGCATCATAATGGAGGGAACCTCTATATCGCCGGCTGCGCCGATGGGCGCAGGGGCCTCGTCCTCGCCGCGGCGCGATGGCGGCCGGGAGGCGGGAAACCGAAGACGAAAGGATGGGCAATGGGCGGATCGTTCGACGCAGGACTCGGACCGGGAATGGCGGGACGGACCCGAAGGACGGGCAAGGGGGCCGCGCGGGGCCTTGCCGTCGGCACCCTCGACGCCGGCCGCCTCGCCATCCGCACGTTCGCCGTGCTCATGGCGGCCGTCGCCGCCCTCGCCCTCGTCGCATGCAGCTCGTCGAGCATATCCCCCTCCACCGTCCAGCGCGAGGCGTTGGATGCCTCCGCGGTGACGGAGACCGCCTACTACGAGGACCAAGCCGGCTGGATATCCGACCCCGCCGCGCTCGAGGAGGGCATGCGCCATTTCTTCGAGGAGACCGGCGTGCAGCCCTACCTAGCGATCCTTCCGGACGGCGAGATCGCCTCCTCGCAGGAGGCGTCGCAGAAGGCGAGCGAGCTGTACTCCCAGCTGTTCTCGGACGAGGGGCATTTCCTGTTCGCGATCTGCAACGACGGCGAGGGGAAGCTCTACTACGGCAGCCACATCGGCTCGGATGCCGAAGACGTCCTCGACAAAGAGGCCACGAACATCTTCCTGGAGTACTTGGAGCAGTACAACTCCGACGAGTCGATCTCGAAGGAGGAGCTGTTCTCGAACACCTTCGCCAGCACCGCCGACCGCATCATGCAGACCGCCGTGCCGCCCTTCTTCGACGTGCTCGTGTACATCGGCGTGATCGTCCTGGCGGCGGCCGTCGTGCTGATCGTGCGGCGGCTCGCGAAGCCGGACCCCGCGCCTCAGAAGGACTCAAAGGCGAGCCGGAAGCAACCCGCCAAAGCCCCCGCGAAGAAGCTGCCCGACGGCAAGGCGAAAGGCGCCAAGCCGAAGCCGGGCAAGGATGCAGCCCCCGAAGCCGGGAAGGATGGAGCGGACGGCGCCGAGGAGGCGGAGCCCCGCGACGAGGGGGCATCCGGCACCGGAGAGGAAGACCCCGGGAGCGGCGATGCCGAGGCAACCGAGGCAAAGGCGGGCATCGCCGACGAAGCTCGCGAGGAAGCCGACGGGGAAGCCGAGCCCCGCAAGTAAAGCGAAGGGCGGCGCGGAGAGAAAACCCCCCCCCCATAGGCGCATACCAAAGCAAGTAGC
>URRZ01000067.1 GCA_900550385.1 uncultured Coriobacteriaceae bacterium | reverse complement strand
CAGTTCCAGATCGTTGTTTTCGCCCGCTGAGCTGGGCCTATGCCGGAATCTCTCCCACAGAAACCACCGAAGAGCCTATTTTCGCCTCTTTCAACGCGGGTAAAGATACGGTCAAGCGGGAAATCGGGCGTTGGTGGATTGCACAAGGAGCAAGAGCGAAATCGAGCGGGCTGCAGGATTCGACCCGCGCAAGCCATAATCCGAGCGCGGCAGGAGTCGCTGCGGGGCTTCCGCCCCGCTATTCCCTGACATCTGCTCCCTTAAACGCGCTATACTGTTTGCATTACGTAATGCGGATACGGCAAACGCAGAGGAGGGCGGCGATGGATGCGACGTTGAACGTGAGGTTTCCGGGAAAGCTGAAAGACCTCAAGCGTCGGGGCGATGCGGTGCTCGCGCGCGAGGGCATATCGACCTCCGAGGCCGTGCGCGGGCTCTATCGGCACCTGGACGCCACGCAGAAAGCCCCCGCATGGCTGAAAGCCCCCTCCGAAGACGTCTACGAGCGCCGTCGTGCAACGATGCGCTCGCTCGCGGGAACGGTCGACGTGCCGGCCGACTTCGATGCGCGCGCGATCAAAGAAGAGCGCCTTTCCAGGCTCGACTTCTAGGAGCACGCCATGAAGATCCTGTTCGACGCCTGCGTCGTGGTGGATATCCTCGGCAGGACGAGCCATTTCGCCGATTCCTACATCGCCTACGACATCGCCTGCTTCAAGAAGATGAATGCGTTCCTGTCGGCCTCATCGACCACCGACATCGTCTACCTGCTGCAAAGCAGGGGCTTCCCGTCGAGAAGGAGGGCGCGCGAGATCGCCTGCGAGCTGCCGGAGCTTTTCGACATCCTCGACAACATCTCCGAGGATTGCCGGCAGGCGGCGGCAAGCGACATGGCCGACTACGAAGACGCGCTGATAGCCTACGCCGCAGCCCGGCAGGGCATCGACTTCGTGATCACGCGCAACAAGAAGGATTTCGCGCACTCCCCCGTCCCCGCGCTGACCCCGGCGGAGTTCGTCGCCCTCTATAAGCCCTCCTGTCTTGATTACGAGGAGATGGGGCCGAACTGACGGCACGCATCGCAGATGGAGCTAAACCGCTGCAAGAAGAACCCTCCCTGCAGGAAAGCGGGAAGGAGTTGGAGGTCCACGGCATCGACGCAAATTCACCCCGGCGTCCACCGGCGAAACACCGAATCCAGCCCCGGCGTCCGCTTCCTCTAGGGGGGTTGATAATAGTGTCTGCGAAGCTTGACTAGTACAGCTTGGCAAGTGCAAAACGCAAAACGTCGATCGAAAACGGCATAAAATACCGAACAGTATCGGTGTAAAAACCCGATCGAAAATGGTGTAAAAGACCGAATGAAAACGGTATAAAATACCGATTAGGCACAAAAGCCCTATAAAACCTGTATGTTTTCCCGAAAGGAACGACCATGGATAATCGGGAGATCGAGGCGCAGGCTGCCGATTCTCGCTCCTCGCTGACTCCAGAAGGATACCGCCCTCGCCTTATCGAGAAGCGGCTTGACGCGCTTATGAAAGCATTCGGCTGCGTGGAAATCACCGGGGCGAAATGGTGCGGAAAGACTTGGACCGCCCTCTCCCGTTGCGTCAGCGTGACGAAGCTGGATAGGCGGGAGGAGCGCGAGGCGGCGGAAATCGATCCGGATCTCGCCCTTTTAGGGGGATACCCGCATCTCGTCGATGAATGGCAGGAGGTCCCCGAAGTTTGGGACGCAATCCACCGCCACATCGATGATGGGGGAAACAAACGGGGGCAGTTCCTGCTCACCGGATCATCTGCGCTTAGCAAGGCCGAACGGGAGAAGGTCCGCCATTCCGGAACCGGCCGCATAGCGCGGTTGGTGATGCGGCCCATGTCGCTTGTCGAAATGGGTGATTCTTCGGGTTCGATCAGCTTGAAATCGCTTCTTCAGGGATCCCCCCTCTCCCCCCTGCGCTGCGAGACGAGCCTGCAGGACATTGCACGATGGTGCTGCCGCGGAGGCTGGCCGGCGAACATCGATATCGAAGACGAGACGGCCTTCGAAACGCCGCGCCAATATATCCAATCCGCTCTGGACACGAACGTGGCCGATGAGGGGAAATCCCCCGAGACCGCCTACGCCCTCATGAAAGCCCTCGCGCTCAACGAGACCCAAGCGGTTTCCTATAAAACGCTGAATCGCGACATGTCTTACGGGGAGCCGGCGCATTCCGCCTCCGAGGAAACGATCTCCGCCTATTTGGATCTTTTCCACCGCCTCCATCTCATCGAGGATCAAAAGGGATGGAAACCCCCTCTGAGGTCGAAGTCACGCGTCCGGGTCAAGCCGAAACGCTATTTCGTCGACCCTTCTTTGGCTGCCGCCCTGCTGAACGCAACCCCCTCCCGGCTTCTTAAAGACACCCAGACATTGGGAATGCTGTTCGAAAACCTGGTAATACGAGACTTAAGGGTCATGCTGTCCACTTATGCCGGCCTTGGGACCGGGCTCTCATACTACCGAGACGACAAAGGCCTTGAAGTGGATGCCATCATGGAATATGACGGCAACTGGGCGGGCATCGAGATCAAGTTGAGCGATGCGAAAGCCGACGAGGGAGCGGCGAATCTCATCGCATTGCGAAACAAAGTGCTGGCCAACCCCGCCGCTAGGAATTCCGAACCGGCGTTTCTGGCCGTCGTGGTGGGAAAAAGCACCCTCGCATACCGGCGCGACGACGGCGTGTACGTCTTGCCCATAAGCGCGCTGGGCGCATAGCCTGTTGGAAAAGAACGCCCTTCCCGCAGGGGAAAGCGGGAAGGGCTTGGAGGGAAGATGGGACGCCGCTGAAGCAGCACCGCTGAAGCAGCGCCCCCGCTCATGCTGCCGCTATGCGACCAGCGTGAAGCTCATCAGGGTGATCATGCCGGCGAAGATGGCAGCCGGGATGACGCCCACCCAGATGTTGCCGTACTTGCGGTACAGGTAGCTGACCGCACCGGTGGTGCCGCCCATCATGTAGCAATAGCCGAAGGCGAAGTCCAGAGCACCGGAGCTGGTGTTCTTGCCCGTGCCGTAGATGTCGATCTGCGGGATGACCGTCTCGCCCGTGCCGATGATCAGGCTGCCGCCGTACTGGGCCAGCAGCAGGATGAACAGGGGCAGCGCCGCCAGCACGGTATCCACCGCAACGCCGATCCACGTGTCCAGGCGCTCGTTGCCCGTGGAGGGCAGGATGCGCTGCGCGCTGCAGCCGATCATCATCACGATGAAGATGAGGATGCAGTACGGGATGGCGCGCACGAGGCGCTCGGGACTGGCAGGCAGGTAGTCCGCCAGGTTCCACACCTGGTAGTTGATGCCCAGGAAGCCCTCGGCGATCCACAGCCACACGAAGATGATCGTCATGACGATGACGCCGATGAGGAACGCCTTCAGGGGCACGGAGGCACGGACCTTGGTCTCGCCGTCGCCCGCCAGCGCCAGCTCGGCCAGCGTGAGCTTGCCGCCGTTCTTCTTGCGCATCCAGGCGGTCATCGCGATGCGGATGACGCCGACAAGCCCGATGGCCACCAACAGCCAGCCGACGATGCCGTTGAAGTTGGTGGACGTGAAGATGGAGGCAAGCGGCGTGCCCGCGCCCGTCCACAGCATGAAGTAGGCCGACACCGGCACGAACAGCGCCGTGGGGATGAGAATGCCCAGGATCAGGTCGAGGATCCAGGGGCCAGCGCCCTTGCGGGCCGGCAAGCCGGGACGCGCGTTGCGGATGGGCGCGAAGAACGGCATCTCCATCAGCACCTGGATCAGCGCCACGAACAGGAACATCATGGCGACGCAGGCGATGCCGGAGAAGATCTGCTGGGGCAGCCACACCTGGTCGGACGACGACAGCTCGTTGGGAGCAGGCGCCACGGTCTGCTCGAAGTCGATGATGGCGGTGATGGCCTCGCCGCTGATGTTGCCGGTTTGATGCAGCGTGCCGCCGATCTCCTGATAGAACAGCTGGTAGCCGCTGTTGCTTTCCTGGTACTCGCCGGAAGGCGCGCTGCTCACGCCGTATTCCTGCGCCACCTTGTCGGAGCAAGCCGCCGGATCGCCGATGAAGTTATAGTCGTACTGGTCGGCCGTGGACTTGATCATGCCGAAATCGTAGGACAGGTTCGACAGGTCGAAGTCGATCTCGTTGTGCGCCATCGCCGTCATGAACGGGCCGAACACCGCCAGCACCGAGTTGACGTTCTCGGGCATCGCCTGACCGACATACAGGCTCGTCGCGCAACCCGCGGAATAGCCGATGATGTTGATGTTGTCGGACTGGACCATCGGCAGCGTCGTCATGTACTGCGTCACCGACAGCGATTGCGGATTGCGCGCGCCCACCGTGGATTCGCCGCCGCCGAACAGGTCGGGCGAGATGACCACATATCCGCGCCGGGCCAGTTCCATGGACCACGTGTCGTTGCTGTGGGCTTGGTTCGAGCGGCCGTGGTTGATCACTACGCCCGGCGCCGGGTTATCGGCCGTCGCCGTGCTGGGCGTGTACACCAGCATGCTCACCGACGAGCCGTCGACCGCCGTGATGGTCTGCCTCTCGATCTTCACCTTGCCCCAGTCGGTCTGGAAGCCCCAGATGCAAACCGTCGACACCAGTAGCACCGCCACCACGATGCCCAGGAAGCGCAGTGCCTTCCCCATGCCGACCGGGTCGGTGGTGCGCCTCCCCAGCTTGCCGATGTCGGCCGGCATTCCGTTGTCCTTGCTCATGGTTACCCTCCTTAGATACCCATGCCGCCGGCTTTCCGCCCTTGCATCGAGAGCCGACCCCCTTGCCCGGATGCGCGCGGGCCCTTTCGCGCCCATTTCCCCACAATCCAAGGCGCCGCGCATCGGCCGTTGCGCAATATTGGGGTTAAAGAACTAACCCAGCTCGACTAACCCTCAATCCATCTGGGGAAATGCAGGATGACGATGCAAAGGAACGCAACCGGAGCATATGCCGGAGCGTATGCTGGCCGCCCCCGTTCGAACCGAGCCCGGAAAGCGCCGCGCGCGATGGCGAAGCGCATCGTCAGTCGACCCCGCAACCGCGTCGAGGGGGAAATCGCCCCGTCCGCTGCCGCTTCGCATCCCCCTCCCCCCGCTTTTCCCGTCGGGAAAACCCCGTTACCGAATCGGCTATCTTTACGCTTATACTGATTGGAGGTTTGCAATCCCCTAGGACAGCGAGGCCCATCATCGCCCTCTTCGACGGCAATCGAATCATCCGAAACCCCCTGGTGGGCGCATCCCCCGCCTTCTTCGGGTTCGCCTTCGTTAAAGCGTGGTCCATCCTCGCGCTGCCGTACTTCTCGGCCGACAAGGCCCCCACACGGCTGCCCGACATCCTTTCGCTGCTGCCGTTCGACGCCCTGTTCGCCCTGTTCGCCTGCACGCTCGCCATCGCCTCGACGCGCATCATCCCCGAGAAGCTAAGGTCGATCCTCTTCCCCGCCGCCTCGACATCGCTTGTCGCCTCATCGCTGCTGCTCCTCGCCATCTATGCGCTCGGCGACTCCGCGTTCGCATTGATGCCGGCAGCCATCGCGCTCGGCGCGTTCGGAACGATCGGGCTGTCGATGCTCTGGATCGACTTCCTCTCCCTTTTCAATCCGCTGCGGGCGCTCTTCCTCAATGCCGGGGCGGTGGCGCTGTCCATCGTGCTGCGCTATTTCGTGGCCGAAAGCAGCTTCCCGCGCATCTTCGTCATCCTCGCCGGTTTCGCCGTGCTGGGAAGCGCATGCTATCGCGCGAGCTGGAACCGCTCCTCCGGCGAGCGCCCGAGGACGCACATCGCGAAGGTGAAAGCGACGTTCCCCTACAAGGCAGCGCTGTTCGTCGCATCCTACTCTTTCGCGTACGGGCTCACCTCGCCCTTCGTGGCGGGAATGGGAGGTTCCACCGAGCTGCGCATCATCCCGGCGCTGCTGGTGGTGGCGCTGTCCTTCGTGGATGTGAAGAGGGCCGACGCGAAGACGCTTTGCAGCATCGCCTTCCCGTTGATGGTGTGCGGGATGCTGGTGGCGGCGCTCATCCCCGGCGTGACGCCGCACGTATCGTTCCTCTTGGTCGACACCAGCTATGCCGCCATGAGCATGATGATCGCCGCCATCGCCTGCGGCATCTCCTACAGCTTGGGTGCTTCGGCGGCTTGGATATTCGGCATGCTGGTGGCGCTGCAGTTCGCCGCGCGAAGCATCGGGCAATTCTGCAACTATCTGCTGGGAATCTCCGCCAACGCGGCATTCATAGGCGGCGTGGTATCGCTTCTGGCGGTGGCGTTCATCGTGGTCGCCAGCATCGTCATGATCTCCGAGAAGAGCCTTTTCTCGGATTGGGGATCGCATCAGGCCGATCCGTCCGCTGTTAAAGACGAGTTCGACGGCATCCCCTTCCTGCAGATGCGCATCGACTCCCTAAGCGATGCCTACGGCCTGACGCAAAGGGAAACCGACGTGCTGCGCCGCCTAGCCGAGAAGAAGCCCAACGCCGCCATCGCCGCCGAGATGTACATCGCGCCTGGAACGGTGAAGGCCCACATCCAGCATATCTACCAGAAGATGGGCATCCACACCCGCAAGGAGCTGATGGATCTGCTGGGGAAAGGCGAATAGCCCTCCAGAAAGCGAAAGCGCCCCGCCTGCTGGGACAGGCGGGGCGCGGGATCAGGCTCGGGAAAGGTAAGCGAAACCGAGCCTTTCGGAAATGGCGGTTAGCGGGCGGACAGCACCAGCATGGCGATGTCGCCGACGATCTCCTGCACGGTGGCGCCGCGCGAGGAGTCGGCCACGGGGCACTTGAAGCCGGAAAGGTTGTGGCCGTAGGCCGCGCCGCCGGCGAAGCGCTGGATCAGCTTCACGGCGATGTTGGCGGCGTTCAGGTCGGGGAACACCAGCACGTTGGCCTTGCCGGCAACGTCGCTTTCGCGCTTGACCTTCTTGGCGGCGACCTTCGGGTCGATGGCGGCGTCAAGCTGGAACTCGCCGTCGCACTTGATGTCGGCGCGGCGCTCATGCACCAGCTCGATGGCCTGGTTCACCTTGTCGACGCTCTCGCCGGCACCGGAGCCGGTGGTGGAGAAGGAAAGGAAGCCCACGCGCGGCTCCCAGCCCATCAGCGCCTTCACGCCGTCAGCCGCGGCGATGGCGATGGAAGCCAGCTCGGCGGCGGTGGGCTCGGGGTTCAAGCCGCAATCGGTGAAGGCGATGACGCTGCCCTCGGGACCCTCGAAGCCCGGGGTGTCCACCAGCGCCAGGATGCTGGGCACCTCCACACCCTCCTGCAGGCCGATGATGGTCTGGGCCGCCATCAGCACGTCGCCGGTGGTGTTGGTGTGGCCGCAGAAGGTGCAGTCCACATCCCCCAGCTCCTCCATCATCATGGCGTAGTACATGGGGTTCTTGATCTTGCGGCGGGCGCCCTTGGCGGAGATCAGGCGCATCGTGCCCGTGGACATGTAACGCTCGGCCAGCGCGTCGGCGGCCGCCTCGTCGGTGTTGTCGACGATCTCCATGCCCTCCAGCGACACGTTCACGCGTGCCGCGGTCTCCTCGATAACCTCGCGGGGGCTCACCAGCACCGGCGTTCCGATGCCGTCATCGAGCACTTGGCGCGCGGCCAGCAGCGTGTTGTCGGCCTCGCACTCGGGCAGCGCCACGCGCTTCGGGCAGCCCTTGGCGTCCTCGATGAGCTTCTCTACCAAACCAGCCATGATCCATGACCCCTTTCCTTTGCTCTTGGCCCTGCCGAACGATGCGGCCATCGCGCCGCAGCGGCCCGGCATCGAACCATTTCGATATGCGTACCTTACGCCCCTGCCGTAAGTCATTCATTGGACTTCAGCACAAAGAAGACGGCGCTCGATTTCCCGCTTCGTGCCGATTTCCGGCGCTTCACCCCGTTCATCTGCGAAAACGCCCGCTCTGCAGATGGGTGGCAACCCAAGGCGGAGCGGGCAACGCGAGGCGGCGGTTTCCTCTAGCCGCGGTAGATGTAGTCGCCCACCTGGTACTTCGGCGGAACCGTCGGGATCTGCAGGTAGGAGTCGTGCTCGCCGCCGGTGTGGATGACGTGCATGCCGCCGCCGTTGTCCACCTGGTGGTTCATGTTCCCGTCATGGAACCATTCGGTCTTTATGAAACGCCCAGCGATGACCACCTGCAGTTTCTCGCCCTTGTGCCAGAAGCGCGCGTGAGGGTAGAACTCCACGTCCACCGGCACGATCTCGCCGGGCTGCATGCGCTCTTCTTTCTCATGGGAGTGGACCGGCTGGAAGTCGCTGGCATACTTCGGGTCGAGGTCGCGGTGGCTGCAGCGCAGGAAGCCCCAGGCGCCGCGATACGGCGCGCCCATCACGCGGATCGGCACGTAGTTCCCGTCCTTATCCAGCTTGATGACCCACGGGAACAGGTCCATGTTGTCGTGGCCGCGGCACTCGACGTTGAGGTGCAGCTTCATGAAGCCGGATATCTCGGTGTCCTCCTCGAACTGGTACGTGAACGTGGCGGTCTCGGCCTTGGGATCGTAGACGACCTCGGCTTCCTCAACGGGATTGTCGAAGCTGGCGGAGCCGTCGGCGGCGTTCAGGTACAGCTTCTCGTACACCGTGCGCTTCAACGGGAAGCTGTCTTCCGCCCGCAGGGTCGCGTAATCGTAATCGTAGCCGTCCATGACGTCCATGCGCACGCGCGGGGTCATCTCCCAGCCGTTGTGGATCCCCTTGCAGTAGCGGTCGAAGAAGCGCTTCACATCTTCCAGGCTTTCGGGCTTATAGCTGTCCGGCCACTCGAAGTCGCGGTGAGCGCGCATCCACTTCTTCGGGGAACGGGAGCGGCGGAAGCCCTCGAAGGCGCCGCGCAGATGATGGTGGACCCAGCCGGCGGTCACGTAGAGAGGCACCCGGACCTTGCTCCAATCGACGATCTTGTCCTTGTAATATTCGTTCATCAACGGATAGCGCTTCATCATCTCGATGGTGTCCTCGATATGGTTCTTCACCGCCAAGGCGCCGAGGATATGCGCTTCGTAGTCGGGGTTGGGGATGCCGCCGCAGAAGTAGGACTCGCGGTACATATCGCCTTGTCCCTCCCAAGCCGCCAGGCACGCCAGGTGAGGCGGACGCTGCGCGGCGATGCGCCAGTGGGTCATGCACACGCCGGAGTTCCCGATCATCGTCGCCTTCCCGTTGCACCAGTCCTGTGCGGTGACCCACTCGATGAAATCGTAGCCATCGCGGGCGTCTTGAGAACCCCACAGGTACACATCGCCCTCGGAATTGCCGATGCCGCGGGGGTCGACGTTCGCCACGGCGTAGCCGTTGGGGCACCAAAACGCCGGGTCGGGCGCTTCGAACTTGGCGTACTGCGACACGGTCTTGGGCGGCACGCCCATCAGCTGCCAAGAGTCCATGCCCTCCGACGGGTTCTTGCCGAAGGGGCCGAACACGCAGATGACCGGGACTTTCTTGGTCGTGATGGGACGGTAGATGTCGGCGTAGATGATGGTGCCGTCGCGCAGCGTGCAAGCCTGGTCGCGTTCGCAGATGACATCCTCCATCTCGGTGGCGTACGTGCGCGGCTGATACGGAGCGCAGTAGCCGAACGTGAGGCCCATGGTGTCCTCGCGTCCCTCCTCCTCCATCTGCCTGCGCGCTGCATCAAGCTCCTCGCGCGTCCGTCCCGGGGTTCCCTTGGCGAACAGCACCTCGAACTCTTCGCCGTCGAACTCGATCGTCTTGGCGATCTCGCCCGGTTTCACTTCCTCGGCCGGCCTCGTCTTGACGTCTTCAGCCATGATGCCCCCTTTCCGTTCGGGACAGGATCCGGCGAGCCTCTTCGCCGGATTGGGATACGCGCAATCCTATGCCGGACGGATGAAGGGCGCCTTGTTGCGCCTCACAAGCGCCCTTCCCCCTGCACGGCGATGGGGCTTCGGTCCAATGCGCCGTCCGCACTGCCCGCAACCCCGCGCAAAAAAAATCCCCCTTGCCTCGTCTTCGGAGGCAAGGGGGATTTCCCGGGGCCTCACCATAGCCCCTTCACGCTCGGCAAGCGCGCGGCAGTTGCTACATGGACAGCTGGTCGTCGATGAACTGGGCAGCCTCGCCGAAGGTCTTCTTCTTGTTCAGCTCCATGAAGGGGACCTCGACCTCGTACTCGTCCTCGAGGGCGCTGGCGAACTGCACGATGTTGACGGACTTGCAGTGCAGGTCGTCAACGAAGCTGGTGTCGGCGGACAGGGAGTCGCGGTCGACGCCGAACAGCTCGACGGCCTTGTCCTTCAGGATGTCGATGACTTCTTCCTGGAACTCGTTCATGATGATGGTCCTTTCACTAATCAACTTGGCGGCAGATGGGGCGTTCTCCCCTTTTGCTGCCTCTATGCTACCGGGCGATCGCGCCCTTCGCCTTGTGCTGAAGCACAACGTTGCGTGCAATACGGTTCGAGGGGCAAGCCCAACCCCGTGGAAGCGGGGGGTGCCTGCGGAAGCCGCTTTTGCAGGCGTCTGCGGAAACCGCATCCGCAGGGCCCGCCGCATGCCTCACGAGCGGCGCCTCAAACCGCGCGCCCATGAAAAAAGGCGATGCCCCGCGCGGCGCGCGAAGGGCATCGCCCGAACAGAAGGAGGCTACTTCTGAGCGTGAGCCACTTCCTCGTCGCCGCGCACCTTCGAGGCGATCTGGCGATACGGCAGGGCGAACACGGGGATGAGGGCGATGACGCACACGATGAACACGCCCAGCATCACGTTGTGCGGACCGGCGATAGCGGAGATGGTGGACATGACCGACACGCCGGCGAAGTTCAGCGCGTTGAAGATGACCTGGATGGGCGTGTAGGCCACATCGAAGTCGGCACGGCCGAAGATCGAGGTCGTCATGGACATGCACACGTTGGCGGAGCCGGACAGGCCGAACATGAACATGCCGGTGGAGATGCAGCACAGAACCATGTTGGTGCCGCCCAGCCACGTGATCAGGCCGCCCAGGCCCAGGATGCACACCACGATGACAGTGGTCTTCTTGGTGCCGATCTTCTGGTCGATGACGCCGATCAGGTAGTGGCCCAGCAGGCCGATAGGCCACATGGACGAAAGCAGGGTCACGCCGAACATCGGGTCGTGGCCGTAGGAGGCCAGCGTCGGGACCAGCAGGGCGATAACGCCGGCGCCAACCATCATGGGAAGGCCGGTGCCCAGGCCGATGAGCCAGGTCTGCGGGGTCTTCAGGACCTTGCCGATGGTCCACGGGCTGTTCTTCTTGTACTCCTCGGCAGCCTTGAACTCGGCGTCCAGCTGCTCGCGGGTGATGGACTGGTCGTTATCGGGGTACGCGCCCGCTTCCTCGGGGTTGTTCTTGATGAATGCCAGCACGATGACGGCGACGATCACCAGCACCACGGCGCAGGCCCAGAAGAAGCCCTTGTAGCCCCAGCCGGCGCCCACGAAGCCCAGGATGATGGGGTTCAAGGCGGCGGAGGAGAAGGTCATGCCGATGGTGGCGATGCCCATGAAGGCGCCCTTGGTGTGCGGGAACCACTGGGAACCCAGCATGCCGATGCCGATGGAGGCGTAGCCCACCATGCAGAAGCTGAAGATGCCCACGCCGGCGGCGTACATGACGAAGCTGTTCATGTTCGCCAGGATGACGAAGCCGATGGCGCTGCCGATCAGGCCGATGGCGCTGACGACCTTCGCGCCCACCTTCTTGCCCAGGGCGCCGAAGATGACCACAGCGATCAGCGACACCCAGCCGGACACGGTCACGACGTAGGACATGTCGGTCTGGGCCCAGCCGTACTGCTCGGTGAACATGCCGAACAGCGTGTTGGTCACCGAGTTCCAGAACGTGTAGAAGATCATGAACACGAAGCAGACGGCGGTGACGCCCCAACCCTTGGCCCCGAAGTTAGGGATCCAAGCGTTGAACTTTTTCTTTTCCCCTGTCATTTTTCCTCCCGGATAAGGAACGCCTCCAGTCTACTTGGAGGCGGGCAGCGAAAGCGGCTTGGGATGCTGCGCTCGCTGCCGTTCGATTAGCGGCGGGTTGCACCCGCCATGGCAAAGTGCTCCCACCCCTGCGGCTTCCCGGGCCTTCGGGATGGGCGGGGGCGAGGCGTCCCGCCCCCGGTTTCCGGAGGGGCGCACCGCGCTGCGGCGCCCCTCCGGCTGCAGGCTCGGCGACCTGCCCCCGGGCGGACTCCGGGGGCATGCGGTTCGCTAGCCGCGGTAGATGTAGTCGCCCACCTGGTACTTCGGCGGAACCGTCGGGATCTGCAGGTAGGAGTCGTGCTCGC
>URRZ01000066.1 GCA_900550385.1 uncultured Coriobacteriaceae bacterium | reverse complement strand
CGACGGGCGCGTAGACGACGACCGCGCCGATGGGCACCTCGTCCATATCCGCCGCGCGACGCGCCTCGTCAAGCGCCAACCTCATGTAATGCTCGTCATCCATGCCCGTATTATATGGCATGCCGGCGCTTCCCCCGGCAGCCGCCGACCCTTCGCCATGCAGGCGTTACCTTGATCGGGCGAGGCCGCCGCCGCGTGCCGTATAATGGGGCCATCCGACAGGAAGAAGGTCCCATGGCTAACGCTTCCACGTACTACTGCTACCGCACGCCCCATGGCCCTTTGACCATCCGCGCAGATAGAACCGGCGTCACCGACGTCGTGCTGGGCGAGTCCCCCCTCGATGGGCAGTGCCGTCCCAGCGAGATCACCAACAGGGCCGCCACGCAGATCATGGAATACCTCGCCGGGAAGCGCCATGTGTTCGACGTGCCGCTGTCCCCCCAGGGAACCGCGTTCCAAAAGCGGGTATGGGATGAAATCGACCGCATTCCCTACGGAAGCGCCGCGACCTGCGCCCAAATCGCCCGCCAGCTGGGCAACGAGGAGGGCTTCCGCGCGGTCGGCGCGGCGGTCCGGAAGAACCCGCTGGTCATACTCATTCCCGCCCATCGCGTCACGTCGGCCGACGGAAAGCCCCTCGGCTCGGGGCGCAGCGCCGACCTGAAGGCGGCGCTTCTGCGCCTTGAGCAGGAGAACCTGAAGGACGGATCGTCCGCGCGCTAGATACCGTAGAACTCGGTGGTCGGCGGGCGCTCGACCAGGGACGCCCCCATCTTGCGCGGATCGGCCCCCTCCCACACCACGGCGCGCACCACTTCCGTGATGGGCAGCTCGACGCCGTAATGGGCGGAAAGGGTCCCCAGCGTCTTGCACGCCAGCGCGCCCTCGGCAACCATGTGCGTCTCCGCGGTGAAGTCGTCCAGCGTCTTCCCCTCCGCCAGCATCTTGCCGAAACGGCGGTTGCGGGAATGCTCAGAGGTGCACGTGGCGATGAGGTCGCCCGTGCCGGCAAGCCCCATGCAGGTGATGGCGTCGCCCCCGGCCTTCACGACCAGGCGGCTCATCTCGGCCAAACCGCGCGTCATGATCATGGCGGCGGTGTTGTCGCCGAAGCCGAGGCCGTAGGAGGCGCCGACGGCGATGGCGATGACGTTCTTGAACGCGGCGCACAGCTCGACGCCGCACACGTCGCCGCTCACGTACGTGCGGAAATGCGGCGCGGCGAACATGTCGCGGAAGAACTCCGCCGTCTCGTTCGAAGGGCTGGCGATGACGGTGCCGGACGGCACGCCCTTCACGACCTCCTCCGCATGGTTGGGGCCGGAAAGCACCGCGAAGCGCGAGGCGTTGCCCATCTCGGCCTCGAACACCTCGATGGGCAGGAGGCCGCTGTTCTCCTCGACGCCCTTCGAGCAGATGATGATGGGGAACTGGTCGTCCACCGCGTCCGCGAGCGCGCGCGCCACGCCGCGCAGCATGTTCGAGGGGGTGACGATGACCGCCGCCCGCGCGCGCAGCAAGGCGTCGCGATGCGATAGCGTGGCGACCACGTCGGGATGCAGCTCCACGTCGCTGAGGTAGCGGGGGTTGCGATGCTGCTTGTTGATGGACGACACCACTTCCGAGCGGCGCGCCCACAGGCTCACGTTATGCCCGTTGCCTGCCAGAAGGTTCGCCAGCGCCGTTCCCCACGACCCAGCCCCGATAACCGCGATCTTCATGAGCAGCCCCTTCCGAGAGAAACCAAAGCTCGTTTTCGATGGACCCCGCACAAGCCGCCGAGGGGGCGGCGGGGGCTCGCGCGCAGTTTGCGCAGCCTCTTGAACGCGATCGAGGATCGCGTTGGAAAAAGGCGAGCACCTGTTTGAGCACGTGCCCCCGCCGCCCCCTCGGCGGCTCCCAGCAGACCCCCTACTTCTTCTTATCGCCGATGCGGCTTTCCGTGCCGGCGCGCAGGCGCCCGATGTTGGAGCGATGCGCCCAGACGACGGTCAGCGCCGCGATGGTGCAGCATATCCACGCAGGCCATTCGCCCCAGAAGATCCAAAGCGACAGGAACGGGCACAGCGCGGCGGCCGTGATGGATCCGGCGGAAACGTAGCGCGTCAGCGCCACCACCACAATGAACGATGCGAGCTCGATGAGCATGCCCACCGGGCCGAACGTGAACACCAGGCTGCCCACCGCCACCGCGATGCCCTTGCCGCCTTTGAACCCCAGCCAAGGGCTGAAGATATGCCCCCACACGCACCCTAGGAACCCAATGCCCTGGTAGGTCGCGTAGCTCAGCGGCGATTCCGCGGTAAGACCGCCGCCCGGCACGAAGAACCAACATGCCAGGATCGGCAGGAAGCCCGCCAGCACGCCCTTGCCGAAATCCAGGACGAACACGGCCGATCCGCCCACCTTGCCCATGGTGCGCATGGCGTTGGTGGTGCCGATGTTGCCGCTGCCGTGAGCGCGGATGTCGGTGTGGTAGAACAGCTTCGATATGACGACGCCCCAGGGGATGGACCCCAAAAGGAAGCATGCGACGAACAGGCAAACCGCTACGAGCACCGGAAGTCTCCTTAACCTAACGACGCGGAAAGCGGGCGGTTCCCTTCCGCGTCCCTATCGAAACGCGAAGAGGGATGGCGCCTTCTCCGCGCTCACCCGCGATGTGAAAAAGCGACCGTCTCTTTTTCACATCGCCATTCTAATCCTTCTTCTTGAAGCGCAGCTGGACCGGGGTTCCCTCCAGGTCGAACGTCTTGCGCAGGCGGTTCTCCAGGAAGCGCCGGTAGTTGTCATCGACGAGATCGGGGCGGTTCACGAAGAACGTGAGCTGGGGCGGGCAGGTGCCCGTCTGCGTGACGTATTTCATGCGCAGGACCGCCTTGCCCTTGCGGACGGTGTGGCCCTCCTCGCGGATGCCCCCGAGCCAGGTGTTCAGACGGTTGGTGGGAATGGCCTGCGTGAAGGCGGCGTAGGCCTTGTCGATGGCGCCCCACACGCGGTCGACGCGCTTGCCCGTGAGTGCCGAGGTGGCGATCACGGGGGCGAAGCCCACGAACATCATGCGGTCGGCGATGCGCGCGCGGATCTCCGCCTTCTCGTCGGGGCCTTCGGGGAGGTCCCACTTGTTCAGCACGATGATCATCGCGCAGCCCCGCTCCACCGCGTAGCCGGCGACCTTCTGGTCTTGGTCGGTCAGCCCGATGGACGAGTCGATGACCAGCAGCGCCACGTCTGCGCGGTCGATGGCGCGCATGGCGCGCACGAACCCGTAGTACTCCACGTCCTCGTCGATCTTGCTCTTGCGGCGCAAGCCGGCCGTGTCGACGATGGTGTAGCGCTTGCCGTCGCGCTCGATGGTGGTGTCGATCGCGTCGCGCGTGGTGCCCGCCACATCCGACACGATGGAACGCTCGGAGCCGACCATGCAGTTGGTCAGCGAGCTTTTCCCCGCATTCGGGCGGCCGATGATGGCGACGTTGACGGAGGGAACCTCGTCGGGATCCTCCTCGGGCGCCTCCACGTCCTTGATGGCGTCGACCACGGCATCGAGCAGATCGCCCGTCCCATGCCCGTGGATGGACGACACGGGCCAAGGATCCCCTAGGCCGAGCCGGTAGAACTCCCACAGCTCATCGTTGCTGGCGGGGTTGTCCATCTTGTTGACGGCGAGGAACACCGGCTTCTCGGTGCGCCGCAGGATGCGCGCGACCTCCTCGTCATCGGCGTTGATGCCCGTCTTGCCGTCCACGAGGAACACGATGGCGTCCGCCTCGTTGGCGGCGGCCAGCGCCTGGCTGCGAATGGAGCCCTGGAAGGCATCGTCGTCGTTCATCTCGATGCCGCCGGTGTCGACCAGCATGAAGTGGCGGCCGTTCCATTCGGCGTCGTGGTACGAGCGGTCGCGCGTGACGCCGCGCATCTCGTGGACGATGGCCTCATCGGCTTGGGTTATGCGGTTGACGAAAGTGGATTTGCCCACGTTCGGGCGGCCCACCACCGCCACAAGCGGCAAGTTCATGGTCGTTCCAATCTTTCTCTATCCATTAGGGGAGAGGGACGGCGGCGCAGGCCAAGCGGGCCGTCTCCTCAAGGTATTCCGACGGCATACAGGATACCACGCTCGCCCTGCACCCTGCGGCTTTCCCCACATCTTCGGCGGTCCAGCCGTCCAGTGTGACGCCGTCGTCGTTGAACATGACGCGCGGCAGCAGGATGAGCGGACGCGCCTCGCAGCCGGCAAGGTAATCGCGCACGGAACGGACGACGTCCTCGCCCGCCAGCAGACCCGTGACGTCCACGTTGCCGCCGAAGTAGCGGTTCTCCACGAAAAGCGGCTCGAAGGCGCCTCGAAGCGGGCTTTCCCCGATCAGGGCGGGGAACGTCTCGCGCAGGGCGCATCCCGCCACGTATGCCGCGCGCATATCCGCCCGCCACAGGGCCTCCGCGCAGCGCCCCGCGATGCCCGTCGCGCACGCCTCCCGCCAATCGTCGGCACAGGAGCGGATGATGCCGATACCGTCCTCGAACATGCTGAAGTCGCCGTAATCGGCGGCGGGCGGCACATGCTCGAGCGCGGCGGGGCCGTACGCGTTGCGGTAGAACTCGTCGGCGGCGAACACCCACGGCGTCCCCCTCTTGGCGCGCTCCTCGCGCTGGAACGGGGCGATGACGTCCAGGACGGACTGGGCGTCGTGAGGATCGTTGAAGCTGCGGTCGAACAGGTTCTGATGGCGAGTGTAGCCGAGCGGGACGATGCCCACGTCGAGAATCCCCGGCCGCTGCCGCGCCCACTCCAAGGTGCCGCGCAGCACGTCGCCGTCGTTGGCGCCCGGGACCAGGACGATCTGCGTGTGCGCCTCGATCCCCGCCGCCAGCAGGCGGTCGAGGGCCTCGATCCCCGCCTGCGCGTGCTTGCCCATCAGCTTGCGGCGAACCTCCGGATCCGCCGCATGGAGCGACACCCGCAGCGGCGAGATGCGCTGCTCGACGATGCGCCGCTCGTCTTCCGAGGTGAGGTTCGTGAGCGTGACGAACGTCCCCGCAAGGAAGCTGAGGCGGAAATCGTCGTCGCGCAGGTACAGGGAGCAGCGCATCCCCTGCGGCAGCTGGCGCATGAAGCAGAACGTGCAGGCGTTGCGACATTGGCGGATGCCGTCGAACACCGCGCCGTCGAACGAAAAGCCCCAGCCCTCGCCCTCGTCTCGCTCCAAGTCGACCTCGCCTCGCTCGCCGTCCAAGTCGATGTAGCCCACCGTCATCTCATCGTCGGAGGAGAGCCAGCGCCAATCGATCAGGTCGCGCACCGGGTGGCCGTCGACGGAGGTTATGCGGCACCCGGGCTCGAAGCCGGCATCGTAAGCGGGGCTGTCGGGCTCGACCTCGGCGATGGGCGCTCCCGTCGGCGCGCCCGAGGCGCCTCCAAGGCGGCGATCCGCTCCGGCAGGCTGCGACAGGCGGACACGCGAAGCGGCGGCGTCGCTTTCCGCCGCCGCGTCCTTCGTGGGATATGCCCGCATGGTGCGCATTCCGCCGCTCGCTTCGGAAGGATGGGCTACAGGTAGGTGTAGGGGTCGACGGCGACGCCGTTCACTTCCACTTGGAAATGAAGATGCGCGCCGAACGAGTTGCCCGTGTTGCCCACGGCGCCGATGTTCTGGCCCTTGGCGACCTGCTGGCCCACCGATACGTACACCGCGGAGGAGTGCATGTACTTCGTGACCAGGCCGTTGCCGTGCGAGATGACGATCCAGTTGCCGGCGCCCCCGTTGTAGCCGCCGTCGTAGGTGGCGTAGATGACCGTCCCGCTTTCCGCCGCGTAATAGGGCGTGCCCTCGCCGGCGGCGAGGTCGATGCCCTTGTGGAAGGAGTTGTCGAAGGTGCGGTAGCCGAACGAGCTGGACAGGCTCCCCGACGGGCAGGGATGGGCGAACTGCCCCGAGCCCGAAATGACCGAACCGCCGGCGCCGCTTGACGGCCCCCCGGACTGGATCTGCTCCTGGGCTGCCGCTGCAGCCTCCGCGGCCTGGCGCGCCGCCTCGGCCTCGAGCTCCTCCTGCGCCTGGACCTCGGCGATCTCCTCGGTGATCTTGTCCGCCTCGTCACGCAGCGACGCCTGCGTCGCCTCGATCTCGGACCGCAGGTCGTCTGCGCGCTGCATCTCCTCGGCGGCGACCTTCTCCTGCTCGGAGTACTCCTGGTACGCCGCCTCGGCCTCGGCGCGCACGTCCTTCGTCTCCTGGACCAATGCCGAATCCTGGTCGATGATGCGGTTCATGGCGTCCCAGGCGGTCAGGAACTCGTCGAACGAGCTGGTCCCCAGCACGACGTCCAGCATGGTGGACGAGCCGCCGCTTTTGTACATGGACACGGCGCGATCGCTCAACTGGACCTGGAGCTCTTGGAGGCGTTCCTGCGCCTCGTCGATGCGCTGCTGGGCGTCGTCCATCGCCGCGACGGCGGCATCGTGGGCGGCCGTCGCCTCGTCGTAGTCCTCGTTCGCCGCGTTGAGGTCGGTCTGCAGCGCGTCGATGCGCTGGAACAGCTCGTCGGCCTGCGCCTGCAGCTCGGCGGACGTGACCGCCGAGGCCTGCCCCGCAGGGACGAGGGGAACTCCTATGAATGCCAGCGATGAAGCCAAGATGAGGGCGCTCGCCCCCGCTGCAAAAGACCGGCAGATTGTGCGTGGTGTGGTTCGAGTCTGCATTTGCACCTGCTCTTTCTATGTGGCGCCCGGAAGCGCTTTGGAAAGAGATGATAGCAAGAAACCGCGTTCGCGCCCAGAACGCGACCGAACCAACATAAGCATGGCGCCGCCGTGCCGCGGGCGGGCATGCCCGGGGCAAGGTAATGTGATATGCTGATCCGGCGTCGGCGCGATGCGCCGAGATGCCCCTATCCGGAGGAATGGCCGAGTGGTCGAAGGCGGCAGTCTTGAAAACTGTTGAGCCGCAAGGTTCCGTGGGTTCGAATCCTACTTCCTCCGCCAGAAAGAGCAAACGCCCGAGGCCCTCGGGCGTTTTCCGTTTACGGGGGAAGGATTCGAGCCGATGGGGCCGAAGCGCGCCGACGGGCATGCCGGCGCGCTTCGACGCTTCGAGGCTATTTGTCGTGCTTGAACAGGTCGGCGGGATCGAAGGGCTTCCCGTCCCGCTCGCACTGCAGCTGGTATTTGCGCTGGTTGCAAATGGAAACGGCCTTGCCCTGGTACAGCCCGTACGACTTGAATCCGCAGTTGCCGTACCCGCTGCACGAGCGGCATTTGATGTCGGCGAGGTCGAAACCGTCGAAATCCTCTTCGGTCATTTCCCGGATCGCAGTGCGTCCCTTCGGCAGATGGCTGATCTCAACCATGGCGATCTCCTTGCGTTCGCGCCGTTGCTCTCGTCCGCCGACATTGTACCCCAGATGAAGCGCGACGGCATGAAATGGGCGCCTCTTCCCCGCGCCGAATCGCGCGGATCACCCCGGTGCGGGGCGGGCTCCCATTCGGAAACCGTTTGGGCACAAACCCGCCCGCGATACCGAATGGACACATTGGCGCGGTATCATGGGCCAACACGCGACGGGTGGCGGAAGGGCGGAATGCCCGGCACGGCGCCGGCAAGACAATCCCCGGCTCGGCAGGGCCCCGGCTCAACGAGGCCCGGCGCACCGGACCGATCCGGCAGGCGCCAATCCCATCACGTCGCTGCGCACAGCAAGGAGGCCGCCATGGGCGACGAGAAGAAACTGGCTCTGTACGAGAACTTCCGCTCCATCAACTACATAGACCCTGCGCTGTACGAGGAGTACCAGGTGACGCGCGGGCTGCGCAAGCCCGACGGGACCGGCGTGGTGGCAGGCCTCACCGGCATCTCGAACGTGCACGGCTATGTGATGTCCGACAACGCCAAGAAGGCCGACGTGGGTTCGCTGCGCTATCGCGGCTACGAGATCACCGACCTGATGAGCGCCGACGACCCCGATCGCCGCTTCAACTACGAGGAGATCGCCTACCTGCTGCTGATGGGCGACCTCCCCACGCGCGAGCAGCTCGATCGCTTCATCGGCGTGATCGACTCGTACCGCGAACTGCCCGACGGATTCACCGCCTCCTCCATCATGCGCGCCACGCCGCACGACATCATGAACGCCCTGTCGCGTTCGGTGCTGCTGCTGTACTCCTACGACGATCACGCCGAGGATCGCGACCCCCTGCACGAGATCAACACCGCCATCTCGCTGATCTCGCGCCTGCCGCGCATCATGGTGCTGTCGTACTACGCCATGCGCGCGCAGTTCGACAACGAGTCGATGATCATGCACCGTTTCATCCCCGGCCAATCCACCGCCGAGACCATCCTGTCCATGCTGCGCCCCGACCGCCAGTTCACCAAGGAGGAGGCGCGCATGCTGGACATCATGCTGTGCCTGCATGCCGAACACGGCGGCGGCAACAACTCCACGTTCACCACGCGCGTGCTGACCTCGGCCGACACTGATCCGTACTCGGTCTACTCGGCGGCCATCGGGTCGCTTAAGGGGCACCGCCACGGAGGGGCGAACCACAAGGTGCGCGCCATGCAGCGGGAGATCAAGGAGAACGTGAGCGACTGGGAAAACGACGGCGAGGTCGCCGACTACCTGGCGAAGATCGTCCGCAAAGAGGCGTTCGACCATACCGGCCTGGTGTACGGCATGGGCCATGCGGTGTACACGATGTCCGACCCGCGCGCGGTGATCCTGAAGCGCTTCGCCGGGCGCATGGCCGAGGGGACCGAGTTCGAGGCCGAGTACCGCCTGCTGGAGAGCATCGAGCGCCTCTCGCCCGAAGTGATCCTGCGCGAGAAGGGCACCACCAAGGACATGTGCGCCAACGTGGACATGTACTCGGGGTTCGTCTACTCGATGCTGCGCATCCCCGAAGACCTGTTCACGCCGCTGTTCGCCTGCGGGCGCATCGCGGGCTGGGCGGCGCATCGGTTCGAGGAGCTGGTGTCCAGCAAGCGCATCATCCGCCCGGCCTACCAGACCATCCGCAAGGGAAGCCGCCCCTACAAGCCCATCGACCAGCGCTAGGGACGCCGGGGGCGCGCCGCTCTCGCGGCGGCTTGCAGCGGGTCGCAACCGATCGCGATGGCTCGCGGCGGCAGCCTGCGCTCTCCGGGGAGGAGGCGGCCCGCACTGCGCGGATGCGACCCGAACGGCACGGGGGCATGTAAAATCGCGGAATTTCCCCCTTGCCAACCCCTGGCGACTGCGATATTATTACGAACTGCTCCGCTTGGAGCAACGGATATGCGGGCGTGGCGGAATTGGCAGACGCGTACGGTTCAGGTCCGTATGGGGGCAACCCCATGGAGGTTCAAGTCCTCTCGCCCGCACCATCTGAAACTCGGGACCTCGGCAACCGCCGAGGTTTTTTCTTTCTCCTGTCCCGCATGCCGACAGCATCGGCAAGGCGCTCATCCCACTCCGACCGCCGTTCGGCGCTGCTCCGCCCTGTTCCGCTCCGCTGCATTCCACTCTGCTCTGCCCTACCCCGCCCCGTTCCGCCCCCGGAATCGTTACGGCGCCCGCATCCGAATGGCGATGCATCGGCCCCCGATACGTGAGACAATGGGTCCAGCGGCATTCCAGATGAAAGGCTTTCGACAAGGCCGGCCTCGCGAGGGAGGAGCGCGCATGAACACCGATACGCTGGTGCATCGTCCGCCGTACGACATGAACTGCCCCGTCCTGCAGGTGACGCGCGGCTGCTCTCACGGCAAATGCCGCTTCTGCGACATCCAGGAAGGCAAGAGCTTCAGCGTCGTCCCCTTCGAGGAGATCGTCGAGGACATCGAGGAGATCGCGAAGACCGCCACGCAGTTGACGAAGCGCATCTACCTTGCCGGCGGCAACCCCTTCGTCTTGCCCAACGACCACCTCGTCAGGATCTTCGACGCCGTCGAGGAACGCATCCCCACCGTCAACAGCTACGGCGGGTTCGCGCGCATCACCGATTTCAAGTCGAAGACGGACGAGGAGCTGGCGCAGCTCGCCGCGCGCGGCGTGACCGATATCACGATCGGTGCGGAAAGCGGCTGGGACGAGCTGCTCGAGTTCATGGAGAAAGGCCAAACGGGAGCCGACCTCATCGAGCAGGGAGCGCGCCTGCACGCCGCCGGCATCCGCTACACGTTCTTCTATCTGGCGGGTCTTGCCGGCGCGGGCAAGGGACAACAGAACGCGCTCGAGTCGGCGCGCGTGTTCAGCGCGGCGGAACCCGACCGCATCCTCATCGTCACGCTGACGCCCGCGAAGAACTGGCCGCTGGCGGACAACATCGCCGACGGGTCGTGGGTGCCCTACGGCGAGCGCGAGGCGGCCGAGGAGATCCGCACGTTCATCGCGAACCTCACGTGCAAGACCAACATCATCGCTTCGCACGACTCCGACGTCATCCGCTTCGACGGCGGCATCCCGCAGAACCAGCAGGGCATGATCGAGCTGATGGACAACTACATCCCGAAGATCAACGAGGATGCGGCGCGGCGCTTCCGCAACCTCATCCACAAGGCGACGTTCTAGGACGTGAAAAAGGGACAGTCGCTTTTTCACGCTTTGCGGCAGGCGCGTTTGGGGGCGGCGCCTAGGCTGCCGGCTCCATGGGATAGCCGCCGCTGCGAACGCGGAAGAAGTTGACGGCGAACAGCAGCCCGGCAAGGGCGAGCGCGGTGCCCAGGCCGGTGTAGAACACGGCGATGAACACGTCGGGCAGCAGGTGCAGCGAGCGGATCGCGATGCCGCCAGTCATCATCACCGCCATGATGGCGAACGAGCGCGCATCGAAGAACTTCACGAACAGTTGGCGCTCATCGCCATAGCCGGCGATGCGCTTGGTATGCTTGACGGTCAGCTTATGGAACGCCATGAACCAGAACACGACGCCCACGACAGCAGACAGCGCCACGTTGAGCACGCTCACGTAGCCGAGCGCGTATTCCTCGAGGCCGATGCGCGCGATGTTCGCGCCGGCGGCGAACCACACGGCGGCGGCGATGATCAACAAGGTGAGATTCTTGACCTTGAGCATAGCGCCATCCCTCCTCTATCATGTGAACGATGTTCATTTGAACGTCGCCCATGCTAAGGAAGAGACCCGGGGGCGGCAAGCGAAATGGCGCAGCTTCGCCGCTTCCGCCCGAAGAGCATGAACACTCCATGCGATTGTTCAGAAAGGATCGGCGGCGAAGCGCAGGGGCGCGACGCTCGGGAAGGAGCGGCAGTTGCAGGACGCCGGTTGCGGGGTGCAGATAGCGAGCCGCAGACGCCGGCTGCAGGGCGCGGGGCGCGCAGCGCAGAGGCGAGCTGCGCTGGAACATGCAACAGCACGAGACCGCTCAACCGCCCTGCGCGCCGCGGCCGCATCGGTGACGGCCGCACCGGCAAGGAGGATCCATGGCAAGCAAACCGTCCATCAGCCGTCAGGCCATCCTGGATGCCGCCTATCGCAAAGCCCAACGCGATGGGATCGCCTCGCTGAGCATCCGCGGCATCGCGGCGGATTGCGGAGTGGCCGTCGGCAGCATCTACAACTGCTTCCCCGACAAAGCCTCCTTGGTCACGGAGGTGATCGGGCGCTTCTGGGAACAAGCCGCGCGCGGCGAGGACGGGCGCGCCTGCTTCCGCTACCGCCCCGGGCAGAACCTCGTCGCGTTCTGCAAGCAGGTGATCTCCGGGCTGGAAGACGCGCTTGCAGAGTTCCGCTCCGACTGGCTCGCGGAGATCTCGTCCCTGGACGCGCGCACGCTGCAACGCAGCCGCGAGGCGGAGAGGGAATGCTTCCGCCATATCGAGCAGGGCTTCCAAGTGGCCATCGCCAACGACCCCTCCATCGACCCGCGCGCGATCGAGGCGATCGGGGTCCAGAACCTAGCGCATTTCATCTGGTCGAACATGCTCCAGTCCCTGAAAGAGGGCGACCGCGACTGCACAACCCTGACGACGATCCTCCGCCGCTCCCTCTACCGCTGACGTGAAAAAGGGGCAGTCGCTGCTTCGCAGTTCGACGACAGGCGGCAGAGGGGTCCCGCGAAGGGGGGCAGTTGCTTTTCCGCATTCGCCGAACACGAAGGCGAGACGGCGACTTCCTCTTTTTCACGCATAGCAACCACCCCTTTCCACGCACGGCACCCGCTTCTTTTTCTCACCCACCGTGCATGGTGATTAAAAGCTGCCTCGATCATGCGAATAAGCGCCGAAATGCACGATTGAAAAGCGCCCTATCGGTTCGATGCGCATGCCTGCTCTCCATAATGCCCGTTCAGAAGCAAAGGCAAAGCCCCCTGCAGACAAACGACCGTGCACAACAAAGCTTTTTCGCATGCGCCTGGCGAGCTTCGATCGATTTGCACGATTCTTCTCAGCCGACGTAGGGGCTTCGACCTCAAACCCCTCCCGAATCGCCCCTCGTTAATCGAAAGCCCGCCGGCTGGAGGCCGGCGGGCATCGGAAGAGGCATAACGGCAAGACGAGAAAGCGACTGCCCTTTTTCAAGCCGGGAAGAGGACGGGGAGAAACCTCCGACCCTTTTCACGCCGGCGTGGGGGCGAGAAAAATCCTCCGTCCCTTTTTCTGGCTCTTCGGTGGTTTCTGTGGGAGAGATTCCGGCATAGGCCCAGCTCAGCGGGCGAAAACAACGATCTGGAAC
>URRZ01000065.1 GCA_900550385.1 uncultured Coriobacteriaceae bacterium | reverse complement strand
TGAGAAAAAGGGACGGAGGTTTTTTCTCATTTTCGCGAAAATGAGAAAAAACCTCCGTCCCTTTTTCTCATCACGCCCATCATCAGCGGCGCAGCTCCCAGAAGGCGACGGCGCTGGCGGCGGCGACGTTCAGGGAGTCGACGCCGTGCTGCATGGGGATGCGCACGGTGTAGTCGCAGCGCGCGATGGTCTCGGGCGCGAGGCCGTCGCCCTCGGTGCCCAGCACCACGGCGAGGCGCTCCTCGCGGGCGAGCGCGGGGTCGTCCAGCGGAACCGAATCGTCCGACAGCGCCAACGCGGCGGTCTTGAACCCCAGCTCGTGCAGGAGCGGGATGCCCTCGTCGGCCCACGACGCGCTGGGGTGCCCCGGCGTCCCGGACGCTTCGTCCCCGATGCGCGTCCACGGCACTTGGAACACAGTTCCCATGCTCACGCGGACCGCGCGGCGGTACAGCGGGTCGTAGCAGGCGGGCGTCACCAGCACGGCGTCCACGCCCAGCGCCGCCGCCGAGCGGAAGATGGCGCCGATGTTGGTGTGGTTCGTGATGTTCTCCAGCACCGCCACCAGGCGCGCATCGCTCAAAAGATCCCGGACGCTGGGCAGCGCGGGTCGGCGGAATGCCCCCAGCGCGCCGCGTGTCAGCTCGAAGCCGGTGAGCTTGTTCAGCTCGGGCAGCGGGGCGACGAAAAGCGGCAGGTCGGCGGAGGTTGGGCGCTCGCCAGCGCGATCGCCTTCCGCGTCGTGCGCCCCGTCCGATCCGTCGCGCTCGCCGTATCCCGTTCTCGCCAGGATCCCCTGGACCTGCCCCAGCCATTTCTCCTCCGTCAAAAACGACAGGGGCTCCATGCCGGCTGCCAGCGCGCGCTCGATCACCTTGCCCGACTCGGCGATGAAGATGCCCTTCTCGGGTTCCAGCTTGTTGCGCAGCTGCACCTCGGTCAGGCGCGCGTAGGCGTCCAAGCGCGGGTCGTCCAAGTTGTCGATGCGGATGACGGGCATGGGGATCCTTTCTTTCGGCGACAGCCGTGCGGGCGGCGGCGCGGGCAGTCGGCTCGCGGGCATTTCGGCGGCGTGCGGATTCTCCGGCAACGCGCGCCCTTCGCGGCGGCGCTATCCTTCTTCGCGGAAGCGCCTCACCTTGGCGGCGACATCGGCCGCCACGTCAGGCACCTCCGAAAGCCCCTTATCGCAGAACGTCGCGCAGTCCATCACGTGTGCACCGATGAACGCCATGTCCTCGATGTTCGCACGCTGCACCTTCGGCGTGCGCGAGGACGTGCAATCCTCGATGATGGCGACGTTGTAGTTCAGCGACAGCGCATCGTAGCAGGTGGAGCGGATGCAGTTCGGCGTGGTTGTGCCGATGAGCACCACGGTGCCGATGCCCGCGCGCTTTAGCACGTCGTCCAGCGGCGTGCCGAAGAACGCCGAGAAACGCGGCTTCACCAGGACGCGGTCGCCGTCGGCGGGCTTCAACAGGTCGGGGGAGTCCAGCGAGTCCGGGTCATCGCCCTCGACGCACAGCGGGCGGCCGCCTGCGAGCCACGTGCGGTAGCGCACCGGTTCCACGTCCGAGCCGTCGGGGGCGTAGCTGCGCCGCACATGGAACACGGCCATCCCCAGCTCGCGCGCCTTCGCCAGCGCTCGGGCGCACGCCGGCACCGTCGCTTCGGCTCCCGCCACGCACAGCGACGACGAGGCGTCGATGAACCCGTTCTGCATGTCTATCATGATCAGCGCCGCGCGCTTCGGATCGATCATCGGGATCCTCCGTCCTTCCCTGCGCTTCCGTTTCGTCGGTCCGCGCGCCCCTTCCGCGCGAAGCGTTCCTTCTCGCGCCGCTTCCGTTTCGCCGGCCCCACGCGCCATCCCGTTCGGGAAGCGCCCCGTTAATAATACCCGTTCCGCATCGCATCGGCGCAAAAGCCCGCTCCGGCGGAAAATATGAAACGCTCGATGCCTTCGCGCTTGCCGAAAAAAACCCCGACCCTTCACCGCTTCGCAAAACCCCTGCTCAGTGCGTTTCAGACAAGGACATCTTTCTCGTTTCGGTTGCAACGGGGCAAGGAAAGGGCATCGAGCGTTGCATATTTTCCGCTGAACACGGGATGAGAAAAGCACTAGTCGCTTTTTCATGTTGACGGCGGCCTGCTACCCGTCGCCTGCTGCATGCCATATGCCTGAGCTGCTTGCGACCATATTCGGTTACCCTGCCTTTCTGCGTGCGCCTATCCGCGACGGCGGCGAGTAGCGGCCAGCCATGCGAATGCGGCGGCCATGAGCGCAAGCCCCGCCGCGTCGAACGCGATGAAGCGCAGGATGCTCGCCGTCAGAACATCGTGCCCCGCAGGCAGGCTCAGCAGGATGGCGGTTTCGCCGAACAGCCCGATGACCTGCTGGATCAGCACCACGACGTAGAGCGGGCGGAACCGGCGCGGGCTGGCGATGACGGCGGGGTAGGTGGCGTTCCACATCAGGAACGCGACGCCCAGCCCGCGTACCGCCGCCTCGCCCGCGACGCCCGACAGCTCGTAGGCGGCGGCGAACGAGCCTGGCGTCAGCGCGAACTGCAGCGCGCATTGCACGTTCAACGCGAACACTATCGTGACCGCGATGCGCGCCGCGACGGCGGCGGCGTCGCGCTTGGGCGTCGAACATGAGACGTCCGCGGTAGCATCGCGTTCGGGTGTTGGGCTCGCTGCAGGCGCCGGGCGCGTTGCGGGCGAGGGGTCCGTGCTGCCGGCATCGCGTTCGGGCCGCTCCGCCGCCGGCCTGTTGGTTGCCTGTTCTTTCACGATCGCGCGCCGCCTTCCCCGTGATTTGCGGTGTAATGGTGCCGATAAGACGCATACGAGGGTATCACGTTCGCCCCTTTCGCGAAGCGGGGCGGGCCGGAGGGATTGCCATGGCTCACAGCAAGAAGGAGAACAGGGACGAGCGCCTGAAAGCCGAGCTTCAACGGACGGCGAACCGAAAGGTGCCGAAGAAGGCGGCCATCGGTGCCGCCGTCGGGCTGCTGGTGTGCATCGTCGCCATCGCGGCGGTGGCCATCGCGCTGGGCGGATCCGGAAGGATCGCGTCCTTGGAAGCCGGCGACGTCCCCGCGCTCGCGTCTATCGAGGGCGACGAGGTTGCGCTGCCCGATCCCATCGATGCGGATCAGGTGGCCTACCTGCGCATATCGAACTATCCGAACCTGAGCTTCGAGGAGCCGGGACCGGCGCTCACCTCCGACCGCCAGATCATCGCGCGGGCATGCGATCTGCTGTCGGGCGCGCGTTTCCTCCGGTGGGACGGATACGAAAGCTACCGGGAGGAGCAGATGAACGGCGGGTTCAGCTCGGGGTTGAGACTGCTGGATGCCGATGGCAACACGCTGATGGACATCAGCTATCTGCCGGGCACGACGCTTAACGGTCACGGCGCCCCGGGTGAGGGCGTGTGCACCATCCTGAACGACGCCTGCTGCGTGATGGAGGGCGATCAGAGAGCCATGTCCGATTTCATCCAGGAATGCGTCGATTCCGCGCTTGCCGAATATGCGGACGACGGGGAGGGTGCCTCCTCCAGCTCCGCTTCGACGGATTCTCGCACGTGGGTGAGCGCGGGGGACTTCGAAGAGCAAGAGGCGCAGCACGCCGTCGGCCAAGCCGCGAGCCAGGCGGTCTAGGCGCCGAAAGATCACGGGGGAGGAGCCGTTTATGGTGAAGAACCAGCCGAAAGAAACCGAGGCAGCCAAGTCGGGCAAGCAGGAGCCGACGGGCGAGCGCAAGCCGGCGGCGAGCGCCTTGCCCGCCACCGCGGCCGAGCGCGTGGCGAACCCGCAGCCGCATCCCAGCTTCGACGCGTTCGTGGCCACTATCGCCGCGTTGTGCGCCCCGGACGGCTGCCCGTGGGACCGCGAGCAGACGCACGGCAGCATCGCGCACAACATGATCGAGGAAGCCTACGAGGCGGTGGACGCCATCGAAGCCGGCAGCGTCGCGCACCTGCGCGAGGAGCTGGGCGACGTGTTGCTGCAGGTGGTGCTGCAAAGCCAGATAGCCGCGGATGCCGGCGAGTTCACCATCGACGACGTGTGCGCCGACGTGAACGCCAAGATGATCCGCCGCCACCCGCACGTGTTCGGCGACGCCTCCGCCGCCGACGCTTCGGCGGTGCTGGGCCTGTGGGACCAGGTCAAGCTGGCGGAAAAGGAAGCAGCCGACGACGCGGCGGACGCGGCCGGCCAGCGGCGCGAGGGCCTGCTGGACGGCGTGCCCACCAGCTTCCCCGCGCTCATGCAGGCGCAGAAGATCTCGCGCAAGGCGGTGGCAGCCGGCTTCGAGTGGGACACGCTGGACGACGTGTGGGCCCAGGTCGCCGAGGAGATCGGCGAGCTGAAGGAGGCCTACGCCGCCGCGCCGAAGGGCTCGAGGGGCAAGGTCAGCGTGACGGGCGAGCTGCCCGACGCGGCTGGAGCCGCGGCAGGGGAGCCCGCGACGGCTCCGGATGCCGCTCCGGCAACCCTCGAACAGCTGGTGGCCGCCGTGGAGATGGAGTTCGGCGACGTGCTGTTCGCGCTGGTCAACGTCGCGCGCAAGATGGGCGTCGACGGCGAGGACGCGCTGCGCGCCGCCTGCGGCAAGTTCCGCCGCCGCTGGGCCAGCATGGAGCAGGCGGCATGGGAGCAGGGCCGCAGCATCGAGGACCTTTCCGCCGCCGAGCAAGAGCAGCTGTGGCAGCAGGCGAAAGCCGCCGAATAACCCATTCGGCAGAGGCGCCGCGCCGTGCAGGATGCGAAAAAGGGACAGTCGCTTTTTCACGTCGACACGCGCTTCGTCAGGAAGGGCGTCTTCGCCTTCATATGCGCCTCCCGGAATGTGAAAAAACGACGGTCCCTTTTTCACATTCGCAGCGACCTTGCGCGGCGGGTGCCGTATCATATTCAAGCTGCAATTGAAACCAAGGAGCACCACCGCATGTCCGAGCTTTCCCATAGCGAACCCGCCGGCGCCAACTCGCCCGCCGATTCCGGATCCACCCGCGCCGACCTGCTGCGCGACGCCGCAGAGCGCAACGCGACGCGCATCACGCTTTCCTCGACCCCCGCTTGGCCCGCCACCCGCCCGTCCGGGTGGAGCGCCGTTCCCAAGACGGAATGGGCGCAGCCGTCCAAAGCCGTGCGCCGCGTCCCGGCCATCGCCCCGCGCAACATCGTCGCCGCGCCGCACGCGCCCGGCTCCGATGACGCCGTCGCGGCCGAAAGCGACGATCCCATCGAGCACGAGCCGCTGATGGCGCTGGACGCCCTCGACGAGAGCACGCTGTCCATGGCGAACCTGGCGCGCGTGCAGGCCGCCGAGCGCCGCACGCGCGAGATCCTGCAGAAGTACCGCGCCGCCATGCGCGAGATGCAGGTCCGCTGCGAAATCATCGACCAGGACCTTTCCCTGAAGAAGCACCGCAACCCCATCCACCACGTGGAGTCGCGCATCAAAAGCCCGGAGAGCATCTTCGAGAAGCTGGGCCGCTACGGCAAAGAGCCCACGCTGGAGAACATGGAACGCTACATCATGGACATCGCGGGCATCCGCATCATCTGCTCGTACATCCAAGATGTGTACAACATGCTGGACCTGCTGCGCCGCCAGGACGACCTGGTCATCGTGACGGTGAAGGACTACATCGCCAACCCCAAGCCCAACGGCTACCGCAGCCTGCACGTGATCATCCGCATCCCGGTGTACTTCCTAGATAAGAAGGAGCTCATCCCGGTGGAGATCCAGCTGCGCACCATCGCGATGGACTTCTGGGCCAGCCTCGAGCACGACCTGAAGTACAAGGCCGTCCGCGAGATCGAGGGCATCGACGCCGCGCGCGAGCTGAAGGACTGCAGCCGCATTATCGAGGAAGTGGAGGCCCGCATGCAGATCCTCTCCCGCGCCCTTGACGTGGACGACTAGGGGAAGCCAAGCGGAACCAAGCCGAAGAAAACGGCCGGCGCCCCGAGTGGGACGCCGGCCGTTTCGCTTATGCGGCGGCAGCCGAAGGGGAGGGCCGGCCGTGCCGCATCGGAAGGATCGCGCCGCCGCGCCTCCGCCGGCCGGCGCAGCGGGGGGGGGGGGGGGGGGGGGGGGCCCCCCCGCGCCGCGGCGGGCCGGGGGGGGGGCTTGGGGGGCCCCCCCCCCGGGCCCGCAGCTCGGAATCGCTAGGCGCGCAGCCTACGAAACCATGCTCATGCCGATGATGAAGGCGCTGGCCACGACGACGAACACCACCAGGATCGGGATGCCGTTCTTGTAGATGCGGCCCCACGACTCGTTCTCGTTGAAGAACAGCAGCGGGCAGGCGCCGGATCCGCCGGGCGACAGCACGGCCACGTTGGAGGCCATGACGATGCCCACGGCCATCGCGGTGGCGTTGATGCCGAGCGCGGGGCACAGCGGGATGATGGCCGCCAGCATGATGAGCGAGGTGCCCACGTTGCTGAAGAAGCCGGTGACGATGACCGTGACGGTGAGCGTTAGGACGACGACCAGCGGCCACGGCAGCCCGTTCAGGGCGCCGCCCAGGATCATGTTCAGCCACGCGGTGATGCCGGACGCTTCGGAGGAGAACTGGCCGGCGATGGCGACCATGGCGCCGACGCCGATGATGATGCCCCACGGGCACCCGTCCTTCATGGCCTGCGCCAGGTTCATGGCGGGCTTGCCGTCCACGGTGATGACGGCCAGAGCGATGGCGACGATGGTGAAGATGCCGTTGGCGCCGAAGCCGTTCAGGATGATCCCCAGCTCGCTCTTGGCGGGCACGAACATCTGCACCATGAAGAAGACCATGATGACGGCCAGGCCCATCAGCAGGATGAACTGGCGGCGATCGAGCTTGGTGTCGCCGAACTGCTTATGGAAGTCGAACCCGGCGACCTTGCTGAAGTCGCAACGCTGCAGGTAGCGCATCAGGAACGGGATGGACACGGAGACGATCAGGCCCACCAGGATGGCGATGGTCAAATACACCGGGCCGTCGATGGGGTAGCCGGTCAGGCTCTCGAACGGGGCGATCATGGCTGCGACCAGGCCGCGGTAGGGGATGGCGGCGGAGCCGATGAGGGCGCAGATGAAGCAGCCGACGCAGGTGCCTGCGGACCACTTGTCGCCCTTCTCGTAGCCCATCATGTCGCGGATGCTGTTGATCAGCGCGAACATCAACACGATGGTCGCCGTCGCGCTGATGAGGATGCCCACGACCAACGTGGCGACGAACAACATGATCATGATGCGCATCGGCTTGCCCTTGACGAAGCTCAGCGTCATCAGCTTGCCGGCGACTTTCTGCGCCGCGCCGCTGGCGGAGATGGCGTGGCAGATGGGGAACAGCACGATCAGTTGCCACATCACCGAGTTGCCCAGCGCCGCCATGACGGTGTCGCTCAGGCTGCCGGTGGCTCCCGAGTAGCCCAGCGCCAAAAGCGCCAGGAACGACGGCCACAGCATGCCGCCCACGGTGAACAGGTAGATGGTGCCGAAGAAGATGCCGATCAGGTTCATGCCCAAAGGCGTGATGGGATCGGGCGCGGGGATGAAGCGGAAGCAGAACACGATCAGCACGCCGATGATGATCTTGATGACGTACTTGGCCGTCGGGTTCATGGTTGATTTCTCTGACATTGGAGTCCCTTCTCCTAGGGTTGCGGGCGGATCCCGTCCGACGGCGATTGGGAGGATGCCGCCGGACGGGGGCGTCGCGCGAAGCCGCTGCCGGGGAAGCTGCCGCTAGGCGCTAGGCGTTTCCACCCGCCTGATGGTTGTGCTTGGAGGGGATGATTGCACCGGAATTGCGCCGGCTAGTTCTGGAACGACGTCTCGCCGGAAGGCTTGCGCACCACGGCCATGTCGTGGAGGATGTCCAGCTCGCCCTCGGCGTCGCGCGCGGCGGCCCAGTAACCCTCGAGCGGCTGGTCCAGCGGCACGTCCTGCTGCTTCTGCATCTCGCGTACGGCCTTGCCGTCGGCGTTCCACGCGCTCTCCTGGTGCTTGACGCACCAGGCTGCGGCGTTGGCGGCGGCTTGGCCGGTGGTCATGCAGGTGGCGATCACGCGGGCGCCGCCGATGGCATGCCAGTCCGCCGAGAAGTTGCGGCCGACGCCGAACAGGTTGTCGACGTTCTCGGCGACCAGCGCGCGCAGCGGGATCTCGCTGAAGTCGCGCGGGTTCGGGCGCACCTCGTAGCCCTCCATGGGGGCGAAGGGGTGCATGTGCCAATTGCCGTCGTCCTGCGAGGGGCGGCAGAACGCGGGCTCGATGGGCTCGGGCGCGTGGATGTGGCGCATGGCCGTGGTGCGGTCGCTGGTGGGATGGTGCGAATCCAGCGGCTCGGGGTAGATGGCGATGCCGTCCTCGAACTTCCTGGCAGCGCAGATGTCGCGCGCGGTGAACACGTACTTGCCCACCATGCGGCGCGTCTCGCGCGTCCCGTTCTGCTCGGCGAAGTGCGCCAGCGTGCAGTTCTCGAACCCGGGGGCGTACTTGCGCAGGAAGTCGACGAACATCAGCACCTTGTTGTGCTGGTCGACGATCTGCCGCGTCAGGTCCTCGGCGGAGGTGTTGCGGCAGTCGTAGGTGTGCGTGGCGTCCAGGCACACGTCCATGCAGGTCTGGTCCTTGCTGCCCACCACCGGGTACACCAGATTGCCGGGCGACACGATGCAGGGGAGGTCGCCTGCCGCGATGGCCTCATGCTGTTTCGTCACGAAGTAGTTCACGCGCTGCTCGGGCGGCTTGGACCGGTTGGCCGCGTCGTAGGCGGCGCGGTCTTCCATGTACTTCTCGTAGTTCACATACGACAGGCGGAAGCCCATGGAGGTGGACTCGTTCAGGCCCATGAACTCGATGTCGCCCACGTCGCACGGCACGCCGGCGGCGGATGCCACGATGGCGTCGCCGGTGGCGTCGATGACCATCTTCGCGCGGATGACCATCTTGCCGTTCACGTTGTAGGCCACCACGCCCGCGATGCGGTTGTCCTCCACGATGCACTCGGCGATGTGGGTGCCGTACAGGAAGCGGGCGCCGGATTGGATGAGCATGCGCTCGAACATGACCTTGGCGCGCTCGGGCTCCACGGCGGGCAGGTGGGGCTTCATGATGGCGCCGTTCTCCTTCACCAGGCGCTCGACCCATTCCTTGCAGACGCCGTCCACGTGGCCCGCGATGCCGGTGATGTAGCCGTTGGTGACCAGGCCGCCGAACGACTCGCGCTTCTCGATGAGCAGCGTGCGCATGCCCTGGCGCGCCGCGGTGATGGCCGCCGCGCAGCCGGCGACGCCGCCGCCGCACACCAGAACGTCCACGTTGTAGTCGTTGTTGATGTTCATGCTGTGTCCGCCCTCCTTTTCGGGACGAGCGACACGCCGTCAAGAGGCAGGCCTCAACGCCTTCGCGAAAAGATTCCCCTGAAGGATCCCCTAATCGTCCACGGGCCGTCGCCTGTTGCCGCATGGCGTCGTTTCGGCGAGTGCGCATCGGCGTTCGGAAACGTCGCCATCGGGCAACGACGACCCGCAGGCGCCTGCGCGCCTTCCCCATCGGGATCGTGCCGCAAATGATATGGATGCTTCCGAAGCGGCTTCAGTATAGGGCGCGCGGCAGAGGGTATTCGGAGCCATCGAATCCGCATTCATCGCCGATTTGGCAACGAATCCAGCTCGCAGCCGTGGGCCTTCAGATGGTTGATCATGTGCACCACCAGCGGCGAGTGCTTTCCCTTGGGGACGACGCAGTATGCGGACAGGTGGGTGGGCCAGTCGGTCAGCCTCACGTGCGTGATGCCTTCGACATGCGTTTGGCATACCGGCTGGGGGATAGCCAGCTTGCGGCTGCGCGCGGTGAGGAAGGCGCTGCCGTCGCGCGTGTTCAGGGGCCGGGCCTTCAATGCGAAGCCGTAGCGGCCCGCCAACTCCAGGAAGGGGGCGGCGTGATTCTTCAGGATGTCGCCCTTCTCGCCCACGTTGAACGCGAACGTGTAGTCCTTCAGGTCTTCGAGCGTCGCCTCCTCAAGCGACGCTTCGGGGAACTGGCTGCCGATGGCCACGTACATGGTGTCCAGCGTGTCCACCAGGTAGAAGTCGAACTTGTCCAGCTGCGCGTCGGGCCAGTCATCCTCCAGATGCCGCAGGGTGCCGTTGAACGACAGGAAGGCCAGGTCGTAGCTGCCTTGGTGCAGCCCTCGGATCAGGGGGTCCCACGACTGCTTCACCACCAGCACGTTGACGTTGCGGTACTTCGTCATGAAGTCGGAGATGATGGAATCCTCGCGTGTGGGGTAGTATTTCGCCAGCGACCCGATGCGCAGCTCGCCTTCGTTCTCGGTTTGGGAGAGCATGACGGCGGTGTCCTGGATGCGCCCCCATGCCTCGTCGATGGCTTTCAGGTCGGGCAGGATCGCTTCGCATTCGGCGGTGGGGGCGAGGCTGCTGGCGCGGCGCCCCCGTGCGAACAGCGGGATGTTCAGCTCCTGCTCGGTCTTGATGATCCGCTTCGATATCACCGACGGCGTATAGCCCAACTTGCGCGCAGCTTCGGCGTAGTTCTCGCAGTGGGCGACGGTGAGGATGGTCTTGATGGTCTCGATGTCCATGGCACAACCTTCCGCAGTGGGCTGGGTGGGGATAGTATCGCTGCTGTGCCTTCGGAAGCATCAACGTTGCTATCATAGCAGCAAACGTTGGACGATGATGCACGATTCAGGACAGCTTGAACCGGCGCAAGCGCTTTGCGTCGGCGCCCGCGCATCGAAGGGGGACCCATGAACCAGGAATACGCCGCCATTCCCAAGTTCGGCTTCGGGTGCATGCGCTTGCCGCTGACCGACCCGAAAAACCAAACCAGCATCGACATGCCGCAGTTCTCGCAGATGGTGGACGCGTTCCTGGAGGCGGGCGGCACGTACTTCGACACGGCGTACCTGTACCACGAAGGCGCGTCCGAAACGGCGCTTCGCGAGGCGCTGGTCGAGCGCCATCCGCGCGAATCGTTCCAGATCGCCACGAAGAACCCCGGCGCGAGGGCCGGCTCGTCGGAGGAGGCGTGCGCGTGTCTGGAAACTTCGATGGAGCGACTGGGCGTGGACTACATCGACTTCTACCTGCTGCACAACCTGGGCGCCGAGCGCGTCGCCGAGTTCGAGGACTACGGCATGTGGGAGTTCCTGCGGCAGAAGAAGGTCGAGGGCGTGGTGCGCAACGCCGGGTTCTCGCTGCACGACGGCCCCGACGTGCTGGATCGGCTGCTGACCGAGCATCCGTGGGTGGATTTCGTCCAGCTGCAGGTGAACTATCTGGATTGGGAGAACCCCGTCATCCAGTCGCGCGCGCTGATGGAGGTGGCTGCCAAGCACGGCAAGCCCGTCGTCATCATGGAGCCGGTGCGCGGCGGCAGGCTGGCCGATCTGCCCGAGCGCGCGGCGGAGCCGCTGCGCGCGGTGCGCCCGGATGCGCCGCTTGCCTCGTGGGCGTACCGGTTCTGCTGGAACCTGCCCGGCGTGATCACCGTGCTTTCCGGCGCGTCGACCATCGAGCAGATGCGGCAGAACGCCCAGGCGTTCAAGGGGCCGCACGCGTTCTCGGCGGAGGAACAGGCGGCGCTGGATGAAGCCATCGAATCGCTGAACAGCGTGCCCACCATCCCCTGCACCAACTGCGGCTACTGCCTGAAGGGCTGCCCGCAGCAGGTCGCCATCCCCATCATCCTGATGCTGCGCAACCTGGAGACCGTCATGGGCGACGGCGCGCTGTCCAAGCACAACTACCAGTGGCAGGCCACGCCCGGCAAGGCGTCCGACTGCATCGAATGCGGCGCCTGCGAGGCGGTGTGCCCGCAGTCCATTCCCATCATCGAGCACCTCCGCGACGCCGCCCAGCGCTACGAATGAGAAAAAGGGACGGAGGTTTTTTCTCGTTTCCGACCGGGCTCCGCTCTGAACGGGAAAGAGGGGCGGGCGCCTTTCCCGTTCACGCGCGAAGCGGGATGGCCGTCTTTCCGTTCGGATAAGGTCTCATGGGCAGGCTAGAGAAACGCTTTCTCCAAAGCGGCGCATCGATCCGAGAACACCGGCTCGAACAGCGCCGTTTCCGCCTTGGGGCAGCCGCACCGTCTGGCGATCCGCTTCCAATTCCCCATGGCGTCGAGAATCGCGGACACCCGTTCGGCGGCCTCCTGCGATGAGAGGCCGCATGTGGGGGCGAGCTCGGCAAGCCCTTCCGCCTCGCTGCCTCCGGCTTCGCCGAACACCGTTGTCGAGCGCATGTCGGCAAGGCGGGGGTTCGGGTTGATGTCGAAGCACGGGGCGAGCCTCCAAGCGCCATCGGCTCGGAGGAACCCCAGGTTCCTCAAGTGGTCGTCGGTGTTGTGCAGCGCGATGGATAGGGCGACGCGCGAAAACAACTCCGCCAGCTCGGCTCCGGGGTTCGACGCGAGGTCCACCAGGCTTTCGGCAACCTCGGCATAGTCGCGGCCTTCGCCATCGTTCGCGCCGAGCAAGGTCATGGCGCTGATGTAGGGGATTCTCCTGCCGTGGAAGAGAGATCCCTCGCGGTCGAACCTCTCCAACAGCAGGGAGGAGTCGGTGTCGATCCGGATCAGCTGGCTTCTTGGCGAGGCGATGTTCGCCGCCGCCGCCACCTCCAAGGCGAATTTTTCGGCTCTTCGGTGGTTTCTGTGGGAGAGATTCCGGCATAGGCCCAGCTCAGCGGGCGAAAACAACGATCTGGAACTG
>URRZ01000064.1 GCA_900550385.1 uncultured Coriobacteriaceae bacterium | reverse complement strand
AAAACCCGCGAGGTCGATGCAGCCATGGTCTCCCTACGAGCGGTCAGCCCCACAGAGAAACCCACGCTCTGGAACTTCCCCCAGAAATACCTCTACGAGATGAGCCAGTTCTATAGCGACGAGATGGATACCGGGGGCTCCTATAGCTACCCGCACTTCGGCCGATACTTCTCCGACGAAAACCGCCACGCGTACTTCATCGAACACTCCGTCGAGGACGAGGAGCGCATCGTGGGCTTTGCCATGGTGAACGCCCATTCGTGCCTGGGCCGGCCCATCGACCACGCCATGGCGGAGTTCACAGTGTTTCCCGTCTACCGAAAACGCGGCCTGGCGGCGGAGGCGGTCAAGCAGATCTTTGCGCTCCACCCGGGTGCCTGGGAGATCAAATACTCCCTCGTGAACATCAAGGCCTCGCGGTTTTGGCGCACCGTCACCGCCGGCTTTTACCCGCACTACGAGGTAACGGGCGACGAGGCGGTGCTGTCGTTTACGGTGACGGACGGCTGAGGGGAACCGAGAGAGGGCGCCGGCCGGAACCGGCGCACCGCAAACCTCCCCAGACCTCCCAAAACAAAAAGGGCCCGCCCCCGTTCGCGGGGGCCGAGTCCTCTCAACACGCCTGTATCCGGGCAGGCCCGTTACGGGCGCAGCCCCATGCCGCCCTCGAGCGTGACGGTCTCGCCGCTCATGAACTTGAAGTCGGGGCTGGCAAGCTGCACCACGACGCGACCGATCTCGGTCTCCACATTGCCGTAGTGGCCCATGGGGGGCATGTGCACGTTGGCCGTGAAGGCGTCGGGATAAGCTTCCTGGAAGTTCTCCAGAGCGGCCGTCCAGGCCAGCGGGCACACCACGTTCACGTTGATGCCGTCGGGGCCCCATTCGGTGGCGGCCACGCGGCTCATGCCGCGGATGCCCTCCTTGGCGGCGGCGTAGGCGCACTGGCCGAAGTTGCCGAAGAGGCCTGCACCGGAGGCGAAGTTGATGACCGAGCCCTTGGTCTCCTTCAGGTAGGGATAGCACGCCTGCATGTAGTAGAAGGTGGCGTACAGACCCGAGTAGATGGCCAGGTCGAACTGGTCGGTGGTGTGGTCGGCCAGCGTCACGCCGGAAGCGGAGGCCTGGGCGTTGTTCACCAGCACGTCGATGCGGCCGAACTTCTCGATGGCCTGGTCGATGACGTTCTGCACCACGGCCTGGTTGTCGGCCCCGGCATTCACGTCGGCGGCCACGCAAAGCACCTGGATGCCGTATTCGGCCTCCAGCTTCTCCTTGGCCGTCTCCAGCTTCTTCACGTTGCGGCCGGTGATAACCAGGTTCGCGCCCTCCTTGGCGTAGGCCGTGGCAATGCCGTAACCGATGGAACCGGCGGATCCATCCTTGAGCGCCGCGAACCCAGCACCGGTGATGATGGCGGTCTTACCTTCGAGAAAACCCATGGAGCCTCCCTTTTCGTCCTGCGCGGGACTCCCTCGCTGCTGCACAAAGAGCCTATCGCGCGCTTACCTAAGCTTCACCCTATCAGATTTCCTCGCGACTATGTTTCCAGAATGTTGCGCGGCCCTGTTACGTCCCCGAAAGGCAAAAGGCGCCGAGCCCTGCGGCCCGGCGCCTTCCCTAGCGCGATTGGCTTTAACGTTCGCGAAAACTACTCGTCGAGCGCCTCGGCGATCTCGTCGGTGATGTCCATGGTGTGGTACACCGCCTGCAGATCCTCCAGCTCCTCCAGCTTGTCGATGAGGCGCATGACCTTCTTGGCATCGGCCACCGAAACCGCCGACGGCGTGTTGGCTATCATGGTCATCTCGGCGCCCTTCACCTGGATGCCCTGGGCCTCAAGCTCCTTCACCACGGCCATGAGATCGCCCGGCGCGGTGTAGACGATCCACTCGTCCTCGGCGTCCTCGTAGTCGTCGCCGCCGGCCTCGGCCACGGCCATCATGAACTCGTCCTCGTCGGCGGCGGCGCCGTTGGGCTCCATGCCGGCCTTCTTGCCCTCGCCCTCGATCTCCTTGGGGACCATGATCTGGCCCTTGCGCTCGAACTGGAACGCGACGGAGCCGGAGGTGCCCAGGCTGCCGCCCGCATGGGTGAACGCGCTGCGCACGTCGGCGGCGGTGCGGTTGCGGTTGTCGGTCAGGGCCTCGCAATACACCGCGATGCCCGCCGGGCCGTAGCCCTCGTAGACCACGGTCTCGTAGTTCGCGGCATCCTTGCCGGAACCGAACGCCTTGTCGATGGCGGTCTTGATCTTATCCTTCGGCAGGGAGTAGCCCTTCGCCTTCTCGATGGCGGCAGCCAGGGATGCGTTGTTCTCGGGGTTGGGGTCGCCGCCCTCCTTCGCCGCCACCGTGATGTTGCGCGACAGCTTGGAGAACAAGGCGGAACGCTTCGCGTCCTGCGCCGCTTTACGATGCTTCGTGGTTGCCCATTTTGAATGCCCTGACATAACCGTCCCTTTCGATGTTGCTATTGCCAACCGGGAATTCTAACACACGGCAAACGCGGGGCAACGCGTCAACGGGCTCCTTCGTAGGAACTGCAGAAAGGACCCGAGGGCGAAACGCCCGCTATCGGGAAAGGCGGGTGCTTTGCGGAAACGCACGCGCGTCGAACCCGCCTGCCGTCCTAGCGGATCTGCACGACCTGCAGGACGTTGGTGGGCGCGATCCCCCGCACCCCGGGGCGCACGTCCTCGTCGGGGGCGGTGGCGGGATCCCCCGCCGTGAGGACCACCAGGTCGCCTTGGGAGGCGTAGCCGCGCTCGCGCACTTTGGAAAGCGCGTTGTCCATCACCTGGCGCATGCCGCCCTGCATGCCGTCGAGCAGGGGGACGACGCCCCAGGATAGCTGCATCTGCCGCATGACGCGCTCGTCGGGGGTCACGGCGATGATGGGCATGCGGGGCCGCAGCTTCGATATCAGCCGCGCGGTGCGGCCCGACACCGTGGGGGCGACGATGCATTTCGCTCCCAGCGTCTCGGCCATCTGCGCCGCGGCGATGCCGACGGCCAGCGAGGCGCGCGCGTTGGTGCGGCTGCGATCGGGCGGATGCTCGTCGAACAGATGGGGCTCGGTCTCGCAGGCGATGCGCGCCATGGTCCGCGCCGCCTCGATGGGATGGGCGCCCGACGCCGTCTCGCCGGACAGCATCACGCAATCGGTGCCATCGTAGATCGCGTTCGCCACGTCGGCGACTTCGGCGCGCGTGGGGCGGGGGTTGCGGATCATGGAATCGAGCATCTGCGTGGCGGTGATCACCGGCTTCGACTCGCGGTTGCACAGGCGGATGATCTCTTTCTGCAGGTAGGGGACGCGATACGCCGGCACTTCGACGCCCAGGTCCCCGCGCGCGACCATGATGCCGTCGGCTTCCCGCACGATGTCGCGGATGTTGTCCAGCGCGCCGGCCGCCTCGATCTTGGCGATGACGGCGATGCCCGCCCCGCCGTTCTCGGCGAGGAACCGCTTGATCTCGCGCACCCCGGCCCCGTCGCGGACGAAGGACGCGGCGACCGCATCGACGCCTTGGCCTATGCCGAACAGCAGGTCGGAGCGGTCCTGCTCGGTCACCGCCGGAAGCGGCAGCTGCACGCCGGGGACGTTGATGGATTTCCGCTGGCCCAGCACGCCGTCGTTGAGCACCCTGCATTCCACGTCATCGCCGTCGAAGCGCTCGACCGTAAGCTCGATGAGGCCGTCGTCCAGCAGAAGGCGTGCGCCGAGCGAGAGGCTCCCCGCCAAAGCGGGGCAGCTTTGGAACACCCGCCCGTCGGAGCCGTCGGCGCGGCTGTCGGTGGTGAGCACGATGGATTGCCCTGCCGAAAGGGGGAGCGGGACGCCCCCGGCGAGCGTCCCCGTGCGGATCTCGGGGCCCTTGGTGTCCAGCATGATCGCGCAAGGGACGCCCGTTTCGGCGCGGAGGCGGCGCACCGCCTCGATGCGGCGGGCATGCTCTTCGTGGCTGCCGTGGCTGAAGTTCAGGCGCGCGACGTCCATGCCGGCATCCAGCAGGGCGCGCAGCGCATCGTCGCCGTCGACCGCCGGACCCAGCGTGCAGATGATCTTCGTTTTCCTCATGCCGACATTCTACCCCAGCATCGGCTGCAGGATGCCTAGCTCAGCTCCTCGGGATGCTCCTCGCGCAGCCACAGGCCGGTCTTGCCGCCGTCCTTGCGCAGCAGGCGCACGTCGACGATCTCCATGCCGCGGTCGACCGCCTTGCACATGTCGTACACCGTCAGGCAGGCGACGGACGCCGCCGTGAGCGCCTCCATCTCGATGCCGGTCTTGCCGGTGACGCCGCAGGTGGTGGTCACGTGGATGCCCACACGGCCGTCTTCGCGGTCGCCCGGCTGGATGGGGTCGCACTCCACCTTGGCCTTGGTGATGTTGAGCGGGTGGCACATGGGGATGAGGCTGGACGTCTGCTTGGCGGCCATCACGCCCGCCACGCGCGCGCAGGCCAGCACGTCGCCCTTCGCCGCCTTGCCCTCGACGATGAGCGCAAGCGTCTCGGGGTGCATGAGGATGGAGCCCTCCGCGATGGCGACGCGCTCGGTGTCGGGCTTCGCCGAGACGTCCACCATGCGAACGTCGCCCTTGTCGTCGATATGGGTGAGTTTCTGGTCGGTCATCCTATCCTCCTATTTGGCTCATGCCGCGTTGGGTGCCCACTTTGTTGTGGTGCTCGTCGGGCTTGGCGCGCAGCGTGGTGGCGAACACCTCGCGCACCGCGTCGTCGTCGCCGGCGCGCAGGGGCGTGCGCACGTCGAACTCCAGGTCCGAGAACAGGCACGGGCGCAGCTTGCCGTCGGCCGTCAGGCGCACGCGATTGCACTGCGCGCAGAAGTGGTTCGAAAGCGCCGAGATGAACCCGACGGTGCCCTTCGCGCCGGGGAACTCCCAGTAGCGCGCAGGCCCCCAGCCCAGCGGCCTGTCATCGCCAGCGGGCACCAGCTCGGGCAGCCCCTGCTCGCGCGCCTGCGCGTTGATGGCCTCGATCACTTCCTCGTTGGGGACCACGTCCCCGGGCCCCCAGCCGCAGCCGTCCACGCCGGAGCTTTCGCCCACGGGCATGTACTCGATGAAGCGCACGTGCAGCGGGCGGTCCACCGAAAGGCGCGCGAACGCAAGGTAGTCCTGGTTCAGGCTGCGCACGGTGACGGCGTTGATCTTGACGGGGTCGAAGCCGGCCTCAAGCGCCGCCTCGATGCCGTCGAGCGTCTGCTGCAGATAGCCGCGGCGCGTGATGTAGTGGAACTGGTCGGCATCGAGCGTGTCCAGCGAAATGTTCACGCGCGAGAGCCCCGCGCGCTTCAGATCGTCGGCCATCTGGGGCAGAAGCACGCCGTTGGTGGTCATCGACACGTTCTCGATGCCGGGCGTGCCCGCGATCTCGCGCACCAGGTCGACCACGCCCTTGCGCACCAAAGGCTCGCCGCCGGTGAGGCGCACGCTCTTGATGCCCAGGTCGGCTGCGATGCGTACCACGTGCGCCATCTCCTCGATGCGCAGGATCTCGTCGTGCGGCAGGCTGCACACGCCCTCCTCGGGCATGCAGTAGATGCAGCGGAAATTGCAGCGGTCGGTCAGCGAGATGCGCAGGTATTCTATGGTGCGGCCTAGACCGTCTTTCATGGAGCCTCCTCGTGCGGTTTAATCGCGTTCAAGTATAAAGCATCTGCCCCGGAAAACGTCCGGCAGCCTGAAAACGCGCATCTACCTTGCGACAAGGTAGATGCGGTCGGTGGGGATGCGGATCCACAGCTCGTCGCCCACCTCCGGCAGGCGCTTCGCGCCGTCCGCCTTGGGGACGCGCCAGAACAGATGCTGGTGGAGGTACTTCATCTCGTCTTCGTCCTGCCCCACCGTGGGAACCTCGCGCCCGTCGCGATCGAGGAAGCCCAGCAGCACCGTGCGCTCGAAGCGCGAGTCGCTCGCCCGATCGACGCGCATGCGGAAGCAATTGAGCCCCGGGCCGTCGACCTGCTCCAAGTAGCGGGCGCGCACGCCCAGATACGCCACGTCGTCGGCGACAGGGCCGTCCACTTCCACGGCAACCCCCCATTTCGCCGACCAGACGTGCGTGTCGTCCACGCGCACCACCGGCGTGGCGTTCTTGCATCCGGAAAGCTTCAGCGCCGCCACCGAGCGCGGACGGTTCACCAAATCGTCGCCCGTGTCGATTTCCATGATGCGGCCGGAATCCACCACCGCGATGCGGTCGCAGAAGCGCAGCGCCTCGTCGATGTCGTGGCTGACGTAGAGAACCGTGCCGTCGAACGCGTCGAACAGGCTCACCAGGTTCTGCTCCAGCACCTCCTTGAGGTGCGCGTCCAGCGCGCTGAACGGCTCGTCCAGCATCAGGATGCCCGGCCGCGCCGCCAGCATGCGCGCCAGCGCGACGCGCTGCTGCTGCCCACCGGAAAGCTGGGAGGGGTAGCGCCTGCCGAACCCTTCCAGGCCGAACCGCTTCAACTCGCGGGCGACGATGGCGTCGCGGTCGCCCTTCGACGTGTCCTTGCCGATGCCCGCCGCCACGTTCTGCTCGACCGTGAGGTTGGGGAACAGCATGTAGTTCTGGAACAGCAGCGCCGTCTTGCGCTCCTGCGGCGTGAGGTTGACCTTCTCCCGGGAATCGAAGAACACCTTGCCGTTGACGACGATGCGCCCCTCGTCGGGCGTCTCGATGCCGGCGATGCAGCGCATGGTGAGGCTCTTGCCGCAGCCCGACGCGCCCAGAAAGCCCAGCGTCTCGTCGCCGGCGGTGAACGCCACGTCGAGCGTGAACGTCTTGAAATCCTTCTTGATGTCGACTTCCAAACTCATGCGCTATTCCTCCGAGACGCGGCGGTACTTGGTGGTGCGTCTGCTCCACAGGTTGATGAACAGGATCACGACGAAGCTGAACACGATCACCACGCCGGTCCAGAACAGCGCCGCGTCCATGTCGCCGCCCATCCATTCGAAATAGATGGCGATGGGGATGGTGCGCGTGATGCCCGCGTAGTTGCCGGCGAGGAACAGCGTCGCGCCGAACTCGCCCAGCGCGCGGGCGAACGCCAGCACCGCGCCGGCGGCGATGGAGCTCCATGCCAGGGGCATCATCAGCCGGAAGAAGATGCGCCCGTTGCTCCAGCCCAGCGTGCGCGCCGCGTCCAGCATGAGCGGGTCGATGTTCTCGAACGCGCCGCGCGCGCTGCGGTACATCAACGGGAACGCCACCACCACGGCGGCGATGACCGTGGCCGGCCAGCTGAACACGAGCGGCAGGCCGTGGTCGATGAACCAGCGGCCCACCGGCGAGTTGTTGCCCAGGGCGAGCAGCAGGATGAAGCCGCACACCGTGGGCGGCAGGACCATCGGGATGGTGAACAGCGTGTCGGCGATGTCCTGCGCGCGCTTGGGGATGCGCAGGCTGAAGTACGCCGCCGCCAGGCCCAGGATGAAGATGAACACGATGGCGACGCCGGTGGTCTTGAGCGTCACCCACAGCGGGCTCCAGTCGAGCTCGGAGAGGAACTCGCCGATGGCGGCGATGCCGGTGGCGGGCGGGACGATATCGACGGCATCGGGCGCGGCGACGTGCGCGAAATCGACGTAGAGGGGTCGCGCGGCGTTTGCCGTGGCGCTCACGATGTCGCTGCCGTCCGCGCCGGCGACCGTGGTGTAGTAGCGGCCCTCGCCGGCCTCGACGCCGAACGAGTACACGATGCCGTCGCGCTCCCACGTGCTCTCGGAAGTGAACTCCCACGGCGCGTCCGCATCGGCGACCACGCCGCCGTTGACGGACGCCTCGTCAAGGGAGATCAGGCAGTTCTTCAGGATGCCTTGCACGGCGGGATCGGCAGGATCGCACAGCGCCGCCGCGCTTTCGGGCACATGGACGACCACGTAGTCCGCCGTCACCACGGCCACCAGGTAGTCGGCATCGGCGCCCTGGTAGTAGCTGTAGCCGATATAGGCGCCGTCGACCTCGCGGTTGGAGCCTTTCTGCGCACGGGAGAAGTCCCCGAGCGCGAATTCGGCGCCGTCGGCGATGGCGGCATCCGCTTCGGCCGACACCGTCACATCGGACGATCCCCCTTGAGCGGCGGCGGCGCCGGCCGATTCCTCCGCGAACGCGACGGAGGGCGCGGCCAGCGCCGCGGCGAGAAGCGCCGCCAACGCCGCAGCGGCGAATCGCGCCGCAGCGCCCTTCGGCATCCCCAAGCTTTTCGTCATGCAGTCTCCCCATTCCCCTTCTGCAGGCCCCGCGCCCTAGGCATCCGCCGAGGCGCGGGCGGCGCTTCCGCATCGAAGCGGGGCGCCTTCGCGCGCTGGAAGCTTCCCCGAAGCGCCCGGCGCGCGAAGCCCTCACATTATACGCAAAGGAGGATGGGTGCAGGCATCTCACCCATCCTCCTCGTTCTTGCAGGACGCGGGCTCCAAGGGCTGCCGCCCGGAAGCCGGCGGGCAATCGAAGGCTTTACGCCAGCTCGAAGCCCCACTCCTGCCAGATCTTCAGCGCATCCTCATCGCTGACGGCCCAGTCCAGGAACGCCTGGGCGGCATCGGCGTTGTCGGTCTCGGCGCACACGGCCGCCGGGTACACGATGGCCTTGCACGCATCGGCGGGCACCGTGCCGACGATCTTCACGTTGCCGAAGCGGTACACGTCGGAGCTGTAGACGAACGCCAGGTCGACGTCGCCGGTGTTGGCGTAGGAGCACACGTCGCCGACGGACTTGCCCTCGGTCACCATGCCGGCAAGCGGGGTGCCCTCGAACGTGCCGCCCTTGCCGTCGGACTCGGGGCCGACGGTGCCCTCGTCATCGATCCAAGCGCCCACGGTGGACAGCGCCTGCTTGGCGTAGTTGCCGGCGGGGACGTTGTCGTCGCCCACGGCGATCTTGTAGTTGCCGGAAGCGGCCTCCTCGAGCGTCATCTCGTCGATGTCGGAGTCGGTGCCGGCCACGATCACCAGGTCGTTGGTGAACATGTCGAAGCGGGTGCCCTCGTCGACGTAGCCCTCCTCGACGGCGGTGTCCATCGTGCCCTTGGACGCCGTGATCTCGATATCGGCGGTGGCGCCGCCGCCCAGCATCTCGTTCAGCGTGCCGGAGGCTTCGTACTGCGTGTCGGCGAAGGTCACGCCGGTCTGCTCGGTGTAGAGCGCCTGGACCTCGTTGAGCGCTTTCTCCAGCGAGTTGGCGGCGAAGATCTGCAGCTCGACCTGCTCCGACGATTCTGCGGCGGCGGGCTCCTCGGACTTCTGATCCTCGCTTTGCGCGCCGGACGAGCAGCCGAACATGGCAAGCGACCCCGCCAGCGCGAATGCGCAGGCGGAGGCCATTACGATACGCGTACGCTTCTTCATGGTATCCCTTCCTGTCTCCCATTCCTCGCCCTGCCCCTATCGGGCGGATCCCCTTGGGGAAGGCATACCACGATATTATTCTTGAAAAGTTATATAGTCAAGACGATATATTCCAGTCCAAGGCATCATACGGGCAGCCCAGAAATGGGAAAGGGAGGGCGATGCCCTCCCTGGGAAACCACGGGTCTTGCAAAGGAGCCGGAAGCGGCCTACCGGTTCCCGTCTGCCGCATCGCAGCAGGGGCCGTCCTCCAGCCCGAACGCCGCAGCGCCCTTTTCCTCGTACAGGCGGCACCAGCTGTTGACCTGCCGGCGATTGGCTATCCTGAAGCGCGCCATCGTGTCGACGACGCTCTCGCCCCCATCGACGCGCGCCCGTGCGGCCGCCAGCTTCACCTCGGGGGCGTAGCTTCGGCGATGGCCCATGTCGAGGAGCCCCTCGCGGCCCATGGCGCGCCACGCGTATGACCACTCGCGAATCGCCTCGCGGCTCATGCCCAGCTTGGTGGCGACCGCCTTGTAGCCGAGCCCCTGCCCGAAAAGATCGGCGGCGCGCTCGCGAACCTCGAAATCCCAGCGCATGATCATCCCTCCGAACCAGCCGCTCCTCGATCCGCTTCGGGGCGGGCGCCCTCTTCCCAGAAGGCCCCTCCCCCGACGCTTCCGCAGAAGGCGCGCGGCCCATCCGTCCTAACGCCTGCCCTTGCGTCGCGCGAACAGGCAGGCCGCGGCGGCACAAGCGGCGACACCGGCGACAACGGCCGCCCCCGCCGCCATGCCGTCACCGGCATCGGCTAGGCCTTGGGGCGCCTCGGGCGTGTCCTCCGGCTCCGGCTCCGGCTCAGGATCGGGATCGGGATCGGGATCGGGATCGGGCCCCGGTTCGGGCGCAAGGGCGTTGGTGAACAGCACGATGCTGCTCTTCCCTTCGGGCATGGTGCCCGTCACCTGGGCCGATTGGGTGGGGGCTCCCGCATCGACCGTGTTGCTCACGACAAACCCGTCCGCGTTCGTTTCCTCGATCGTGTAATGGGTCCCGTGCTGCAGGTAATCGATGAGCACGTACTCGTCCGCCTTGAGCTTGAACGTGCCCGTCCCGCCGCTCAGAAGCGAGCTTTCGATGCGCTGGCCGTCGGGGGAATACCGCACGATGGCGTAGTCGGAGCCTTCGGCCAAGCCGTCGGGGGAGGAGATGCTTATGTCGAAGCTGAACTCGGCGTCCGCATCGGCCTCGCCCACGACCTCCTTCTCGATCTTGAGCTGGCCGTTCTGGTAGGTCGGCGTGACGGAGGACACCGAAGGCAGGGTGAACTGCATGTAGCAGGTGGAACCGGAGAGGCCGCGTTCGGTGTAGTAGAACTTGAGCGTGTGCTTCCCCGCATCGCCTTTCTCGATGCAATCCCACAGGTTCACGTAGGCTCCCACGGAGCTGTGCACGCCGCCGATGTCGCAGACCAGCTCGCCGTCGAGGAAGACCCACATGTCGTCATCGCCGAAGAAGTAGTACTCCAGCGGGCCGACGTAGTCCTCGGTCAGTTCGAATTCCACGCTGTACTGCATGCCGAACATGTTGTTGTGGGCCACGCCGTCGTCGCTGGGCGGATAGGTCGAGTCGCCATCGACGCCGATGAAGTGCTCGACGCCGCGATGGCCGGACGCGGTCGTGTCGTAGGTGCCCGTATGGGGGTCGGCGTTCTTCACCCCGTCCATGGGCCAGAAGTTGTTGGTCCAGATGCCCGTGTGCACCTGCGCGGGATTCGTGGGATACGCAGGGTTGTTGAAGTATTCGAGCCCGTCGAGGCCGGCGCCGTTGACCGAGCTGAGCGTGTAGGTGTCGCCGGAGCGGTTGAACCCCAGCGAATAGCCGTCGTAGGCGGTCTTGCCCGTCGCGCTGCCTTCGTCGAACAGGTTGGGCGCGTCGATGCCGCTTGCATAGACGATGTGGCCGTCCTCGTCGAGCCCGGTCACCAACCCGAACGTGCAGCCCTTGTAGCCGTTTCCGTTGCGGTTGTTCTGATTGGACGTGTTCCCGCGCCACTCTTCCCGGTGCATGCCGGTTCCGGTATTGGCGTTGCCGAAAGCCAGCTGCGCCCAGCCGTCCCCCGGGTAGTTGCTGGGATTGTTGATGCCCTTTGCGCCCTCGCCGGAAACCCAAGTATGCTCCCATCCTCGGTGATGTCGTAGTCGTAGAACGTCGCGGCGTTGTCGTATTCGCTTTCCGTCTGGTTCGCGACGAGGCGGATCACCGTGCCGTCTTGGATGTACACGGTGTCGGGATCGTCCTTCTTGTCGGGGTTGTTCGTGAAATGCAGCTCGGTCGCGGCGACGATGCCCTCGTGCACCGTCCAGTCGTTCTCGTCGATGCTCGTCGGATCGGCGCCTTCGTTGAGCACCCAGACCTCGCTGGCCTTGTAGTTGCCGTTGCTGCGGAAGATGTTCACGTACGGCAGGCTCGGCGCATCGAAGTAGTCGTACTCGTTCGCCGCGTAGAGTTCGGTGAGCTGCATTTTCGTGCGGATCTCTCGCTTGCCGTTGCCGGCGTCCACGAGGTACAGCCCGGTGGTGTCCGGATCGGTGCCGTTGGAGGGCAGGATCCCTCCTTCGCAGTTCCCGCCGTTATCGGTGTCGATGATCGTCAGATAGCCGTCGGGATCCCTGTCCGCGATCTCGAGGTTGGCGTAGTACTGCACCGTGAAATGGAGGTTGAGCGCGGAGCGCGCCACAAGCTGCAAAGCAGGTGCGGCGCTATCGAGCGAGAGCGTCATCGTCGGGCGCTCGGACGCCCCTTTCTCCACCATCACGCTATCCAGCTTCTCGGCTTGCGCGCCTTCATCGCTTTGCAGCGCGGCGACGGCGACGCCGACTTCCGCATCTTCGACGGCGTCATCGGGGGTTTCGATCGCGTCGGCGGCAGCCTGCAGCTTGTCGTTCGGAACGATCGTGGCGGACACGTCACAGGCGGACACGTCGAGGGGTTCGCCGTTGCGCGAGAAGCTGAATTCGAGTGCGGAGACGTCGACGATATCCTCCGCGTCGGCGCCGTCTTGCGCATAGCCTTCGGCGGATTGGCGCGCGGGAGCCTTCTCGTTCAGCACCGCGACGTCCATGGACACGTCGGCGGAAGCGGGGGATTCGATCGAATATTCCGCCGCGATGAGGGCCGGATCATCGGCGCTCCGGGCGGAAGCGCCGACGGCGACGGAGGCGCTGCCTCGCACGGAAACCTCGATCGTGTAGTTCTCCGCCTCGTAGAGGTAGGCGGCATCGAGGGTCAGGAAAGCCCCCGAAGAGGCGTTCGCCGCAGCGTCGGAAGAAGCGCCTTCCGCCCCGGATGCGACGGCGCCATCGACGGGGTCGCCATCGGCGGCTAGGAGGCCATTAGACGAGAGACCCCCCCCCGGCGGGCAGTTCGGCCCCGTCGGAC
>URRZ01000063.1 GCA_900550385.1 uncultured Coriobacteriaceae bacterium | reverse complement strand
CCATTTGTTCATGGCCGACGCGAGTTTCCGCAGCTCGAGGAAGCGAGATAATCCCTATACTGGTTGACTGTCAAATTTCCAATAAGCGCCACGGATTCAAAGGGGATCGATGCGCCGTGCGCCCGCCCCTACGCCGTCGCCGCACGCCAGGCACCGGCGGGGGAAAAGCCCGCGACCCCTCAGTACTCCTCGAAGCGCTTGTCGATGTCCGGCAGCTCGTCGTAGCGCTCCAGAACGGCGCCGATCTCGTCGAGCATCCGGCTCTTGGCGCGAAAGCCCATCTCGCCCAGCTCGGAAAACGGCATGCCCATGAGCTTGAGGGCGAACGCCGGGTCCCAGCGCAGCGTCCGCAGGAACGCGTCGAGCTGGCTCGCGACGGCGAGCCCGTCATGGCCGACCGCCTCGTCGAGCGCCTCGGCGATGAGCTCGACGACGCGCGAGCCGGAGCGCGAGAGCGGCTCCTGCCGCGCGATGAACTCGTCGGAGGAGATCAGGTGGCTGAACCCCGTGAGCGAGTGGATCCCCCACCGATCGAGGTACGATGCCGTCGACCGCAGCACCTCCGCGGCCTGGCCGGGGGGCATCTTCCCCTCGAGATCCGGATGCCTCAGCAGGCGGAACATCGCGAAGACCAGGCAGTTCACGCCCAGATACGGCAGATGCGCGCCCCTATCGGAAAACGCGCGGGCCACCTGGCCTTCGCCCAGATCGACGCGGACGCTTAGGCGCGAGGTCCCGCCGTAATCGACGACGACTACCTCGTTGGGAGGAAAGCTCGACGTCAGATCGGTGTCCAGATTGCGGTTGGCAAGTCGGACGAGATCCTCGAGCGTCGCATGGGCGTGTTTCATGTTCGCGATCATGTCCCGCGCCATCTCCGGCGGGATGGCGACCTCGCGCTCCACCACATCGAGCCGCAGAAGCCACGCTTGATCGATCAGGCGGCTCGGCTCCATGAACGCGGCGAGCGCCCGCATGGCGGTCGGCAGAGCCGTCTCGTACAGGGCGCCGCCCGCCACGATCTCCAAAACCCGCACGAGCACGTCGCGCCGGATGGTCTTCACCTCGCCGTTCTCGAGCTTCGAAACGTACGAGGGGCTTTTCCCCAAAAGCTCCGCGACTCTCTTGGCGGGCAGGTCGCTTTGGGCGCGCAGGGTCTTCAGCAGAAGCGCCAGTTCCGGCGTGACGCGGAACTTCCCCAGGCGGCTCCCTCCCCTTCCTCGATCAGCCATCGATCCTCCATTCAATTAATTTCCATTTTCCGTTGATGTTTCCTCCGACGATCAATATACTTGAAGAAACGTGCAGGAAGCCATCACCCACTCTCCATCCACGCAATGCCACATTCCTGCACCGGCACGATCCTGGGCGGCATGGGGGTGATTATCTCATGGAAAGAATCTCGCAGCATCCGATCCGCTCCAAGATGGACGCGCTGACCCGCGCGCTCGTCATGGAGGGGTTCGCGCTCCACGACGATGGCGGCACGTCGGAAATCGTGGACGCGGATTGGCTTTTCTCGCTCTCCGAGCAAACCGGATTCGACCGGAATCTCCCGATCCTCCTCGAGGAGGAGGGGCGCTATGCGTTGCGCACGAACCTGCTCGCCGCGCAGCTCGCCGATATGGCGCGCGTCGGCATGCCGCGCGCGTTCGCGGTCGGCCGGGTTTACGACGGCGCGGACGACGCGGTTCCCGCGCATTGGGTCGTCGAAGGCGTCGCGGTCGAGGACGGCTTCGTCGCGCGATCCTGGGAGCACACCTGGACGCGCATCGCCCAGGCGGTCTACGGGCTCGGCGCGCAAGCGCGCCTGCGCCCGCTCGACGGCTGCGCCTACGAAGTGACCTGCGAGAAAGGCGGCGAGGAGTTCGCCTTCGCGAGGATGGCGAAGGCGTCGCGCATCGCCCGGACGCTTCTCGGCATCTCGGACGAGGGCGGCGAGGCCTGGGTCTTCTCGATCGACGTCGACGGGCTTGCCTTGCGGGATGCCGGATGCCCCGACCGGACGGCGCTCTACTCCCCCTGCGTCTCCTATCTCGACCGATTCGGCGATGACAAGCCTGCGGCAGGCGGCGCGTTCATCCACCGCGCCGCGAACGTCATGCGCGCCCGCGGCTATCGCGAATTCTTCGGGGCCGGCCTTTACGAGCAGGACGCCTACCGCAAGATGAACATGATCATGGAGGCGTGGGACCTCAACAACCGCGGGGCGCTTCTGCAGAAGCCGTTCGGCGCGTTCACGCGCGTTCCCACCGTGCTCACCCCTTCGCTGCAAGACGCGCTCGAGGCCAACTTCGAAGCCGGCGAACGGGAGGCGCGGATCTTCGAGATCGCGCACCATTACGTCCTCGAGAAGGTCGGCGCGGAACCGATCCTCAAAACATCGCTGTCCTTCGGCGCCTACGGACCCGGCATCGATCGGGCAGGATTCCGGGCGGATGTGGATGCCGTGCTGTCCGAGCTGGGAATCGCGAACCATTTCTTCATCCCCACGGACATGGCCATCCCCTACGACCCGTCCGATTGCTGGGTGCTGCTCGACGAGAGGATGCAGTACCTGGGAGGGAACTTCGGCAGCATCTGCCAAAAGGCGCTCGACGCCCACGGCATCGGAGTTCCAGCGTATATGGCGCAGCTCGAGCTTCAGCCCCTCGAGCGCAAAGCGGAGGAAGAGCTGCGCTTCGTCGCGCCGGAAACGCTCTAGCCGGATCCGCGAGAAACGGGTGCGGCGCGCGGCGGACGGCGGACCGGCCGGATCCGCGCCGCACCTCCGCATCGACCTTAAACGTGGACGGAATTCTCGTGATGATTCCGTCCGCGCGATTTGAACGCCTCGCGGACGTTTCGTGGAGAGGCGCATCATCGGGTAGGGTTGGAGGCGGCGGGGCCGTCGGGAACCATCCGACGAACACGGCACGAAACGCGCAGCCAACGCAGCATCGACCGCCCACCAACGCAGCAACGGCGGGCCCGCTGGAATGCGATGCGCCGCAAAGGCGCACGCGAGACAGCGAAGAAGGAGCGCTTCTCCATGGGAAAGATCATCAAGCTGTTCGTGGGGCTGATCGCCCTCATGATCGCGGGCATCATCGGAATCGTCGCCCTTTCCGGAACGGAAGGCGTCATCGGGGATGCCGCGAGCAGCGCGAAGAACGCGGCCGCCAACGCCGCCCTCGATGCCAGCGGGGCGAAAGACCGCATCCAACAGGCGCTCGAATCGCACACGGACGACATCGCCGCCGCGACGGGCCTTCCCACCGCGACCGTCGAGCAGGGCATCGACGCGCTGGCGGTGCAGGAATGGCAGATCGCCGACCTGCCGGAAGGCGCGCAGGCCACCGGGACCATCGACGGGTCCGCGGCAGGCGTCGACGGGACGCTGACCGTCTACGACGATCCTTCGTACGTCACCGTGAACGCCTACGGCCAAAGCGTCACGCTCGAAGTTCCCGCAAGCGCGCAGGCGTACCTGGGATATCTGGGGTACCTGTAGCAGCTTCGGCGCGCCCTTTCGCGCGCCGCGCACGCATCGCGAGCAACGCCTGGCGCCATAGCCGCATGAACCGGCAGATCCCTCGAACCCGCTCGGCGCCGAATGCCTAGCGCGCCGCCTCGGCCTCCTCGCGGTCGAGCACGCGCTGCATGGCGGCGATGGCGCACTCCAGCATGCCGTCATCGGGCTCCTTGGTGGTGAGGCGCTGCATCTGCATGCCCGGCCACAGCACCACCTTCACCAGCGGGTTGTCGGGGTGGCTGCCCGCCCACTTCACCGTGATCTCGTAGGAGATGCCGGCGATGATCGGCAGGAACAGGATGCGCACCGCGATGACCAGGGCAAGCTTCGGCGCGCCGTCCGGCACGCCCCACGCCCCGATGAGCGCGTCGAGCGGGAGGGCGGTGTACACGAAGATCGCGATGATCATCACCATGATGAGGAACGCCGTGCCGCAGCGCACGTGCAGGCGCGGGAAGCTGCGCGCGTTGGCGGGCGTGAGCGGCAGGCCGTGCTCGTGGCAGTGGATGGTCTTGTGCTCGGCGCCGTGGTAGCTGAACATGCGCTTGATCTCGGCCATGCGCCCGATCAGCCAGATGTAGAACACGAACACCGCCACGCGCAGCACGCCGTCCACGATGTTCCACGCCACCGGATTGGAGTCGTACTCGCCCACCACGGCGTTGGTGATGAACGCCGGCGCCACGATGAACAGCACGACGCCCAGCACCAGCCCCAGCACCATGGAGATCGCCATCTCCTTCTTCCCGAACCCGCCGTCGGACTCGGATTCGGAAGCGGAAGCAGGCGCGGCATCGGGCTCGGCATCGGCAGGCTCGCACACAACCTCGAGCGTCCGCTGCGCCCCCAGGGCATCGATCATCTCATCCGGATTCCCGAAGTCGTCCTTCCAAGAGAACGGCTTCTCCTCCACCCGCGTCGCGGAGACCGGCGCGGCCGCCGAGGGCGCGGACGGCTCCGGTTCTTCGTCGCCGTACGCATGCAGCGCCGCGATCTCCAGCGCCTTGTACCCCAGCATCAGCGACTCCACGAACGCCCGGCACCCGCGGACGACCGGCCAGTGCATCCAGCCGTTCTTCGCACGGCCGCTGGCGAGGTCGTGCTCCTCGACATAGAGGCCGCCGTCGGGCTCGCGCACCGCGACCGCCCAGTTGTACGTGCCGCGCATCATCACGCCCTCGATGAGCGCCTGGCCGCCCACGTGGGTCTTATGCGCGCCGTCCTCGGCGAACGCGCGCGCCGCCTCGCTCCGCTTGCGCGCGGGCGCATCATCGGGGCGCCCGCCGCGCGGATCCGCGGGCGTTTCGGCGGAAAGCGCGCCCCCGTCCGCGCCGGAACGCCCGCTCATCCGCATTCCGGCCCCGTGCTCCTCGGCCACGTCTAGTCCCTCGTCACGCGCGGATACGGGTTGCCGCAGCTCATCTTGCCTTCGGGGCAGGCACCGCGCACGCAGCCGGCGCCGGCGTCGGCGAAGATGAACGGCGCCGTGGGACGCGCGAGCTCCAGCATGCGATGCGCGAGCTCGCGGATCTCCCACTGGGCGCGGTTGCAGCAGCGCAGGCTGAAGAAGTGCAGCAGCTCGCGCACGTTCATGGTCACCACGATCTTGCTCTCCGCCGCGTTGGGCAGAAGGTAGCGGGCGTCCTCGGCGGGCACCCCCGCGTCGAGCAGCTTCTTGTACGCCTCCACACACGCCGCGATGGCCTGGTCGAACACCGCCTCGGTCTCGGACGAGGCGGCGACGGAAGCGGGCTTGACCACCGGCACGCCGTCCTTGAACTTCACATAGCGCTGGCTTTGCTGGTTGAAGCTGGCGAGCCTGTGGCGCACCAGCTGGTGCGTCAGCGCGCGCGACACGCCGTCGATGGCGAACGTGTAGCTGGCGTGCTCCAGCGTGGAGAAGTGGCCGGAGCGCATGATGGTGGACAGCACGCTTTTTATGCGTTCTTCGGGCATGGTCTCCATCAGCTCGGACGCGCCGACCGGCGCATAGCACAGGCGCGCCGCCGTGGCGATGGCGCGCTCGGGATCGGGGGTGTGGTACAGCAATTCGACCTGCATGGGATGGCTCCTCGTCTTGGATCCGGCCTTCCGGCTCGTCCTCCGGTTAATTCTGCTTGATTGCGAATAATACCGCTTTCGAACGTTTCGAATACGCTAGTATGATAGCAATCCGGGAAAACCGCGCGGGAGGATTCAAACATGATCGAAAAATCGACGGACGGGTTCCGCCCGCTGCTGAGCACGACCGACTGGAACGAGGAATGGAAGGAGCTCCAGCGCATTCGCCGCCATGCCGACGATGCGGCGTACTGGGACAAGCGCTCCGCCACCTTCGCCACCAAGGACGCGCCGAACCCCTACGTCGACCGCTTCCTGGAGCTGGCGCGGATCCAGCCCGGCGAGTCGGTGTTCGACATGGGCTGCGGCACCGGCGCGCTCACCGTGCCGCTGGCGGCTGCGGGGCATCGCGTGACGGCGGCCGACTTCTCGCAGGGCATGCTGGACAAGCTGCGGGAGGGCCTGGATGGGAGGGGATGCGCTCGGAACGCGACGCTCGTGAAGATGAGCTGGAGCGACGACTGGCGGGCGTTCGGCATCGCCCCGGATTCCGCCGACGTGGCCCTGGCCTCGCGCTCCATCGCCACGGCCGACCTGCGCGATTCGCTGATGCGCCTGACCGAGGTGGCGCGCCGGCGCGTGTGCGTCACGCTGTCCACGGGCACCTCGCCCCGCTCCGACGAGGGGCTCCTGGCTGATCTGGGCATACGGGGAAGGCTGGGCTACGACTACCTGTACGCCTTCAACATCCTGGCCAACGACGGGCTGCGGCCCGAGATCTCCTACATCGAGAGCCTGCGCGACGACACCTTCGATTCGCGGGAGGATGCCCGCGCCAGCCTCGCGCGCATGGTAGAGGGCGCCCTGGGGGCTCCGGAAGCCTACGCGAGCGCCGAGGCGTTCGAGGCGGAGCGCGACCGCGCCCTGTCGAAGCTGGACGACTGGCTGGACGCGAACCTCGTCCCCAACGAGGATGCGGGCGCGCCCGACCGCAAGGGGGTGCCGCAGGGCAGGCTGCGCACCACCCGCCCCCGCGTCATCTCGTGGGCGTTCATCAGCTGGGATAAATAGCCGCCGGCCCCGCGCGAAGCCGACGGCGACCCCGGCGCGGCGCTTCGAAGGCGGCGGGCGGGCGCGGCCATTCGGCCCCGCAACGCCCCGACGCCCATGCGCCGCCCCTGCAAACTCTCTGTAAAAACCCGCGCGACCCGCCTCGCGCGCAGCCGCCCCCACCCTATACTTGCCGAAGGATCGAACGGCGACTACGGAAGGGGCGCTATGGAGCATGCCGCAGGGCAGGGCGGGCCGAATGCGGGCCCGCGCTTCATCCACCTCCTCTATGTGCCCACCGACATCTGCTCCCTGCGCTGCAGCTACTGCTATCTCGATCACGACCTGCTGTGCGGCAAGGGCGCCGAAGACCCGGCATCCGCTAACGGCCCCGACCCGCTCGACGCGCTCGCTCACGCCGTGGGGAGATTCCGCGATGCCGGCATCGTCCCCTTCAATATCTCCCTGCACGGCGGCGAGGTCACCTGCCTGCCGCCCGAGAAGTTCGAGCGCCTCGTCGCCTACATCGACCGGTACTACCAAGACAACGCCGCGCTGATCCGCAGCAACGGCTTCAAAGTGGGAAAGCCCCACATCAAGACGAACCTCTACGGCATCGACCGCCACCTCGACGCGCTCGCACGGCACGAGGTCTCCGTCAGCGGCAGCCTCGACGTGCCGTTTTCGTTGCACAGACGATTCCGCAAGACCGCTGACGGGCGCGACACGCTCGACAAGATCCTCGCCAACGTGGAGCTGCTGCGCGGCCTGCCCTGCAAGAAAAAAGTCTCGACGACGGTCTTCCGCGAGCACCTCGACCGCATCGACGAGATGATCCGCGACCTGCGCTGGCTTCACGAGAACACCTGCCTGGACATGAACGATTTCAACTTCATGTTCGGTTTCGCCGACTCGAAAGACAGAGCCGACGGCACCGAGCACACAGGTCTCACACCCCTGACCGAAGACGAGCAGGTGACGTTCTACCGCAGGATGCACGCGGCGTTCGACGGAACCGAGCTCGATGCGGGCGTCAACGGCGCCTGGTTCGCGGAGTTCACGCCCAGCTACTGCACGGGCAGCGTGAACTGCGGGGAGAAGTTTTTCCTGCTCGATTGGCGCGGCGACGTCTACTCGTGCGTGCGCGGGCAGGGGCACGAGAAGTTCAAGTACGGCAACATCTTCGAGGACTCGGTCGAGGAGATCCTGCGGCGCGCGAAGGAGAAGATCTTCATGGCGCACAACGAGGCGCCGCTCTCGGACGATTGCGCCGCATGCCCCTACCTGCATCTGTGCATGACGGGCTGCCCGTTCGTGAAGGCGCTCTACGGCGCCGACCGGTCCTACACCTGCAAGCTGCAGCAGGAGATATACCGCAACAACCCCGACCTGTACCGTCCGGCCGGCAACCCCGCACTCGACGCCTTCCGCTACGCCTCGCGCATGCGGCCCCTGCAGGCGGAGCGGCTGCGCCCCAAACCGACGCATGCGCTCCCCCGCCACGTGCCCGCGCTCACGAAGATCATCGAAAACGATCCCGGCATCCAGGGCATCTTCGACGACGAGGCGTTTTTCGCGGAGATCGACGGGGCGCATTTCCGCATGGAATCGCAGGTCCTGCGGACGAGCCGCCAGCTGGTCTCCATTGCACGCGACAGCCGCATCAGGATCTACGCGCGCGAAGACATCTTCGACGCCGCGTGCAGATGGCCGGTCAACAACTCCCTGTACCTCATGCTGCTCTCGGGCGAGCTCGTGACCTACGGCGACGAGAACCGCACCAAGCAGGAGCACGTGGCAACGCATCAGGTCTTCTACCGCTCGCTCGCAGCGATGCCCTCGGATATGCCGGGCTTCTTCTGCTTCGATGCCAGCGCGCTCGTTTCCGCATACTACGACTGCCTGTCAGGCGGGCGCCCGAACAACCTGTTCGCCACCACATCCGCATTGCGCGACGCGCACTACTCGAAGCACAAGAGCAACGCGTACTACCACATCCAGACCGTCAACCTTCCGTTCCCGAACATAGAGCTCCTGTGCGAGGACGAAAGGCCGCCGCAAGGCGTGCTCGCGCACGGACGAGAGGAAACCGCGTAAAGCAAGCGAGGAGGCATTCATGGCACTGTTCAAGAAGAAGCGGACGATCAAGCGCTGCAAGACCCTTGCGAGATACGTGCGGGGCATCGACGGCACGATGGTGGAGCACATGTCGCGGTTCCTGCTCGAGAATAGGAACAACACGATCCAGGTGACGCGCGAGTACCTGATGTTCGTGACCGCGGCCGGCGTCGTGGCATCGTCCATAGCCATCACCCCGCTGCGCGACGATTTCAACGCCATCGTGGTATCGAGCTCCTGGGCGCGCGTGCAGGCGCCCTACCATGCGACGGGCGACGTCAGTTCCAGCACGACGGCCGACACGGGCAGCGGCGGATCGTCCTGGGTCGGCGGCGGCAGCGACGACACCGCGAGGGAGGACGGCGGAACGTGGTCGGAGTTCTCCGATTCGGACGGCGACAGCTTCACGAACAACAACAACAACAACAATAACAACAACAACGGATGACGGGCGGAAACGCATGCCGCAAGCAGGTTGCTCGCCACCGCCCGCCGCACGGCTTCCGATCCCCCTTCGGGAAGGCGCCCGCTGGCGGACAACCCGCCCGCCCGCTCTCGCCCGGCGAGCAGCGACGCTAGCCCCCGAACCCCTCCGGCTTGCCCATGACCCACTCGATGTGGGTGGTCGCGTACGGGGAATCGATCCGCGCGGCGAAATCCAAGCAGGTGGCGCTGATGCTTTCCAAAGTCCGCTCCAGCGGCATGTCCTGCTTGCCGGTCAGATGCCTCTTGAACGCGCCGTACATGTCGGTGCGCGTGCGCATGTTCGCCCGAGGGATGTGCCGCACCGCCCAGGCGTGGAGCGCCGCATCGAACACCACGCCCTCCACCTTGGCGCGGCGGCGCTGCGGCGGAACGCCGATCGGCGTCTTGCGCTTCTCCATCACGCGCTCCTCAAGCTCGTCGAAGGCGCTCTCGAGCGGCTCCCAGTACAGCTCGAACAGGCGCCGCTGCTCGTCTTTGCCCACGCGGGTCAGAAGGAGGTTGCGCACAAGATCGGAGACGCGCAGCGGGGATCCCTTCGCATTGAGGCTCTCGTAGACGAGCTGCGGCTTGTCCTCGCCCTCAAGCTGCGCCATGACGATCGTGAACAGCCCGAGCCCGCGCAGCACCTCGCGCGCGTCCGCCTCGCCACGCCTCAGCCTGCCGAAATAGCGGTCGTAGGTCTGGTGGACCAGCGCGGACGCCTTATCGCCTTGGGGCCTCTCCCCGCAAAAGACGACGGCGTCCATCGACGGCCGGTCGAAGCGCGATAGGACGATCTTGGGGGCGCGCTCCCCCTCCCGCCCTGCGACGAGATAGCATTCCTGCAGCTCATCGGCGAAACCTGGATCCTTTTCGCGAACGAAATCCCTCATGGCGGCAAGAAGCAGCGTCGCCGTCGCCAGGCGCTGCTGGCCGTCAACGAGCACGAGTGAGCGACGGGCGCCGTCGCCCCCGCCCAGTCGATACAGCGACACGCCCGTGTAGTGCGGCCTGCCCTCGCGCGCAGTCTGGACCGCATCGTTCCAGAACGCGTCGCATTGGCTTTCGGTCCAGGAGTATGCCCTTTGGTACACCGGAATGACGTACTGGGCATCGGCGGCGCCCAGCATCTCCAGAAGCGTCGTCTTCGCGATCTTCATCGGTGCCTACCACCTCTCATCCACTTCCCGCACGCCGCGCTGAATGCGGGTAGCGTACTCCTCGTTGCTCGCCGTTTTAAGCGTGTACGCGCCGGTGCGGGTGTGCCGGCCGTCTTCGGCCCAGTTGCGGGCGTAGAACTTGTTGACCGCGTGGTAGCGGTACTGCTCGCGCCACATGAAGCAGAACGAGCGCAGCTCCTTGAGGACGCTCTCGCGCGTGCCCTTGAACTCGTCCTCCACGTAACGCTTGAACGAGTGGTACACCTGCTCGGGGCTGCCGATGCGCGCTTGGCGGAAGCGGATGCTCAGCCACGCCTTGATGGCGCTGTTCAGCTTGAGCGAGGCAGGGTCGGGGTAGAACAGGCTTTCCGCCTCGAACCAGTACTCGTCGTAGAGGCGCTCCTGCTCCTCGAGATCTTCTTCCAAAAGCAGGTAGTTGCGCACCATGTCCGCAAGCGAGAGCGGCAGGCCCTTGGAGTTGACGCTCTCGAACACCTCCTGGGCATCGAGCGCGCTGTCAGCATGCACGACCAAGACGAACAGCCGCCCCACCCCGTCCCAGAAGCGGCACGCGTCGAACGCGGGATCCGCCATCTGTTCCTCGAAATAGGACAGGTTGCCCATGACGCGCTGGGAGGGATGGAGGGGAAGCTCGGTCCCGAACAGCTCGGCGCGCAGCGTGGCATCGTCCTCGCGCGAGAGGAGCAGCCGAGGCTCGGCGCCTTCCTCGCCGGGGGCGAGCAGGAAGCGCTTCGCGATGTCGCTAGGCCGCGGCAAGACGCCGGCGGCTCGCGCCTGTCCGCCGGCGCAAATCCGGTCGCCGTCATCCGAAACGCGGATCCCGCCCGCCCCGTCCAGATGGCGCGCGAACGCGAGCAGGAGCAGCGTGAGCGTCGTCAGGCGCTGCTGGCCGTCGATGACGTCGATGCGCCCACCGCCTTCCCCGGCGGAGTCGCCGGCTCCCTCGCTCTCGAACAGCATCACGCCCGTGAAATGCGGACGGCTATCGCGCCCGGCGCGCATAACGTCGAGCCACAGCTCCTCGCACTGGCGCGTGGTCCACGAGTACACGCGCTGGTACGAGGGGATCGAGAGCCCTTTTTCGGAACCGGAGAGCAGATCGAGAATCGAAGTCTGGGTAACGTCCATAAGCCTACCCCCTGACCGCAGCGCGCCGGCGAAAGCCCGAACCCCCCGTTCGACTTTCCCGGCAGCGACGAATATACGCCCATGACGTCGTTGATTCGATTATGGCAAACGGCACGCGGGCATGCAACATCGCGCGCTTCGCGCCGTCCGCAAGAGAGCGGCGCCTAGCCCCCTCTCGGGGCTGCCAGATAGGCACCGGCGATCATGAGCGCAAGGGCCGCGATGAAGGAGGCGTTGGGCGGCTCTTGGAAGATCGCCCAGGCCAGCGCAACGCCGATAAAGGGCGAAAGCGCGTAATACGCGCTGGTGCGCGCCGCGCCGAGCCCGCGCTGCGCGTGGACGTAGAAGAAGATGCTCAGGCCGTACGCCACGAACCCCAAAAGCAGCGCGCATGCCGCAAGCGCGGCCGGCGGGAAGGCATCCCCCGCGGCGAACGCGACAAGCAGAGCGCCCGTCCCCGACCCGAATCCCTTCACCACGACCACCTGCAGCGGATCCTTCGCGGAAAGGCGATTCGTGCAGTTGTTCTCCAGGCCCCAGCACGCGCTCGCGGCGAGCACGAGCAGCGAGCCCGGCGCCACCTCGAGCCCAGCCGAACCGTCCAGCGAAAGGAGCGCGCAAGCGGCGGTGATGAGCGCTATCGCAGCCCAAAGCCTCTTCGACACCGGCTCATGGAACACGAGTAGCGCGATCAGCGCCGTCGCCACGATCTCGAAGTTGTTCAGCAGCGATACGCTCTCCGCCGAGGTGGTGGAAAGCCCCGCCATCAGAAGGATGGGCGCGGCGATGTCCAGCGCGATCATGGCGGCGACGTACGGGGCATCCGGCAACGCGAGCCGCTCCTCGTGCGATGGGGCGCCCGCTGCGCGGAGGACACCCGCGCGGACGGCGCCGATGACCGCCATGCCCGCCCCCGCCCCGAGATACAGCAGCGCTGTCATCATGTTGCCCGGCACCTCGGCAAGCAGGATCTTCGACACGGGGGTCGACAGGGCGTAGAGCGCTGCGGCGGCGATGGCGAACGCGACGAACGCGCCTTTGGGGCGAGATCGTGCCTCCCCGCGAACGGCTTCGCCCTTTTCCTGAACATGATGTTCGTTTTCGCATATCATGTTTCGAACATAGCAGATGCCGGGAACCCGCAACAGGAACAATGGCCGCCATCCGTCCGTTTCGGGACAATCACGGAATTATGTACTTGAAAGAGGATAATAGGAGAGACAATGGATCGCAGGAAGGCTCGCACCGAAAAAGGGCTCTTCGGTGGTTTCTGTGGGAGAGATTCCGGCATAGGCCCAGCTCAGCGGGCGAAAACAACGATCTG
>URRZ01000062.1 GCA_900550385.1 uncultured Coriobacteriaceae bacterium | reverse complement strand
GCGTTGCTGCCTAGGCTAGCCCCTTGTCACACAAACTACCGAAGCCTCGAAAAAAAGCGCCCGCACCGTTTCGGGTGCGGGCGCCTCCTATTCGCTTTCCGGCTCTAGGCCGGGCAGCCTTTGCAGGCTACAGGGCGACGTTCTCGGTACGCTCGATGATCTCGTTCTGGACGCGCGGGGTCAGCGTGGTGAAGTAGGCGCTGTATCCGGCGACGCGGACGATCAGGTCGCGGTACTCCTTCGGGGTCTCCTGGGCCTTGACCAGCGTGTCCTTGTTCACGACGTTGAACTGGACGTGCTTGCCGCCGTTGGCGAAGTAAACGCGGATCATGTCCGAGAGCTTCTTCAGGTCGGCGTCGGTCTTCAGGGCCGAGGGCGAGAACTTCATGTTCAGCAGCGAGGCCATGAACTTGTCCTGCGGGAGCTTCATGCCGCTCTGCAGCACGGCCAGAGGACCGTTGAGGTCGGTGCCCTGAACCGGGGAGACGGAGCCGTCGGCGAAGGTCTCGCCGTCGAAGCGGCCGTCGGGGGTGGGGCCGGTGAGGGCTCCGCCAGGCGCATGCGCGGTGATGGAGATGGCCGTCGGCAGGACCGGCTTGTCGAACACGGAGTTGAACGAACGCGCGGTCTCGGCGTAGACGTTCCACAGGTCGGCAGCCACATCGTCGACGTAGGCGTCGTTGTTGCCGAACTTAGGCGCATCGAGGCACATCTTCTGGACGTCCTCGTAGCCCTCCCAGTTGTTCTTCAGGGCTTCCATCATCTGCTCCGGCGTGACCTTCTTCTCGTCGTAGACGAGCTTCTTCAGGGCAGCCAGGGAGTTGGCGGCGTTCACCATGCCGACCATGTTGATGGCCGAGCCGTTCTCGAACAGCAGCTGGCGGTTCAGGCCGTCCTTGCCCACCTTGATGCCGTCCTTCAGCAGGGCGCTGGTGATGACGTCGGGGAACGCGTCGCGCTGGGCGATCAGCAGGATGTTATGCTCCTCGGCGATCTCGCCCATGATGTGCTTGAGGTTCTTCTTGAAGGCCTCGAAGAACTCGTCGTAGGTCTTGAAGTCGGTGAACTCGCCGGTCTCCTCGCCCAGCAGCTCGCCCGTCTTGGGGTTGCGGCCGTTGTTCATGGCAAGCTCGACGACCATCGGGACGATGAACATGCCGAACGCGTTGTTGCGGGAGGCGCCGGGCAGCTGCACGTCCAGGCAGCCGGCGATGGCGAACTCGCGGGCTTCCTCGATGGGCACGCCCTCGTTGACGACGAAGTTGACGTAGCTATCCTCGCTGATGAACGCCGGCATGCCGATGCCCTCGCGTACCACGTCCAGCGCCGCGTGCATGAACTCCTCGGGGGTGTCCTTGTTCACGCGCACCGTGAGGGTAGGATGCGGGGTCTGGCAGTCCTTGGCGGACTCCAGCAGCAGGTAGGACAGCTCGTTGGTGGCGTCCTTGCCATCGCGGTCGCAGCCGCCGATGACGAAGTTGTGCCAACGGGCCATGCCAGCCCACTTCTCGCGCTGGCCCTTGCCGCCGCCGACGAAGTTCAGCTGCATGATCTTGATGCGCAGGCACTCCAGCAGCTCCAGGGCGCCGTCATGGTCGAGGCGGCCGGCCTCGATGTCGGCCTTGTACAGCGGGTACATGTACTGGTCGAAACGACCGCCCGGCGTGGTGCCGGAGGCGACCAGCAGCCAGTAGAAGTAGAAGGCCTGGATGCCCTCCTGCAGCGTGCGGGCGGGATGCTCGGGCACGTTGCGGCAGACCTCGGCGATGCCGCGCAGCTCCTCGGCGCGCTTGGGATCGCTTTCCTCGGCAGCCATCTTCTCGGCCAGGTCGGCGTAGCGGTTGGCCAGGCGGATGATCGCGGGGAACACGATGAGCACGGCCTTCAGGAAGTCGGCCTTGTAGATGGCGTCGGCGGAGGTGTAGCGCAGGTTGCGCAGCTCTTCCTCGGCGTCGGAGACGACCTTGCCCAGGCCCTCATGCACGACCTTGGCGTAGTCGGGCACGATCAGGCACATGGGGCCCATGCCCAGGCCCCAGCCGGAGCCCGCAGCGCCCTGGCCGCGGCCCTGGTCCTTGCGCTGCCACGGCGGGCACAGGAAGCCGCGCTTGATGAACGGCCACAGGCGCTCGTCGTCGTAGTAGGAACCCTGGCGCTCGTCGATCGTGCGGCCCTTGCCCTTCCAGTAGGAGTCGAAGCCGCGCATGGTGGCGCGATCCTCGTCGGTGATGGTGATCTGGCCGCCCGCGAGCAGGTCGTCCAGGTCGTCATCGGGCCAGCCGGGGCCGGCGGAGCCCAGCTCCATGCCCATCGGCTTGCAGGCGACGTTGCCGATGATCAGCTCGTCGGGCTCGATGAACAGCGTCTTTGCATCCAAGTAGTCGGCGACTGCCTGCGCGCGGCGGATGATGGTCGGGCGACCCTCATTGCGCTGGAAGGAGTCCATGATGATCTTGGCCTTCTCAACGCAGATGGGGAACTTCTCCACGCGGAGCGATTCCCTCAACCTCTTCACGCGTTCGTTCATGCAATCCACATCCTTTCGTTTTTGGAAACCCCGTTGTGAAAACGTGGAAGAATGGCTTGTCGACGCCCTCCGACGGTCGACCGGCTTTCGGGAAGGCACAAAGGGGGCCGCCCTCCTTCGACCGGCGCCGCGCGGATGTCATCGCGCGAAACCGTTCTTTGCACCCCGTATTATCCGCTCGAAGCGCCCGGCGCGGCGCGAGCATCTTGGCGGCAACCCGCGCACACAGGGCGGATTTACCTCTGAAAACACCGTTTGAGCTGGAATTATGCGCCGCTTTGGCGGAAGGCGCGCCCTAGGCGATGTATGCAACCCATCCACGCCCCCGGCGAATTGCAGTGTAAAAATGCACAGGGGGCGGAAAACCGCCCCCTGCGTTCGGGAAAACGTCCTGTCCGATGCGGCGCTTAACCGCCGATCGTGGCCGTGAGGCCGCGCGCCTCCAGCAGCGAGCGCAGATGCTCCATATGCTCGTTGGAAGGCGGCTTCGCCTCGAAGCGGCCCTCCTCGGGCATCTCCATGCGGTCGTTCTTGGAATCGCCCATGCTGTGGTAGGGAAGCAGGTTCACCTCCACGTCGGGGCCCATCTTCTCCAGGATGAAGTCGGCCATCGCCTCCATGTTCTCGTCGGAGTCGTTGTAGCCGGGGATGGTGGGAACGCGGGCGTGCATGGGCTTATGCGCCTCGTTGTACACGCGCGCGGCGTTCTCGAGGATCAGCTCGTTGTCGATGCCGGTGCCCTCCCGGTGCTTCTCGGGATCCATGTTCTTGAAGTCGTAGAACACCAGGTCCACGTAGGGCAGAATCTTCTCGAAGCGCTCCCACTTCGCGAAGCCGCACGTCTCGATGCAGGTGTGGACGCCCTCCTCCTTGCAGCGCTTCAGGATGGCCGCCGCGAAATCGGGCTGCATCAGCACCTCGCCGCCCGACAGGGTGACGCCGCCGCCCGAGCCGTCGTAGAACATCTTGTCCTCGAGCGCCTTGCCCACCACCTCGTCCACCGTCATGGTCTCGCCGACCACCTCGCGGCCTTCGGGGATGCACACCGTCGTGCAGATGCCGCACGCCTCGCATAGCGCGCGGTCGGTGTGCGCCTTGCCGTCGACGATGCTGATGGCGTGGTGGGGGCACACCTTGACGCAGGCGCCGCAGCCCACGCAGCTCTCCTTCAGGAAGAACAGCTTCGAGTCGGGGGTGTTGGATTCGGGGTTCTGGCACCATTTGCAGCGCAGCGGGCAGCCCGACAGGAACACGGTCGTGCGGATGCCCGGGCCGTCGTGGATGGAATAGCGCTGGATGTCGAACACCCGGCCTTTCAACTGCGCGTTCGCAGTCTCGTCTGCAGAGGTCATCTTCGCTCCTTGCCTCGTGAGGGAGGGCCGCCGCCCCCTTCCCGCGACCCTTTCGAAACCGCCCCATTGTCGCACGCGCGAGGCGCTTCGCGGGCGCTCAAAAATGGGACCATTTTCATAACGTATTCATCGTACACATTTTAAACACAGAGCTGTCGCGCAACGTACACGTTTGCCCGCAACGCATGCGCCCGGGCGCGCCGCGCATTTACTATGGTGGGCGACATGGGAAGGGCTCGTAAGGGGCCACGAGCCCGTCTCATGTCGGATATAGGGGATAAGACTTCGATATCAGGAGGGAGCCTGAATGGACGCATCAGTCGTTATGATTCTGTTCATCGCCGGAATCGTTGTATCCATTTTCCTAGGCAACAAGTTCAAGTTCAGCGTCGGCCTGGGCGGCATCGTCTTCGCTTACCTGATCGCCGTGTACGGCTTGGGCATGAAGACGAGCGACGTCATCAACCTGTGGCCGACCAAGATCATGTTCATCATCATCTCGATCACGTGGTTCTTCGGCTACGCGAACGCCAACGGCACGCTGACCAAGATCACCCAGATCATGGCGTACCGTTTCCGCCATCATCCGAAGATCCTCCCGTGGATCTTCTTCTTGATCTCCGGCTGCATCTGCATGACCGGCGCCAGCCCCTACGCGCCTAACGCAGTGCTCATGCCGCTGATCATCCCGCTGTCCATGGGCATGGGCCTGAACCCGCTGTTCGGCGCCACCATGGTCAACGTCGGTTCCTACTTCGGCGCGCAGGTCCCGTGGGGCCAGGGCGCCAGCATCCAGCGCGGCGTCATCGAGCAGGGCGCGCTGGCCGGCGACACGCAGGGCATCCTGCTGGGCGTGTTCCTGTCCAACGTCCTGTTCTCCATCATCTGCGGCGTGATCCTGTTCATCGTCTTCAAGGGCTGGAAGGCCAATAAGTTCGAGGACGAGAACCTGCTGGTCAAGCCCGAGCCCATGACCTCCAAGCAGAAGCAGACCCTCGCTCTGATCCTCCTGCTGGTCGTCCTCATGGTCGTCCCCTCGCTGCTGGGCAAGCTGGGCATCGCCGTCATGGGCACGCTCTCCAGCAAGCTGGACATCTCCTTCGTGGCCTTCTGCCTCGCCTTCGTCTGCGGCCTGCTGAAGCTCGCCAATGACAAGGAAGTCATCGTCAAGCACATCCCGTGGGGCACCATCATGATGCTGTGCGGCATCTGCACGCTGGTCAACGTGGCCGTCGAGGGCGGCGCCATCGAGCTCATCGGCTCTTGGGTCGGCTCGAACGTGCCCGTCATCGCCATCGCCCCGATGATGACCCTGCTGGCCGCCTTCATGTCGGTCTTCGCGGCAGGCGCCGGCGTCGTCGACCCGACGCTGTTCGCCCTGGTGCCCGACATGGCAGCCGCCCAGGCAAGCCTGAACTACAACTCGGTGTACGCGGGCATCTGCGTCGGCGCGAATGCCTCCGCTGTGTCGCCGTTCTCCGGTGGCGGTTCTCTGACCCTGGCGAACGTCAAGGACGAGAAGGTCCGCGACAGCATGTTCCTGCCGCTCATCGGCATGGCCGTGTTCCTGAGCATCATCGCCGCGATCTGCAGCACGATCGGCGTCTTCAGCTGGCAGTTCCACGTCTAAGCCGCTTCGATCAGCTGCTAGCGCATAGGCCTACAGCGCTCGCGGGCTAGCACGACGCGCCCGCCCCGGACTCGCTTCGGGGCGGGCGTTTCCATAGAGGGGAACGACCACTCCAAGGAGGCATCCCATGACCGCACCCGTAACCGACACCCTGATCGAGCACGTCCTCGCGACCGGCTACGATTCCATCCCCGCCCACGCCATCGAGGTCCAGAAGCAGTCGTTGGCCGACCTGCTTTCCGTCATGATGGCCGCCACTTCCATCGACGAGGCGGCGCAGCAGGCGGCAGCCTACGCCGAGGGCTCCCAAGGCTCCTGCACCCTGCTCGCCAGCGACGCCAAGGTGGACCCGCGCGACGCGGCGCTGGCCAACGGCGCCTTGGCGCACGCGCTGGACTACGAGGATTCCCACGAAGTCGCCACCGTCCACCCCAACTCGCAATCCACCCCCGCCCTGCTGGCGCTGGCCGAGCACATCGGCGGCGTCGACGGCAAGAGCTTCCTGGCGGCGCTGGCCATCGGCAGCGACCTGTGCTGCCGCTTCGACCTGGGCCCCAACCAGGACCTGCTCAAGTTCGGCTGGAACATGCCCCCGGTCCACGGCGGCATGGCGGCCACGCTCGCCTGCGGCAAGCTGCTGGGGCTCGACGCCGGGCAGCTGCGCGACGCGCTGTCCATGGCGATGTGCCAGGTGGTGTGCAGCGGCGAGTCGGCCCGCAGCAAGGGCTCGTGCGTGCGCACCCTGCGCGACGGCTTCGCCGCCCAAGGGGCCGTGCAGAGCGCGCTTCTGGCGCAGCGCGGCATCCACGCGCGCTTCGACGAGCCGCTGGAGGGCAAGCTGGGCTACTACCACGCCTTCGCGCATGACGATTGGACGCCCGAGCACGTGACCGACGGGCTGGGCGAGCGCTTCGAGGGCGAGTTCATCAGCTTCAAGCCGTGGCCGGCGTGCCGCGCGACCCACACCACCATCGAGGGCCTGCTGAAGCTGCGCGAGGAGGAGGGCCTGCGCCCCGAGGACATCGAGTCGATCGACGTGACCCTGCAGGAAGTCGGCCGCATGACCATCGAGCCGCACGACGCCAAGTACCGCCCGCAGTCCGCCAGCGTCGCCAAGTTCAGCCTCCCCTTCCTCGCGGGCACCGTGCTGAAGCACGGCGAGGTGGGCCTGGGCAGCTTCTCCGACGAGCGCCTGAACGACGCCGAGGTGCTGGCGCTCGCCGACAAGGTGCGCGTGCACATCAACGAGCAGTGGACCAAGGCTCAGAACAAGCTCACCGACATCGTGGTGAAAAGCGCCAAGGGCACCTTCTCGCTGCATCTGGAGCACCCGCTCGGCTGCAACGAGAACCCCATGAGCGACCAGCAGATGCACGACAAGTTCATGGACTGCGCGCGCCTGTCGGTCAAGCGCTACTCCGACGAGCGCATCGAGCAGATCCTGCAGGCCATCAACCATCTGGAGGAGTGCCCGGACGTGTGCGAGCTCACTGCGCTGCTGTAGCGGGCATCCGCCGCGGCGACGCGGCACGGGAAGGCAGGCGGGTGCCGGGACGGTCCCGCCTGCCTTCGTCTTATATATTTTAGTTGAGAATAGTTGTGCGGATCATCCATTTTTTCTCAAACCGCATCCCGGCAAGGCCCGGCGCGGCGCCATCCGCCGCTACAATCGTTTGCAAAACGCGCTTGTTCGGAATACCGTTTCGCATGGCGGCGCGCATCGCCGCGCGCCGAGGTTCCCGATATCGCATCGCAAAGGGCCGAAGGGCCGCCCGGTAAGGAGGTTGCCGCATGTTCAACGTCTCGTACCTTCCCCGCAGGTTCCGCGATATCGTGCTGCGAGAATCCCTGGAGCCGTGCGGCAGGCTGGGCGGGTTGCTGCCCGCGCGCATCGAGTTCGTCACGCCCAAGCAAGCCTACACGGCGGACCGCATCTACCTGTGCGAGGGATGGCCCGAGTGCATCGACCAGGCCGAGGTGGAGCCGGGCAGCCTGTTCATCTCCTGCAGCCCATCGGGGGCGATCGGCGCCGCCGAGGCGGGTTCCGCTGCAGCCGAGGGAGCCGAGGCGCCCTACGGCGTGGTCGTGCTCGACTGCCCTCCTGCGGACGCCTACAACGCGCTTGCCGCCGTCATGGAGGAAACCGAGGGATGGGGCAGGCGCTTCCACGAGGAGCGCGGCATGCGCGACTTCCAGGCGGTCGTCTCGCTTGGCGGGGAGCTGGGGCAATGCCCCATCGTCATGGTTGACGACGACGGGAAGGTCCTCGCCAGCTCGCTTTCCGAGGAAAGCGTCCTGCGCAAGACCCGCCGAAGCAACATCGAGTCGGCGGCGCGCGTCTACACGCAGCGGCTCATCGCGGAGTTCCCCGAGGATCGCGACGACCTCGTCGTCGAAGAAGAGGGAGCCCTGCTCTTCTGGCGCCGCATCCACCACCTCGACGGGACGACCGGCTACCTGATGGTCGAGGACGTCGATGGGACGAAGGACCGCGAGACCCTCTGCCGGCTCATCGCCGAGGAAGCCGCCGAGCACACGGCCAGCGAGAGCATGGACTCCATCAAATCGAACATGAAGGCGTTCTGCCGCGGCTTCGAGGCGCTTGAGGAGCGCACGCTTTGCAGCACCGTCGAGATCCGCAACATGTTCGACGACCTGCCCTACCCCGTCGACCAGTTCGTCTCGCTGGCGGTGGTGGTGTTCCCCGACCAGAAGACCTGGCCGCCCTATCGCGAGATCCTGCTCAAGCTCCACGAGCTGTTCCCGCACGAGAACATCACCGTCTACAAGCGCGACATCGTGATCCTGCTGAGCCAGCCGGTGCGCTCGTTCCGCCCCAACTTCGAAAGCGTTGACACCGAGCGCCTCTCGAGGATGCTGATCCAGCACAACGCGATAATGGCGGTGAGCCAGAAGATCAAGCAGAAGCTCTCCGGCATCCCCACGCTCTACGCGCTGGCGCGCCAGACCGCGCTGCTCGCCTACGCCCTGCACGACACGCCTTCGAAGAGCCGCATCGTGTTCTACGAGGACTACAGCATCTACTGCATCCTGGACATGTGCATGAAGCAGTACCTGCGAAGCGGTGTGGGCGACGACCCGGTGTACATGATCCACTCGTCCATCATCCAGCTCACGCGCTACGACGCCAAGCACAACAGCAACCTGCGCGACGTGCTGTACCACTACCTGTCCTGCGACAGGAACCTGGTGAAGACGGCCGCCGCCACCTACATGCACCGCAACACCATCGTCAACAAGATCAACAAGATCACCAGCCTGCTGAACCTCGACCTCGACGACGAGCGGCTGCGCCAGAAGCTGATCCTGTCCTGCCAGATCATCCTCTACGTTGAACGCGTGATGGAAAGGTCGCTGGGCCTGCCCGAGGAATGAGAAAAAGGGACGGAGGTTTTTTCTCATTCCTCGGGATGGAGCGAAGCGCGCCCTCGCCTTCAACGAAACGAAAGGGCGGGGAAGGGCCGGCGAACCGCGCCCTTCCCCGCCCTTGGCTCCCGGTTTCCGGCTCCCGCGCCAGCTCCCGGGTCTCGCCTCGCGACTCCTTACGCGTACCGGACCGCGCCGGTTCCGGGGACGACCTCGCCCACCACGACCGGCTCCTCGCCCGCAGCGCGCAGGTTGTCGATGACGGCATCCACCTGCGCCGGGTCCACCAAAAGGATCATGCCCAGGCCCATGTTGAACGTCTTGCGGGCCTCCTCGTCGGAAAGCCCGGCGGCCTCGCAGCCCAGCTGGATGACGGCGGGCACCTCCCATGCGCCCGGCTCCACCACGGCATCCAGCGTGGAGGGCAGCGCGCGGTTCAGGTTCTCGGTGATGCCGCCGCCGGTGATGTGCGCGAGCGCGTGCACCGCGCCGGGCAGCGCGTTCAGGCAGCCCAGGACCGGCTTCACGTAGATGCGCGTAGGGGCCAGCAGCGCCTCGCCGAGCGGGCGGCCGCCCAGCCTGTCGCAGGGGGCGGCGAGCTCCTCGGCGGTCCTGCCCTCAACCAGCACGCGGCGCACCAGCGAATAGCCGTTGGAGTGGAAGCCGCTGGACTTCAGGCCCACCAGCACGTCGCCCTTGCGCACGCCCTCGGGGCCGATCATCTTCGGGCGGTCCACCACGCCCACCGTGAAGCCGGACAGGTCGTAGTCGTCGGGGTCCATCACGCCGGGATGCTCGGCCATCTCGCCGCCGATGAGGGCGCAACCTGCCTGTCGGCAGCCCTCGGCGATGCCGCCGACGACGTTGGCAACATGCTCGCGACGCAGCTTGCCGATGGCGATGTAGTCCAGGAAGAACAGCGGCTCGGCGCCGGCCGCCAGGATGTCGTTCACGCACATGGCCACCAGGTCGATGCCCACCGTGTCGTGCTTGCCCAGAAGCTGGGCGAGCTTGAGCTTGGTGCCCACGCCGTCGGTGCCCGAGATCATGATGGGATCTTCCATGCCCTTGAACGCGGCGGCGCTGAACAGGCCGCCGAACCCGCCGATGTCGCCTATCACCTCGGGGCGGTAGGTGGAGTGCACCGCGTCCTTGATGGCGTCGACCGCCGCCGCGCCCTCTTCGATGTTGACGCCGGCTTCGGCGTAGGTGATCTGGTTGTCCATGGGAAGGTCCTTTCCGCAGGGGCTGTTCGTCATGCGTCCATTATACGTTTTCCCGGAGCCTCCGGGCGAGCCGGGCGGCGCCGAAAGGGCGGGCGCCCGCCAAAGCGCGCGCCCCGGCCAATGTGAAAAAGCGACTGTCCCTCTTCCACATTGGCGGCGCCCCTTCCTCTCATTCCGGCAGGGCGTCGAGCTCGGCGCGCCACTTCTCGGAGACCTCGCCCGCCGCCAGGAAGCTGCGCGAGCGCATGGCCGCGGGTATCTCCACCGCGTAGTCGCCGGAGAAGCACGCGTCGCAGAACCCCGGATGGTCGGCAGCCACCGCCTCGTGCAGGCCCGCAAGCGAGATATAGGCCAGCGAATCGGCCCCGATCCAGCGGCGCTGCTGCTCGAGCGTCAGGTTCGCCGCGATCAGCTGGTCCTGCGTGTCGGTGTCGATGCCGTAGAAGCACGGCCACCTCACCTCGGGCGACTCGATGCGCAAGTGCACCTCCGCCGCACCCGCCTCGCGCAGCATCTGCACCAGCTTCTTGGAGGTGTTGCCGCGCACGATGCTGTCGTCGACCACCACCAAGCGCTTGCCGCGTATCACCGAGGGCAGCGGGTTCAGCTTCAGGCGGATGCCCAGCTGGCGCATGGCCTGCGTGGGCTCGATGAACGTGCGCCCCACGTAGCGGTTCTTCACGATGCCGTCGGAATACGGGATGCCGCTCGCCTCGGAGAAGCCCAGCGCCCCCGGCACGCCCGAATCGGGAACGCCCAGGACCAGATCGGCCTCCGCCGGCGCCTCGCGCGCGAGGATGCGCCCCATCTCGCGGCGCGCCTGGTAGACGCTGCGCCCGTCCATCACCGAGTCGGGGCGGGCGAAGTAGACGTACTCGAAGATGCACGCGGCGCGGCGGCGCGGCGGCACCGCCTGCTCGCTTTCCACGCCGTCCTCGCTGAAGCGCACCATCTCGCCGGGCTCGACGTCGCGCACGTAGCGCGCGCCCACGATGTCCAGCCCGCAGGTCTCCGACGACACCACCCAGCCACGCCCGTCCGGAAGCTCGCCGATGACCAGCGGGCGAATGCCGTTGGGGTCGCGGAAGGCGTACAGCGTGCTGGGGCTTGCCAGCACCATGGCGTAGGCGCCCTCCAGCTGCTCCATGACGTTGCGGATGCCGTCGCGCAGGTGGTGGGTCTGGCGCGTGATGCGCCCGATGAGCTTGGCGGCGACCTCGGAATCGGTCCCCGCGCGCAGATGCTCGCCCGCCTCGATGAGCCGCGCCCGGATGGCGTTGGTGTTCACCAGCGTCCCGTTGTGCGCCAGCGCGATGAGCACGTCGTCGATGGCCGAGATATGGGGCTGCGCCGCCTCCCACGAGCCGCCGCCGCTGGTGGAGTAGCGCACATGCCCCACCGCCACGAACCCCTCCAGCGCGGACAGGCTGGCCTCGTCGAACACCTGCGTGACCAGGCCCAGGTCCTTCGCCACCATGATCGTCTCGCCGTCGCCGGCGGCGATGCCGGCGCTCTCCTGCCCTCGGTGCTGCAGCGCCTGCAGGCCGAAGCAGGTCATGCGGGCCACGTCCTCTCCGGGGGCGAACACGCCGAAGACGGCGCATTCCTCCTCCATGCGGTCGGGCCTCTCCCCGGGAAATACCGAATCGCTCATGCGGCAGCCAACTCCTCCGATGCATCGCTCACGGCCATGGCGGCCCCGTCCTCCGTGCCCCCGTCTTGGGCGGAAGCGCCGTCCTCGGCGGCGCCCTGGCCGGCGACCGTCGTCTCCTCCACGTAGGAGAACAGCACGTAACGGCCGTCGCTGGGCAGGTTGTCGCAGGTGACGAACGCGAAGGTATGGTCCATCTCCGAAGCGGCGGGCAGCTGCCCCTCGGGCGCCGCGACGCTCCGGTCGATCTTGTCCTGCACGTAGTCCTCCATCGCCTGCGCATCCGCGAAGCCCGTCTGCGCCAGCGGGTCGTCGGCGGAGCAGTGCACCAGCGAGAACGTGCGCAGCTTGTAGTTCCCCTGCGGCGTCAGCAGGTAGATCGTCCGATGCGCGTTGAACTCCGCCGCATCCTCGAACCCGGCGAAGCAGGCGAACATCGAGCCGTTGTTCAGGTTGTGCCCGTAGACGATGTTGTTGTCGTCGGAGAAGTCGGCGGCGTTGGCGGCCTGCAGGAAGATGGTGCCGAAGGTGGCGCCCCAGCCCTGCTGGCCGTTGAAGTCGTAGGTGAGGTAGCGCTCGTCGTCGCCGGTGTGGACGATGGGGTAGTTCACCACGGTCCCGGGGATGTAGATCCAGCCCACCACGTCGGGATTGATGGCACGCAGCGCGTCCCAATCGACCTGCAGGTCCTCCAAAGACGCGCCCTCGACGTCGTCGGGCGCTTCGAATGCCTGGTCGGCGATTTTGTCGTAGGCGTTCTGCCCCTGCCAATACGAGAAGACGAGCGCGCCCAGGATGCCCAGCGACACGACCAGCACCGCCAGCGCGATCCAGAAGACCACGCGCCACGGGCCGCGCTTGGCGGGCTTGCCCGGCTTGCCGGACGGGGATCCTCCCGCCGGGGGCCTCCCCCCCGTCCCGCCGGCCCGCACGGGACGGTACCCCGACCCGTCGTCGGTGCGGCGGTACGCCTGGGCCTCGGCGGCGGCGCGCGACGCCGGGCGCACGCGCGGCTGCACCGCCTGGCCGCGGGCGGCCTGCGGACGCGCGGCAGCCTGCGACTGCGCGGCGACGCG
>URRZ01000061.1 GCA_900550385.1 uncultured Coriobacteriaceae bacterium | reverse complement strand
CGCATCTCGCTGGGCCTCAAGCAGACCACGCCCGATCCTTGGATCAAGCTGGTCGAGGCCTATCCCGTGGGCACCATCGTGGATGGCCGCGTGACCAAGGTCGTGCCGTTCGGCGCCTTCGTGGAGCTGGGCCAGGGCATCGAGGGCCTGGTGCACATCTCCGAGATGGCTCCGCGCCACATCGACACGCCGGCTCAGGTGGTCAAGGCCAACGACGCCGTCAAGGTGAAGGTCATGGACGTCAACCCCGAGCGTCGTCGCATCTCGCTGTCCATGAAGGCTGCCGCCGAGGAGCTGGGCTTCGAGATCGAGGTGGACGAGTCCATCCAGGCCGAGGAGCGTCCGGCCAAGCGCAAGGACAAGAAGCGCGACGAGAAGAAGGACGAGGCCGCCGAGGCGACCGAGACCGAAGCTCCCGCCGAGGAGCAGGCCGAATAGCCTTCTCGGCATGACGCGCGCCGCGTGGGCGACGTGCGGAAAGCTCTTAAGAGCGCATGAATCGCTCCCCCTTTCGGGTTTCGCGAAAGCGATCCGAAAGGGGGAGTTTTTTTGTTGGTGCAGCGCACGCCGAGTCGATGCGGCGTGCCGGGCTAATGCGGGGACGCAGGCGCGTGAAGACGGACGCGCCGGGATGCCATCGCACCGATGCAGGAGGGCGTGCGGGGAGCGGACGGAAGGAATGCGTGGGGGGGGGCGGGCTCGCCGACGGCCGCTTACTGGATGGGTTTCAGCACGCCGCCGAGCAACGTGGCGGGAGCGGCAGCCCCCAAAGCATCCCGGGCATTGTCGAGGGCGAGCTCCTGGTCGCTCTTCAGCCGCGCGTGCTCGTCGCCTTCTTCATGAGCGGGCAGATAGCCTTCGATCGCGCCGCGGATCATGTCGATGTAGGCCTGCGCGCCGGCTTCGGAAAGATGCGTGCCGTCGCCGTCGAACCAATCGCCATGCGGCGCGGAGAGGCCGTACCAGTCGATCAGCTCGACGTTGTCGTAACGATCCGCCGCCCGGGCGAGCGCGTCGTTCGTCTCCGCCATCCACGATTGCGGGCTGCGGGTGTTCACGAACCAGATGTGCTTGTCGGATCCCACGGCGGCGATGAGGCCGTCCAGCTGGTCATCGGTCGCCACGCCGTTGGTTCCCAAGGCGAACACCACCACGTTCCCGACGATGTTCTGGTCGGCGTAGGCCTGGTAGACCTCTTGTCCAACGTAGAGCTGCCGGTTCACCGCCGCATCGATGGCGCCGTAGGGGAACGCCTCCTGGAAGTTCGGGATGGCGCGAACCGAGACGGAGTCGCCGATCATCAGCACATCCAGCTTCGCGGCGGATTCCGAGGCCTGCTGCTCGGAGTTCGCCAGATCGCCTGCGGTCGGGCCTCCTATCTGGGCGGATTCGTCTTTCAGCAAATCGCCGCCTTCCAGGGCGGATGTGTCGGGCACGAAGATGAGCCCGCCTATCGCCACGAGCACCAGCAGCGTGCCCGCGACCGCATGCACGACGTGGGTGCGGAACCACTCCTGCAGCGTGGTGCGTCGGTTCGCGATATCGGAAAGCAGCGCGCCGATGGCGCCATGGCGGATGGGGTTCTCCACGAAGGTATAGGAGAAGGCCGAGCACGCGAAGATCGCGACAAGCGCCAAGAGCATCATCCACCAGGGGCTTTCGGCGATCCCGTTCTGCGGCAGCATGAGCAGGAGCAGCGGATAGTGCCACAGGTAGATGCCGTAGCTGCGCTTGCCGATCCACACGAAGGGCGCCAGCCCCCAGAACCTGCCCAGCAGGCTCGCCGGATGCACCATCACGGCGATGACGACGGCGGTGAGCACCGAGCAGAGCACGAGGCCGCCTCGGTAGAGGAACGACGAGAAGCCGTCTGCCAGCCACACCATGAGGAACAGCCCGACGAAGGCCGCCAGCCCCACGCCGTCGAGCGCCCAGCGCGCCCGGCGGCTCACATGGACGGAATCGGTGGCGCCCAGTTGGTGCGAAGGCCATACGAACGCGAGCCATGCGCCGATGAGCAGGGAGAACGCGCGCGTGTCGGTGCCGTAGTACACGCGCGACGGATCGCCGTGCGGATCGAACAGCACCGCCATGTCGATGGCGGACAGCAGTGCCAGCACGAGCGTCATGATGCTGAGGGCGCGCTTCCTCACGCCCAGCTTCATGAGGATGAACAGCAGCACCGGCCATACGAGGTAGAACTGCTCCTCGATCGCCAGCGACCAGAAGTGCGTGACGGGCGATGGCGATCCCAGCGCGTCGAAGTACGAGACGTTGTGGAAGATCTGCCACCAGTTGTTGAAGAAGAACAGCGAGGGGATGACGTCCGGCCGCAGCTTGGTGAGCAGCGCGTGGTTGAAGATGGTGCACAGCACCGCCACGCACACCACCGCGAACACGATGGCGGGGAACAGCCTCCGCACGCGGCGCAGCCAGAAATCGGGCAGGTTGATGCGCCCCGTCCCTTGGAACTCGATGACCAGCAGGCTCGTGATGAGGTAGCCGGAAAGCACGAAGAACACCGTCACGCCCAGCAGGCCGCCCTTCGCCCACGGCATGCCCATGTGGTAGGCGATCACCGCCAGCACGGCGAAGGCGCGCAGGCCGTCGAGCGCGGGGATGTAGCGCGACTTCGGGCGCTCGGGCGCCTTCGCCGCTTTGCGTTGATCGCGTCCGACGGCGTTCGGGGCGGGGCGCCCTCCGCGCGACGGATCGGCATGCTGCGGCCGACGCGTGCGTGCGCCATCGCGCCTTCCCGCCGCCGGGGGATTCCTCCGCGTGCTTCGGACCTCGGGCGTGCGGGGGGATGCCGTCCGCCGGGTCGCGGGGCTCGGCGAGCCGGCAGTCGCACGTGTGCCGGATGCGCCGGCACGCGCTTGCGCATTGGGGTAGTCAGCACGCGCTCGCGCATCGGAGTAGCCGGCATCGGCCCGAACGTAGGAGGCGCCGCTGTACGGCCGCGCGCCCGAGACGCCGCCGCGCCTGCCGGCGGAGCCGGCCCCGCGCGCGACGGAGCGATCGCCCGATGCGGGGCGACGGCGATTCGGCTGCGAGGGCGTGCGGGCCATGCGCTTGCTTCTCCTCCTGGGGATCGGTTCCGGGGCGGGCCGGATGGTGCGCGATGCGGCGTCGCGCGGGGCGAAAGCCGCAAAGCATCAGTATATCAGCGTTCTAAGGAAGCGTTAAGGCGCAGGTGAGAGTTTTGCTGCTATACAATGGTACCTGCATGCGCAACGCGGGGCGCGGGCGCGGTCGACGCCCGGCCTGCTCGGATGGAAGGGGCTCCCCCATGCTCGTGTTGGTGGTGAACGCCGGCAGCTCGTCGCTGAAAAGCCAGCTGATCGAAACCGATGGCAAGCTGACGCTGATGAAGTGCATCGCCGAGAAGGTGGGCACCGACGCCGCTTTCATGAACGTGTCGTTCGCGCCCGATTTCCAGAAGACGCGCTACAACGTGGCGGGCAAGCGCGTGGAGGAGTGCCTGGCGAAGCTGCTCGAGGTGATGGTGGACGACATCGAGTCGCCGGTGAGCAACCTCGACCAGGTCGATGCCATCGGCAACCGCATCGTCGCGGGCGGCGAGTACTTCACGCGCTCGGTGGTCATCGATGCGGAGGCGCGCGAGAACCTCTCGAAATGCGAGGAGCTGGCGCCGCTGCACAACCCGCCCGCCGACGCCTGCATCGACATGCTGCGCGACCTGCTGCCGGACACCCCGCAGGTCGCCGTGTTCGACACCGCCTTCCACGCCACCATGCCGCCGAAGGCCTACATGTACCCGCTGCCGATGCACTACTACGAGCAGTACCACATCCGCCGCTACGGCGCGCACGGCACCAGCCACCGCTACGCCGCGCAGCAGGCGGCGAACCTGCTGGGACGGCCGTTGCGCGACCTCGGCCTGATCACGTGCCATCTGGGCAACGGCGGATCCATCACGGCGGTGAACCACGGCAAGTCCATCGACACCACCATGGGCTTCACGCCGCTGGAGGGCCTGATGATGGGGACGCGCTCGGGCAGCATCGACCCGGCGATCATCACCTACATCATGCGCCGCGAGGGCAAGACCTTCGACGAGATGGACGCCATCCTCAACCGCGAGAGCGGCATCTTGGGCGTGACGGGGCAAAGCGGCGACATGCGCGACGCGCTGGCGGCCGCCGCTGCGGGCGACGAGCGCGCGAAGCTTGCCATCGACATGTACGTCTACCGCGTGCAGAAGGCCATCGGCGGCTTCTACGCCGCGATGACCCGCACCGACGCCGTGGTGATGACGGCGGGCATCGGCGAGAACTCCGCCGAGCTGCGCGAGCTCATCTTCGCCGGGCTGGCCCACATGGGCATGATCCTGGACAAGGAGCGCAACCAGGTGGAGGGCGCCATCGGCATGAACCGCATCATCAGCATCGACGACAGCCCCATCAAGATCTGCGTGGTCACCGCCGACGAGGAGATCCGCATCGCGCGCGAGACCGACAGCCTGGTGAGCCAGCTGTAGAGGGCGAAGAAGGCGGTGGGCATGAGCGGGAAAACGGTTGCGGCGGACGTGCTGGGCTCCAGTCAGGGCGCCGGGCGCGTCGCCCTGGGCATGAGCGGCGGGGTGGACAGCTCGGTAGCGGCGGCGCTGCTGCAGCGCGCCGGCTACGAGGTGGTGGGCGTCACCTGCCTCTTCCGCGACGACGAGGCCGCGCGCGTCGACGCGGAGGCCGCCGCGCGGGTGTGCGACGTGCTGGGTATCCGGCATGCCGTGGCCGACTGCACGGCTGCGTTTGAGGAGCGCGTGGTGCAGCCGTTCGTCCGCGCCTACGCCGAGGGGCTCACGCCCAGCCCGTGCGTGGGATGCAACGCCTCCTGCAAGCTGCCGGCCCTTTTGGAGGTTGCCGACCAGCTGGACTGCGGCAAGGTCGCCACCGGCCATTACGCGCGCATCGCGCAGCTTTCAGAAAACGGGCGCTTCGTGGTGAAGGCCGGGCTGGACGAGCGCAAGGATCAAAGCTACATGCTGGCGCTCCTTGCGCAGGGGCAGCTTGCGCGGCTGGTGCTGCCGCTGGGGGCTCTGACCAAGGCCGAGGTGCGCGTGCTGGCGGCGGACATGGGACTGCCGGCGGCGGAGGCGCCCGAAAGCCAGGATATCTGCTTCATCCCCGGCGACTACCGCGACTTCCTCCGTGAACGCGGCGTGGCCGACGAGCCGGGGGCCATCGTGGACGTGGACGGTGCGGTGAAGGGATCCCACGACGGCCTGTTCAGCTTCACGGTGGGGCAGCGCAAGGGCATCGGCGTGGCAGGGCCAGAGCCGTACTACGTGGTGGGGAAGCGCCCCGCAACGCGCGAGCTGGTCATCGGAACGGCTGACCAGGCGAGGATCGGGGGCGTCACCGTGGGTGGAGCGAACTGGCAGGCGTTCGAGCGTTTGGATTCCGCCCGCGAGGCGATGGTGAAACTCCGGTATCGCAGCCGGGGGGTAGCGTGTATCATGGAACCCGAAGGCGAAGACCGCGTGCGCGTCCGTTTGCGCAGCGCGCAGCCCACCACGGCGCCAGGTCAGTATGCGGTGTTCTACGAAGGCTCCACCGTCTTGGGCGGCGGCATGATCGAGGAGGTAAAGCAGGCATGAAGAAGCTGTTCATCATCGGCGGCATGGGCGCCGGCAAGTCGACCGCACGCAAGGCGCTGGTGGACGAGGGCCTGCCTTTCATCGATTTGGACGTCGTGGGCCACGAGGTCCTGAAATGGGACATCGTCAAGGAAGAGCTGCGCGAGGCATTCGGCGACGACGTGTTCGACGAGGACGGCGAGGTCGTGCGCCGCGCGCTCGCCGCGAAGGCGTTCGTGAGCCCCTACGACACGCGCACGCTCAACCGCATCACGCTGCCGCGCATCGAGGACGCCTACACGCAGATCGTCGACAAGCTGGAGCAGGAGGGCCACGAGGCGGTGGTGGTCGAGTACTCCGTGTTCAAGAACCGCGAGATCGGCTTCATGAACAACGCCGACGTGGTGATCGCGATCCTGGCGAAGCTGGACACGCGCATCGAGCGCGCCGTCGCCGCGGGTTGGGATGAGGACGACGTCCGCCGCCGCATCGCCCGCCAGATCACCGACGCCGCGCGCATCGACGAGGCCGACGTCGTGTTCAACAACGACGGCACTCCCGAGGAGCTGCGCAATCAGGTGACCCTCTGGTGGCACGACTACAAGGCGCGCGGCTTCAAGCTGGGGTAGGGTCGGGGTAGGCCGATTTCGCTTGCGGAGGGGCTGCCGGTCGGGCGGCCCCTTTGTTTGCGTGACGCCGCTTCCATGGCGGGCGCCGTCTGCCGAAGAGCGGTCGTGACGAGCCGCGCGCCCGACGCGGCACATTCGAAGAAGGTTCGATTATGCGCAAAAACATCCTCATCATCGCCACCGGCGGGACCATCGCCTCCATGGAGGACGGGCGGGGGCTCGCGCCGGCGCTCACGGGGGCGGAGCTTGTCGGCTACGTTCCCGAGATCAACAACGTGTGCGATTTCGAGATCGTGCAGCCGATGAACATCGACAGCACCAACATGCGCCCGCGCGACTGGCTGCGCATCGCCGCCGCCATCCGCGAACGCTACGATGCCTTCGACGGGTTCGTCGTCCTGCACGGCACCGACACGATGGCCTACACCGCCGCGGCGCTGTCCTACCTCATCCAAGACAGCCCCAAGCCCATCGTGCTCACCGGCTCGCAGCGTCCCATGGCCAACCCCTTCACCGATGCGAAGGTGAACCTGTACCACAGCCTGCTCTACGCGGCCGACGACCTCTCGCGCGACGTGTCGGTGGTGTTCGGCGGCCAGGTGATCGCCGGCACGCGCGCCCGCAAGCAGCGCACCATGAGCGATAACGCGTTCATCAGCCTGAACTTCCCCACGGTCGCGCTCATCCGCAACAGCCGCATCATCCGCGCGGGCCGCCCGCTTTCCGGGGGCGATGCGCCGCGCTTCTACGACGTGCTCGACGAGCGCGTGTTCGTGCTCAAGCTCACGCCGGAGATGGATCCCGGCATCTTCGACGTGCTCGCCGACAGCTACGACGCCGTGATCATGGAGACGTTCGGCATCGGCGGCATCCCCGAATACGATGACGCTTCCTACAAGCGCGCGATCTTCGACTGGGTGGACGCGGGCCACACGCTCGTGCTGACCACGCAGGTTCCCGAGGAGGGCCTCGATTTGGGCGTGTACGAGGTCGGGCGCGATTACATGGACCATCCCGGCATCCTGCACGGCGGCGACATGTCCACCGAGGCGCTGGTGGCCAAGACGATGTGGGCGCTGGGCCAGACCGACGATCCGGCCGAGTTGCGCCGCCTGTTCTCCCAGGTGATCAACCACGACCGTCTGCCCGAAGGCTAGGAGGCGCGCATCATGTCCCATCTTTCCAATCTTGAAGGCGTGGCGATGGAGGGCAAGCTTCCCGAGGTGCGCCTGGCCAACACGCCGTTCAAGGTGGTCTCGCCCTACGAGCCGGCGGGCGATCAGCCCCAGGCGATCGAGAAGCTCGCCGACGGCGTCCGCCGCGGCCTGCGCTACCAGACGCTTTTGGGCGTGACGGGCTCGGGAAAGACGTTCACGATGGCAAAAACCATCGAGGCGGTGCAGAAGCCGACGCTCGTGATGGCGCCCAACAAGACGCTCGCCGCCCAGCTGGCAAGCGAGCTGCGCGAGTTCTTCCCCGACAACTCGGTGGTCTACTTCGTCTCCTACTACGACTACTACCAGCCCGAGGCCTACGTGCCCTCCTCCGACACGTTCATCGAGAAGGACGCCTCCATCAACGAGGAGGTGGAGAAGCTGCGCCACGCTGCCACCTCCGCGCTGCTCTCGCGGCGCGACTGCGTGGTGGTGGCGTCGGTGAGCTGCATTTACGGCATCGGCAGCCCCATGGATTACGCGGGCATGGCGGTGTTCCTCGACAAGCAGAAGGAAGCCGATCGCGACGATGTCATCCATGAGCTCATCGACATCCAGTACGACCGCAACGACTACGAGCTCAAGCGCGGCACGTTCCGCGTGCGCGGCGATTCGCTCGACATCTTCCCGCCGTACGCCGACAACCCAATCCGCGTGGAGTTCTGGGGCGACGAGATCGAGGAGATCGCCGAGATCGACAACGTCACGGGCGAGGTGCTGGGCACCTACGAGGCGCTGCCCGTGTGGCCGGCGTCGCACTACGTGACGGCGCGTCCCAAGATGGACCATGCGCTCAAGACGATCCGCGAGGAGCTGCGCGAGCGCCTGCAGCAGTTCAAGGACGAGGGCAAGCTGCTCGAGGCGCAGCGGCTCGAGATGCGCGTGAACTACGACCTGGAGATGCTCGAGACGATGGGCTTTTGCAGCGGCATCGAGAACTACTCGCGCCACTTGGACGGGCGCCAACCCGGCGAGCCGCCCTACACGCTGATCGACTATTTCCCCGATGATTTCCTGTGCATCATCGATGAGAGCCATGTGACGGTGCCGCAGATCCGCGGCATGCACGAGGGCGACCGTTCCCGCAAGGTCACGCTGGCCGAGCACGGGTTCCGCCTGCCCAGCTGCCTGGACAACCGCCCGCTGCGCTTCGACGAGTTCGAGGAGCGCGTGCCGCAGTTCATCTACGTGTCGGCCACTCCGGGCGATTACGAGGAGAAGGTCACGCAGCAGGAGGTCGAGCAGATCATCCGCCCCACGGGCCTGCTGGATCCCGAGATCATCGTGCGCACGAGCGCCAGCCAGATCGACGACATCATCGACGAGGCCAAGGAGCGCGCCGCCCGCGACGAGCGCGTGCTCATCACCACGCTCACCAAAAAGATGGCGGAGGATCTGACCGATCATCTGCTCGACCAGGGCGTCCGCGCACGCTACATGCATTCCGACATCGCCACGCTCGAGCGCGTGGAGATCCTGTCCGACCTGCGCCGCGGCGAATTCGACGTGCTGGTGGGCATCAATCTTTTGCGCGAGGGCCTCGACCTGCCCGAGGTGTCGCTCGTTGCCATCCTTGATGCCGACAAGGAAGGCTTCCTGCGCAACCACCGCAGCCTCATCCAGACCATCGGCCGCGCTGCGCGCAACGTGTCGGGCCAGGTGATCATGTACGCCGACAAGATCACCGACTCGATGGACCGCGCCATCACCGAAACGCGCCGCCGCCGCGAGATCCAGATGGCTTACAACGAGGAGCACGGCATCGAGCCGCAGACCATCCGCAAAGCCATCAACGACATCATGGGCTACGTCACCGACGAGGTGGGCGGCACCACCGCCGAGCAGGTGAACAAGGAGCTGGCCGAGCTGTCGCGCGAAGAAGTGCTGCGCATCATCTCGTCGATGGAGGACGACATGGCCGCCGCCTCGCGCGACATGGACTTCGAGGAGGCCGCGCGCTTGCGCGACCAAGTGGTCAAGTTGCGCGCAAGCGTGGAGGGGTCCTCCGAGGAGGACGTGCTGAAAGACCTGAAGCGCACGGCCCGTAAAGGAAGCGCGTACGGCAACCGCAAGCACGCCGCATACGGGGGCAGCCGCAGGTCGTAGGCGGCCGCAGGTTGCAGGCGACTGCGGGTCGGAGGCGACAGCATGCTGAGGCGGCCGCAGGTTGTAGGAACCCGCAAGTCGTAGGCGACTGAAGGTTACCTATGGTTCCAAGCGCGTTGCCGCGTTCCGGATGGTGAGGCATCCCCAATTAACGCATTTTTTGGATAATTGAGCCAAAAATGTCGTTATTTGGGGAGCAGGCAGGCCGGAATCGTGCATTTCGACGTTATTTGTTCACAGAATGCCTTTTGTTGAAAAGCGGCTTTCTGCTCGATCTGCGAATCACCTGTTCAAGGTTATTCTCCCGTTGGGTATGTGCTGCACGGGCAAACGATAGGCCCCAAATATCGCGACTTTTGACTTGAATATCCAAAAAATGCGTTAATTGGGGAGGCGCATCCGAGCCGGGGCATCTCCTCGCTAGAACCGCTTCTTTCCTTGGGCGGCGATGTAGCGGGCGGTTATCTCCTCGTCGTCCTTGCCGGTTGCCATGCAGTAGATCCCGAACAGTAGGCGCAGCCCCAGCAGGAGGAACAGGATGCCAAACGCGAGGAGCATCAGGCCCATCGCCACGTCCATCAGGATGCGGGAAGGGTCGATCATCCAGACTATCGTTCTTTTGGCGATGTTGAAAAGCTCGAGCACGCACACCACGCCCGTGATGATCCGCGCGGGAAGCCATGCTTTGCAGATGGCGACGATGGTGCGCAGGCTTGCGAGCATCAGCCCGGTTATCACGGCGAAGGCGACCGCGACCATGGCAGCGCACCCCAGGATGAACCCGGCATCGGGCGCCTCGTCGTTCGCGGCGTTGCCGGCGAAGCCGATGACCACGCCCAGCACCGCTCCGACGAGGGTGGCCGCCACGATGATAAGCGCGTCGACCTTGCGCCTGCCGTGCAGCATGTCGCCCATGTACTGAACTTCGTCTTTGTAGGGAGGGCGTTGGAAGTCCATGGGTTCACGCTTTCGGTCTTTGCGGCTTCGTTGTCCAAGGGTTCGCAGTTGGATGCAGCTTGGAATCCATGGTAGACCGTATTTGCCGGGCTTGTGTCATGCAGGGGTAAAATTCCGCGCCATTGCAGCGGGCGGGTTGGGGCAGGCGCGATCGGGCGGCATCACGCGAAAAAACGGGCGCTCTTCAAGGATGCAGCCCCTCGCCTTTCGTCGCTTGGCGGGGCATCGGACGGAATCCCGCTATTCGCCCTTGTCCAGCGCGCGTATCTCCTTGGGCAGGTACATCGCGGCGCCGAGGATGATGCACAGGGCGCCGTCCACGATGAAGAAGGGCGCCACCCCTATGCCCTCGGCGAGCGCGCCGCCCAAGGCGACGCCGATGGGCGAGGCCAGGCCGAACCCCGCGGTCATGAGCCCCATCACGCGGCCAAGCTTCTCCTCGGGCACGTTGCGTTGGGCGAGCGTCATCGTGGGCGCGTTGAACCACGAGCAGGGGATGGCCATGAGCCCGCAGAGCGCCGCGAAGACGGGGAACGCATCGGGAGGCAGCAGGCCGCAGGCGATGGTGATGATTCCGGTCGAGATGCAGGCGACCACCATCAGCAGCGCCAAGCGCTTGCCGCCGCCCCACGCCATGATGATGCCGGATCCCATGATCATGCCGATGCCCCAGGTTGCCTCGGTGATGGACGCCATGAACCCGTCGCCGCCGAAATAGCTGTAGGTCATCAGCGGGTACACCGCCGACAGCGGCGAGAATATCATCGTGCCCAGCGTCACCGCCGCCATCACCATCAAAAGCCCGCGTTTGGCGGCCAGCGCGCGCCAGCCGTCGCGCAGGTTGGCCAGGACGTGCTGGTTGGCGGCTTCCTCATCGCGCACGTTCGGGATCTTCGCCAGCATCAGGCCGGCGACTGCCGCCAGCGCGCCGACGAAGTCGAGGAACATGACGGAGTGGAAGCCGATCGTGGTGTACAGCAGGATGCCGAACGCGGGCGCGCCGATGGAGACGATCGACATGAGCAGCTGGTCGAGCGTGTTGATGCGCATGAGGTGCTTGTCGGGCACGAGCAGCGGCAGGGTCGCCATCATCGCGGGGCTGTGGAATGCCTGGCCGATGCTGCGTGCCGCCGCGAACAGCGCGATGAGCGCGAGGGACACGTCCCCTGCGAGGATGAGGAATCCCAGCGCGAGCGACACAACGCCCACGCCCAAATCGGAGGCGATCATGACCGTCTTGCGGTTGAAGCGGTCGGCGATGACGCCGCCGAACGGGGAGAGCAGCCCCGTGGGCAGCATGGCGAAGATGGTCATGAGCGAAAGCGCCAAGGCGCTGCCGGTCGTTTCGGTGACGTACCAGACGGCGGCGTATCCCGCCGCGTAGCTGGTCACCATCGAGACGGCCTGGCCGGCCCAGATGGTGGCGATGATCGCCAGCCAGCGGCGCGGCAAGGGGCGCCCGGCGGCGCTAAGGACGGGTTCGGGCTGCGAGGGTGCGTCGGTCATGCGTGCCTCTCTGGATCGGGTTGGCTTGCGGGCCTTTCAGGTTCCGGTTTCGGGGGAGGGCGGGGCGCGTGCTCGGGCGAAGCCCCTGCCTCGCATGATGCGGTCTTTGCCGAGCAGGCTTTCCGGCTCGCCCGATCCCGCTCCATGCGGCCGAACGGCTGCGCCCTGCGCAGCCTTGCCGAGCAGGACGCAGCCGCGGGCGCCGCGCGCGAGATCCGTCCTCCGAAACCGGAACGCGCGCCTACCGTTGCGGCAGCAGGATGTTCAAGTCTACCGCAGTATCGATGCCGGCGACCTGCCCGCTGTTGGTGTATTGCCAAATCGTGAAGTCGAAGGGCGCGCTGGGGGCGCCGACGTCGTATTCGGCAAGCCAGACGCTGCGGCCTTCCAGCTGCGCCGCAAGCTGCTCCGCCGCCTCGGCGCTGCCGTCCAGGGAGGAGAAGCGCGCCATGTCCTGGCGGTTGCCGTACACCATGGCGTCGTAGCCCGCATCCTCGATGATCTCGCAGAACGCCCGCGCGCAGGCGGTCAGCTCCTCGCTGGAAATATCGTCGGCCCGGCCGACGGCGCCGGTGGTGATGGGCTCGTGATCGAACGCGACGGGCATCTGCAGCGAGCGGCCCGCCAGCAGGCGCAGGACGAACTGGGCTTCCTCGCGTGCTTCGTCGGCGTTCACCGCCTGCGAGAAGAAGTACACGCCCACGTCGAGCCCTGCCGCCTGCGCGCCGTCGATGTTGTGCTCGAAGTACTGGTCCTGCGACAGGGAGCCTTCGGTGTAGCCGCGGTTCCCCGCGCGGACGATGGCGAAATCGATGCCGTCCGACGCCACGGCGTCCCAGTCGATGTAGCCTTGGTGGTCGGACACGTCCACGCCGATGCGCGAGGCGGGCTGCCCGTCCTGGTAGTACACGGGCCGGCCGCTGCCCCAGTCCAGGCTGCTCCAGTCGTAGGGGCTGGCGTAGGGCGTGCTGCGGCCTGCGGTGTCGCGGGCCGTGCAGGTGGAGAGGGCGAAGCCCAGGATGGCGACGATGGCGACCAGCGTGACGACGAACGCGATGGCGCCCACGGGAAGGCCGCGCGCGGGCCGGGCTGCGGCTGCGCGGCGCGTCGCCGCGCGCGGGGCCGCCGGGGGCGAGCCT
>URRZ01000060.1 GCA_900550385.1 uncultured Coriobacteriaceae bacterium | reverse complement strand
TGCAGACGATGGTGAGCAGGGGGCACCCCATGCCCCAAAGACCGGTGCCCACCGAGTTCCACACGTAGTCGCGCGTGGTGCGATGCGAGGCGTACATGTCGCGCTGCTCGTCGAGCTTGCCCTCCATGACGATCCCCAGCAGGCGGTCCCACCAGCTGCTGATGGCGCGCGCCAGGAAGATCGGCTTGTGGGTCCGCACCTGCCCCTTCGGCGCGCTGCGGCGCCCCCCGAAGCCGCCGCGTCCGGCGCCGTCGGCAGCGGCGCGCTGCGGGGCCCTTTCTCCCGGAAGAGGGTTCCGCGCAGCGGCGATCTTCTTGGATAGGGGGTTTTTCGAGGCGGCGCGCCTGCTCTGCGCCTTCAAGCGGCGCTTCGTCTCCTCCGGGGTGCTGGTGCGGGGGGCGTGGCGGTACGACGGCGCCTGCTCGGGACGGTTGCCCGCCGCGCGCGCGGCATGGCGCGGCGCGCCGTATCCGGCTTCCCGCTCGCGGCGTCCGCCGGACGCGTCCGCGCTGTCGTTTTCCCTATTCGGCGTTTCCGTCATGGTTTGCGCGGCATGCCGCCGCCGTGCCTCCTCGCAGGTGGTGCGCCTGTGGGCGCGTGTCGTTCCTAGCGATTATACCGTCGGGTCCGCCCCCTCACGATTCGAACACGGGGAAGCCATACAATCGTCCCAACGGGCTTGCGGATGCGGCGGAGGCGCCGACGGCATCGGCGGAAGGCATCGCGGAAAACGCCGAGCCCCGCAGCGACGGTGCGCGGCGGGGCTCGGGAGGCAGGCGGATCGGGTCGGCGATGCTACAGGAAGAATATCACCGTGTCGATGATGAACACGGGTATGAGGATGCAAAGCGACCAGCCCATGTAGCCGAAGAAGCTGGGCATCTTCACTTCGGCGCTTTCGGCGATGTTCTTCACCATGAAGTTGGGGGCGTTGCCGATGTAGGTGTTGGCGCCCATGAACACGGCGCCCGCGGATATCGCCAGCAGGATCTCGGGGGCAACCGCGCCCACCGTGGTGAGCACCGCCGCCGCGCCGCCTTCCACTCCCAACGAGCCTGCCGCAGTGAGGAACACCACGTAGGTGGGGGAGTTGTCCAGGAAACTGGAGAGGGCACCGGTCGCCCAGAAGAACTCCAGCGGTGTGTCGATGCCGAGATCCGCTCCGTGCGCGCGCAGGATGGCCAGCGCGGGAATCATCGTGATGAAGATGCCGATGAACAGCTTCGCCACTTCCGCGATGGGGCCCCACTCGAAATGATTGGACTCGCGCACGGGCTTGGGCGTGAACTTCATCGAAAGCGCTGCGGCGAACAGGATCAGCGCGATCTGGATGAAGTACTCCATGCCCAGATGCACATGGCTGGAAAGCCAGATGCCGAACGTCGAGCCCGTGGCGGGATCGATGAACGCGTCAACCTGCGGAATGGATCCGTTCAGGATCACGGCGATGATGATGATGGCGAGGAAGATGATGTTGCGCTTGCCTTCGATGCGGATGGGGGTGCGCTCGTCTGCGGCATCCAGCAATTCGAAGCGCTCGAGACCCTCTTTGCCTTCCTTTTTCACGAAGTGACGGTCGATGAGGACGTAGATGCCCAGAAGCAGCACCGTGTTGAGCAGCAGCAGGGGCCAGATGTGCTCCAGCGTCCAGAAGAACGGGATGCCGCGCAGGTATCCCAGGAACAGCGGCGGATCGCCGAGCGGGGTCAGGCAGCCGCCGATGTTGGCGACCAGGAAGATGAAGAAGACCACGATATGCGCCTTGTGCTTGCGCCAGATGTTCGCGCGCAGCACGGGGCGGATGAGCAGCATGGCGGCGCCGGTGGTGCCGATCCAGCTTGCCAGGAACGTGCCGATTGCCAGCATGATGACGTTATTGCGCGTGGATCCTTTGATGGTTCCCACAACATGGATGCCGCCGGTCACGACGAACAGGCCGAGCAGCAGGACGATGAAGGGAATGTAATCCACCACGACCGATTCGAGCAGCTGCTCGTAGGTCACGCCGAATCCGTACACCGCCGTGAAGGGCACTAGGAACACCAACGCCCAAAACGCTGCGACGTGCAGCTGGTGCTTCTCCCACCATTCGCCTTTGACGAGCGGGAAGATGGCGATCGACAGAAGCATGCCCACGAAGGGGATGATGCTCCAAATCGGCAGCGTATCTCCTAGTTCCATAGCGTCCCTTTCCCTAGTTGGCGGTGATCAAATACTAGCATCTCGGTATTGTAATTCGGCATGCCGGAACGACATCGATTGAATCGTATTCGGAATCCTTTCAAGGGGTATTCGGAATCGTTTTGACCGGGCGCGCGAATCGCATAACGCCAGCAGCGCCTGATGGGCGCAAGGGTCGCTCATCAGGCGAAACGGCAAAACGGGCGAAAGCCGGCCCTTCGGTGCGCCCGGCAGGGGACCTCGTGCGGCGGGCGTTTTGGGAGCGCTGGCGAAAATTGCACAGACTTGGCGGGATCGCGTGTGCATTTCGTCCACCGTCGGCGTGCGGCCGTTGGCGAGGGGGCGGCGGCGTTTTCGGCGCATCGGCCGGGCGGGGCGCCCCTCCGCCTTCCCTTCGACCCGAAATGCCCACTTCCAAAGCGAGGCCGCCATCTGCGTCGATCCCTCCGCGGCTTCCCGGGGCACCTTTCGTGCGAAACGCACTACCGGAGCCGGTCGCCATATGCAACGCGCCCGAATCCTCGGGGGTTGAGGGCTGGTATCCTTCTCGCTGTTGGAGCAGAGGCGACGCGGGCTGCGATCCAGGCGCCGCAGGCGAAGATCGGAAGGAGGGTTGCCACCATGCAACCATTCGACGAGAGCGAGCTGGAAGTCATCGGCGAGAAATCGGGTTCGTACCCCTATTCGCCCACGAAGCCCCGGTTCAACACCCCCATCACCCCCAAGGAGAACCTGCTGCGCGTCCTTCGCCACGAGACCCCCTGCTGGATCCCGTTCGTCTCCGACACGCAGGCGTTCTCGCCGCGCATCCTGCCTGACGCCATCGCGCGCCGCATGGCGACCGACGCGTTGGGCGCGCTGAAGCCCGAGGAGTACAACCCCATCGGCTGGTTCGGGGTCGAATGGGTCTACGACGACAAGGTCCGCGGCGCCACCAACCGCCCCGGCGCGGCTCCGCTGGACGACATCAACGATTGGCGCGACCTGGAGTTCCCCGACGTCGATTCCTACGATTGGGAGGAAAGCGCGCGCATCAACGCCTCGTTCAAGGATCCGGAGCGCTTCCTGACGTTCCGCATGACCACGGGGTACTGGGAGCGCCTGATGTCGGTTCTGGAGGTGGACGAGGCCGCCATCTCGATGATCGACGAGGACTGCGTGGACGCCGTGCACGAGTTCTTCGAGGCGCTGACCGACCTGTACATCAAGGTGGTGGACCATGCATGGGATGCCTACCAGCCCGAGCTGTTCCTGTGGCACGACGACTGGGGCACCCAGAACGCCCCGTTCTTCAGCGTGCAGACGATCGACGAGATGGTGGTGCCGCATCTGAGCCGCCTGGTCAAGCACGTCCACGACAAGGGCGCCTTCTTCGAGTTCCACAGCTGCGGCATGAACGAGCCCAACGTCCCGCTGATGATCAAGGCCGGGGCCGATATGTGGAACGGCCAGGAGCTCAACGACAAGCGCAAGCTGGCGGCGGAGTACAGCGACCAGCTGATGTTCGGCGTCATGCCGCCGGCGATCCCGGAGGGCGCCACCGACGAGGAGATCGAGGCTTTGGCGGCGGAGTTCTTCGACTACTACAAGGACAAGCGCATCTACATCGACGACCGCGCCTTCAACATGACGTTCACCAAGGCGATCTACCGCCTGGCGCGCCAGTACTACGCCGGTTAAAGCGAGACGTCGCCGGCGCCCGGCTGCGCCGCCGACGCCGATTCGGCGGCGTGCTACATCCTGCCGATCCAGAAGCCGCCGTCCATGCGCTGATGGAGCACGCGCTTCACATGGACCTCGCCATCTTCCAAGGCGAAGAATGCGACATGCCTCTCGACGGGGATGAAGCGGTAGCCGGAATCCGTTCCGTCGGAACGGTAGAAACGCGGCTGCGCCTCCGCTGTGTATTCAAGGGATCTCAAGCGGGTTCGGATCTTCTTCAAATAGGAGTTCGCCACCTGCTCGGAACGGGATGCTCGATACACGTACGCGCGGATCTCCCTCAGGTCTTCCATCGCGTCATCGAGCAGGAGGACTTTACGCCGAAGCATGGACTGCCAGCCCGGGACCGCGTTGCGCGCCGGGCGCGTCGGCGTGCTCGAAGGGTTCGGATAGAAGCTCTTCGAAAGCCGTCTCGACATCCGTGTAGACGGCGGCGCCGGAACGCTCATGCTCTTCGGCTTCCGCAAGCGCCTGCTCCGCATAGCGCTTCCAGGCGATGTCGACCTGATACGATTCGAAGGCGTCGATATCCATGAAGACGAGGCTGCCCCGTCCGTTCTTCGTGAGGTAGATGGGCTCGCGGGTTTCCTTTGCGAGCTTCTCGATTTCGGCGTAGCGGTTTCGCAGATCCGCCGAAGGGATGATGGTCGGCATGGGGAATCCCTCCTCATGATGCTCCGATTCAAGATATTCGAATTATATCATTATCTCGATACCGATTTTAAATGGATGCATATCCATCGGAAGCTGGCGCCTCCGTCCCCGCATCGGGCCCATCTGCCTATATAATGAAGCGTTGCGAATGCAAGTTGCGGTTCGTGGCGCCACGACGGGGGCGGGCTCCCGTCCTTTGGCACGGACTGCGGCGAAACAGGATGTCAGGCACCGCGAAGAAAGCTGTCACCATGAAACAGTACAACCCGCATGAGTTGGAGCCCCGCTGGCAGAAGGTGTGGGAGGAAACCGGCCAGAACAAGGTGGAGAAGGACGACTCCAAGCCCAAGAAGTACGTGCTGGAGATGTTCCCGTACCCCTCCGGCGACATCCACATGGGGCATGTGAGCAACTACACCTACGGCGACGTGATCGCCCGCTATTCGCGCATGCGCGGGTTCAACGTGCTGCACCCCATGGGCTGGGACGCGTTCGGCCTGCCGGCCGAGAACGCGGCCATCAAGCACCACAGCCATCCCGCCAAGTGGACCTACGCCAACATCGAGACGCAGAAGGCCAGCTTCAAGCGCATGGGCTTCAGCTACGATTGGGACCGCACCGTGGTGGCGTGCGACCCCGAGTACTACCGTTGGGGCCAGTGGATCTTCCTGCAGTTCTGGAAGCGCGGTCTGGTGGAGCGCCGCAACAGCCCGGTGAACTGGTGCCCCGGCTGCAAGACGGTGCTGGCCAACGAGCAGGTCACCGAGGGCCGCTGCTGGAGATGCGACTCCGAGGTGGAGAAGCGCGACCTGACCCAGTGGTACTTCAAGATCACCGACTACGCCCAGGAGCTGCTGGACGACTTGGACCAGCTGGACGGTTGGCCCGAGCGCGTCAAGCAGCAGCAGGCCAACTGGATCGGCCGCTCCGAGGGCGCCGAGGTGGACTTCACGCTGGCCCCGCTCGAGGGCAAGGAGGACGCCGAGACCAAGATCACCGTGTTCACCACCCGCGCCGACACGTTGTTCGGCTGCAGCTTCTTCGTGCTGGCGCCCGAATACGCCGGCCTGCATGACCTGGTGTCCGGCACCGAGCGCGAGCAGGAAGTCATGGAGTTCGCCGAGGCCGCCAAGAAGGTGAGCGCCGTCGAGCGCGCCCAGGGCGACCGCGAGAAGCACGGCGTGTTCACGGGCCGCTACATGATAAACCCCATCAACGGCGAGCAGGTGCCCGTGTGGGTGGCCGACTACGTGGTGGCCGACTACGGCACCGGCGCGGTCATGGCCGTGCCCTGCGGCGACCAGCGCGACTTCGAGTTCGCCCGCAAGTACGACCTGCCCATCATCCCCATCATCCTGGGCGAGGACGATCCGCTGTATCCCCAGCTCAAGGACGAGCAGGGTCGCGTGGTGACGTCCGTTGATTGGGAAGCTGCCTACGCCGCCGAGGGCATCCTGGTGCAGTCCGGCAAGTACACCGGCATGGTGGGCGGCAAGCATTCCGACGGCGAGGCGGCCATCGTCGCCGACCTGGAAGCGGCCGGCACCGGCCGCCGCAAGGTGGAGTTCCGCCTGCGCGACTGGCTGATCAGCCGCCAGCGCTACTGGGGAAACCCCATCCCGGCCATCCACTGCGAGTACTGCGGCGTGGTGCCGGTGCCCGAGGAGGACCTGCCCGTGATGCTGCCCGAGGACATCGACCTGTCCGCCGGCGAGACGCTGGCAACGCACGAGGAGTTCGCCAAGTGCACCTGCCCCGTGTGCGGCGCCCCGGCCCGTCGCGAGACCGACACCATGGACACGTTCACGTGCTCCAGCTGGTACTACATGCGCTACACCGATCCGCACAACGACCAGGCGCCGTTCGATCCGGCCGACGCCAACCACTGGCTGCCGGTGGACCAGTACATCGGCGGCATCGAGCACGCCATCCTGCACCTGCTGTACAGCCGTTTCTTCACCAAGGTGCTGCGCGATGCGGGCATGCTGGATTTCGACGAGCCGTTCAAGAACCTGCTGTGCCAGGGCATGGTGCTGGATTCGCACGGCGACGTGATGAGCAAGTCCAAGGGCAACGTCGTGTCGCCCGAGGACATGATCGCCGGTTACGGCGCCGATGCTGTGCGCGCCACCATGCTGTTCATGGGCCCTCCGGACAAGGAGAAGCTGTGGAACGAGGACGGCCTGGCGGGCATCTACAAGTTCCTCAACCGCGTGTGGCGCCAGGTGTTCGACCTGGCAGGCGCCGCCGACGATGAGACGCTGTTCGCCGGCGAGGAGGTTTCCACCGAGCAGGCCCACGAGGTCGCCAAGACCGTGCTGCGCGAGCGCCATCGCGTGGTGGGCAAGGTGGCCGAGGACTTCGACCGCAACAACTTCAACACCGCCATCGCCGCCATCATGGAGCTGTCCAACGCGGTGGGCGACTACCTGCGCAAGACGTCGCTTGAGCAGCGCCGCTCGTGCGATCACGCCCAGGCGTTCGACATCGACTTGGCCGAGACGCTCGTGAAGCTGATGGCGCCCATCGCCCCGCATTGGGCCGAGGAGCTGTGGCACGCCGCGCTTGGCCGCGAGGGCTCGGTGCACTCCGAGGCGTGGCCCGCGTTCGACCCCGAGATGGCCAAGGCCGACGAGGTGGAGATCGCCGTCCAGGTGAACGGCAAGGTGAAGGCCCGCATCATGGTGGCCGCCGACGCCCCCGAGGACGAGGTGCGCGCCGCCGGCTTGGCAGCCGTCGAGCAGGCCATCGCCGGCAAGGAGGTCAAGAAGGCCATCGTGGTTCCCGGCCGCCTGGTCAACGTGGTGGTCCGCTGATCTGACGATCAGCGGAACCTCTCGACGCTGCGGGCGCTCCTGGCACCGAATCTCGCGGCGATCCCGCAGGCTCACGGCCCAAAGGCCGCTACGCCTGCGGGATCCCCACGATCTCCGGCGTCAGGAGTGCCCTCGCTGACTTTTGCTCTATCTCGAAGGTTGATGCGAAAAAGGGACAGTCGCTTTTTCGCATCCCCCTGTTTCGTTGAAAGGATGCCATGGAGGACGTGCGACATACCATCGCTTTGACGGTTGCCTATGACGGCAGGCCGTTCAGCGGGTTCGCGCGCCAGCCGGGCCAGCTCACCGTGCAGGGCTCGCTCGAGGCGGCCTTGCGCACGCTGCTCCGCCGCGAGGTGGAGACGGTGTGCGCCGGCCGCACCGATGCGGGCGTGCATGCGCGCGGGCAGGTGGTGAGCTTCGACCTTTCCGAAGAGGAGCTCGCCTCCCGAACCGCCCGCAGCCTTAAGCGATCGCTGAACGCTTTGGTGGACGACCGTATCGCGGTGTCCGCCGTGCAGGAGGCGCCGGAGGGGTTCTCCGCGCGCTTCGACGCGGTTGAGCGCGAATACCGCTACTTCATCTTCACCGGCGACTGGCGGCCGGTGCTCATCGCCGACAGGGTGTGGCACCTTCCCAAGCCCTTGGACGTCGAGGCGATGAGGGAGGGCGCATCCCATCTGATAGGCGAGCATGATTTCAAGAGCTTCTGCATGGCGGCATCCGCCGAGGGGAAGCCGACGTGCCGCAACGTGTCGGCCATCGTCATCGACAACGTCACGATGATGGGCGAGGAGGAGGTTGTCGCCATACGCGTTACGGGCAACGCTTTCCTCCATTCGATGGTGCGCACCATCGTGGGGACGCTGGCCTTGGTCGGGCGCGGCGCGCACGACCCGTCATGGGTGAGCGAGGTTCTTGAGGCACGCGATCGCCGGGCTGCCGGCGAGAACGCGCCGGCGCAGGGCCTGGTGTTCTGGCGGGTGGGCTATGCCGGCCCGGGCGGGGTCATCCCCCGGCCGGGGCATGCTGCGGAAGGCTGGGAATGAGCGCCCGCGGCAGGGCCTCCCGCCGGGGCGAGGAGCAGGCCGTCAAGCGCGCTGAGGCGGCCCGTCTGGCGAGCGACGTGCGCGAACGGCTCCATGCGAACGCTTCCGCTTTGACGACGGCGCCCGGAAAGCTGGCCCCGAGCACGTTCTGCCACCTGTATTCCAGCCGTGACGATGCCCTGAGCGTCTTCGAGGACGCCGCCGGCCACGTGGTGGCCGTCGGCACCGCGCGGCTGGCTTAGCCGGTTCGTCTCGAAAAGTCATACTTAGCAAAAGTACTCCTTTGGGAGTACTTTTGCTATACTGGCATCATCCAAGCAGAGGAGGTGCCTATGGCGGTCATGACGCTATTCCATGGTTCCGACCATATCATCGAGCAGCCTCTTTTCGGTGGAGGCCGTGCGCATAACGATTACGGTCAGGGCTTCTACTGCACCGAGCACTTGGAAATGGCGAAGGAGCGGGCGGTGGGCGGCAGGCGCGACGGCTATGCAAACCGCTACACGCTCGATGCCGAGGGTTTGACCATGCTCGACCTCAACAGCGACCGCTATACGATTCTGCATTGGATGGCGGTGCTGCTTCAAAACCGCGTGTTCGATCTTCCCGCCGCCTTGCCGTTCGAGGCGCGCGCGTACCTCATCGAGCGTTTCCCCGTGCCGTACCGGGAGGCGGATATCATCCGCGGGTATCGGGCGGATGACGCGTATTTCTCGTTTGCCCAGGATTTTCTCAACGGCCTCATCTCCCTGCGCCAATTATCACGCGCAATGCGTTTGGGATCGCTTGGGGAGCAGGTTGTCCTGAAAAGCGAGGAGGCGTTCGGCAGAGCGGCGTTCCAAGGGGCCGAGTTCGTCTCTCGGGACGAATGGTTTCCCCGTTACAGCGAGCGGGACCGGCGAGCGCGGCGAGAATACTTTGATGTCGAGAGGCAGCGGCGCGAGCCGGGCGATCTCTACATCCTCCAGATTCTCGATGAGGAGGTGGGTCCCGATGATCCACGCTTACGATGAGGAGATGCGTCCCAAGGCTCAGGCGACGTTGGGCGCGGCGTTTGATTTCGCTGCGCATGGGATGGGTTATCTTCCGCAGGATTTTCTAGGCTTGTTCATCGAGTCCGGCCTGGCACGACGGTTCGGCGAAGGCGATCCGGCGATCGTGATGGGGCGGAGCGGGATCGAGCTCGCCCTGATGGTGTTGGAGGAGACGGTCGGCATCCGGCGGGATGTCGCGATTCGACATGCGATGCGGGGGAGCAAGGAATACTGGATCGGGTGGTCTCTTTCGTATTACCAGTGGGAAACGGGCCTGGCGTTCGCCGAGATCGAGCGGGCGGTGACGATGGAAGTCCTCGAGGATCTCTATTACGCCTACCATGAAATGGATGTGCGCAGCTTCGTCGACCGCATGAACGAGCTGTATCGGCAGGCGCATCCCGAGACGAACCTGCGGCGCTGCCGCAGGCGGATCGGGCTCACGCAAGCCGACCTTGCCGAGCTGTCCGGCGTGCCGACGCGCACGATCCAGCAGTACGAGCAGCGCCAGAAGAGCATCAACAAGGCCAACTTCGAGTCGGTCGTCGCGCTTGCGCAGGCGCTTTGCTGCAGACCTGACGAGCTGCTGGAGCGGGTCGCCTCATAGCGAAAGGGGGTTGGGGATGCGGCATGCATCCCCAACCCTCTGCTTGCGTTTTGGCCTGTCGACGAGATCCGCTCTACCGGATGAAGCTCGTGCTGATCTTCGGCTCGCGCTGGGGGAGCTCGATGCCGGCGGCGCGGCCCGCTTCGATGCATTTGAGGATCCACACCATGTTGCGCGCCAGCGTGCGCATGGTCTGCAGGCCCTCCTCGTCCTGCCGCACCTCGTCGGGAGCGTTGCCGTGGACCTGGTTCCAGTACTGCGAGGTGGCGACCACCATGTTGTTCATGCCGAAGTACTTGTTCAGCACGTCGAACGCCGCGCTGGCGCCGCCGCGGCGGCAGCTCACCACCGATGCGCCCACCTTTCCGGCGAACTTGCCGCCGGCCGAGAAGAACAGGCGGTCGAGGAACGCATGGATCTGGCCGCTCGGCCCGGCGTAGTACACCGGCGAGCCCACCACGACGCCGTCGATCTCGTCGAGTTTGGCGGCGATCTCGTTTACCTGGTCGTCGAAGACGCATTTGCCGGTTTCGGTGCAGCTGCGGCATGCGATGCAGCCGGCGACGGGTTTGGCGCCCACCCATGCGAACTCGGTCTCGATGCCCTCGGACTCCAGCGTGTCGGCCACCTCGCGCAGCGCGGTGTAAGTGCAGCCCTCTTTGTGCGGGCTGCCGTTGATCAGCAGGACCTTCATGATGCCTCCCGTCTTGGCGATACGAACCGTTCCATGATACCGCTCGCGCTGCACGCGGGGAAAGCCGCTTTTCGAATCGCCTCGGATGGCGCAGAATGGGGTTCCAGCGTTGGCTCGGCTGGAACGGGATCGGCTGCCGGTTGGAACCGATCCCGTTCCAGTCCAGCGCGGCGACCAAGCGACGACGGAAGGCGAGGCGATCCATGATGGGGAAAGATCCCGATCCCGCGAAAAGCGAGCAGGCTCGGCGCGCCCTGCGCGATTCGATCGCCGCGTTCGAGCCGTTCAACGAGCAGGAGACGGCGGACAAGCGCGTGATCCTGCATGCGCTCGATACCGAGCCGGGCTGCTTCGAGCGCAGCGCGCTGGCGCATATGGCCTGCTCGATCTGGGTTGTCGATCCTGCGTTCGAGCAGACGCTGCTGGTCTACCACAACATCTACGATTCGTGGAGCTGGATAGGCGGGCATGCCGACGGTGAATGCGACCTGGCGGCGGTGGCGTTGCGCGAGCTGCAGGAGGAGACCGGCGTCGCGCACGCGCGCTTGATGATGGGGGAGCCGTGCGGCCCGGGCGGCATCTACTCCCTGGAGGTGCTCACCGTCGATGGGCACGAGAAGCGCGGCGCGTACGTCAGCTCGCATCTGCACCTCAACGTCACGTACCTGGCGATCGCCGACCCCGCCGAACCGATCCGCATCAAGCCCGACGAGAACAGCGGCGTGCGCTGGGTTCCGCTGGAGGACGCCATCCGCCTGTCCACCGAGCCATGGATCCGCGACCGCATCTACCGCAAGCTCATCGGCAAGCTGGCGATGTGAAAAAGGGACGGTCTCTTTCTCACGTCGAGGCGGCGAGAGCGGAGCAGGGGTCGGTTCCGCGACAGAGGTCGGTTCCGCGTTCTGCCAAGACCTAAAACGAAAAACGCCCGCCCCGAACGATCGGAGCGGGCGTTTTCCGAATCCGAAAGTGCTGCACGGCTCCTAGCCGAGAGCCTTTCGGTGCGTTTGCGCAGTTCGTCCTACGCGCCCGCGCCCTCCGGCTTGGGCACCTTCCAATCCTCGGAGTCGTCGGCGCGCGGCTCCATCTTGCTCTCGTCGCCGTCGGCTGCCTTCAGGCGGCGGAAGTAGTCGCGGGCTTCCTTGGCAACCACGCCCGACAGCGCGAACAGCGCGATCATGTTGGGCACGGCCATGCACGCGTTGAAGATGTCGGCGATGGTCCACACGGCAGAGACCGTCATGTACGGGCCGATGAAGATGCAGGCGATGTAGAGCCAACGGTACGCCAGCACGGCCTTCTGGTTGCGGCCGCTCAGGTACTCCAGGCAGCGCTCGCCGTAGTAGTTCCAGCCCAGGATGGTGGTGAAACCGAACAGCGCCAGGCACACCATCAGGATGAACGACACGACCTCGGGCGGCAGGAACGGCAGGCCTGCCTGGAACGCCGCGGTGGTGACGGCGGCGCCTTCGAGGCCGATCTCGTAGGTGTCGGTGAGCACGAGTGCGAGGCCGGTCATCGAGCAGATGATGATGGAGTCGATGAACGTCTGGGTCATGGACACCAGGCCCTGGCGCGCCGGCTCGCGCGTCTGAGCGGCCGCGGCGGCGATGGGGGCGGAGCCCAGGCCGGCCTCGTTGGCGAAGATGCCGCGCGCCAGGCCCAGCTGCATGGCGATGAGGATGGCGCCCAGCATGCCGCCGCCGAACGCCTGCAGGCCGAACGCGTGCGTGACGATGATGTAGAACGCAGCGGGGATCTTCTCGATGTTGAAGATGATCAGCGTGAACGAGAACACCAGGAAGATCACGACCATGGCGGGCACCACGCGCTCGGACACGTGCGCGATGCGCTTCACGCCGCCGATGATGACCAGCGCGGCGAAGATCGCGGTGATCAGGCCGCCGACGATGGCGGCGACGGAGATCTCGACGCCGATCACCGGGACGGCCACCATGTGGGCGTTGCTGGGGTCGAAGAAGCCCACGACCGCGCTGGAGATCGAGTTCACCTGCGTGAACGTGCCGATGCCGAACAGGCCGACGCACATGCCGAAGAACGCGAACACCTTGGCGAGCCAGCGCCACTTGGGGCCCATGCCGTTCTCGATGTAGTAGAACGGGCCGCCCAGCACATGGCCGTTCTTGTCGGTGGTGCGGTACTTGACGGCCAGCAGGCCCTCGGAGAACTTGGTCGCCATGCCGAACAGCGCCGCCATCCACATCCAGAACAGCGCGCCCGGGCCGCCGGTGACCACGGCGGTGGCGATGCCCACGATGTTGCCCGTGCCGACGGTTGCCGACATCGCGGTGCACATGGCGGCGAAGCTGGTGATCTCGCCCCCGGAGCCCTTCTCGTTGCTGAAGGTGTAGCGCAACGCGCGCGGCAGCCACGGGAACTGCAGGGCGCGCAGGCGGATGGTCAGGAAGATGCCGCCCAGCAGGATGAGCGCGATCAGGGGCGGACCCCATACGAAGGTATCGATGGTGGAAAGAATCTCTTCGAAGGTTTCCATGGACCCCCCTTGCTAGCAGTACGGTTCAGGCGCGTACCCGAAGGGCGGGGAATCTGGAAAAGGGAATTTGACAGTCAACCAGTATAGGGATTATCTCGCTTCCTCGAGCTGCGGAAACTCGCGTCGGCCATGAACAAATGG